>CAIPVR010000239.1 GCA_903868545.1 uncultured Actinomycetes bacterium
CCGACGGCAGGCCCACCACGGCGAGGGCCCCCACCCCCGCCGCGGCGAGGGGCAGGAGCCCGGGCTCGGTGCCGATCGCCACCGCCGTCGCCATGAGCCACATCGACGCCGCCACCAGCGCCGCCACCGACAGGAGCCGCCAGCCGGGCAGGTCCTGGCGGTCCTCGGCGCGCTCGAGCGGCACGATCAGGCCCAGCGCCCGCCGCGCGCCGCTCACGGGACCTCGATCCTCTCGACGGGCCATCCCGGGGGCGGCGCGGCCGGCGGGCCGGGCATGGCCGCGGCGAGGGTGCGGTCGACGTCGCGGAGGGACCGCACCTGCACCGCCACGGGCCCGTCGAGGGTGTGGGTGCAGAGGACCACGCGGGCGCCGCCGCCGAGCAGGGTGCGGCACAACCCCGAGGCCCGGGCCGCCACGCCCTCGGCGCCCTCGTCGGCGGTGAGGTCGGCCACCACGGCGAGGCCGGGTGGGGTGGGCGGCTCCAGCTCGCGCACCACCAGCGTGCCGGTACGGGCGGTGGTGGGCCAGTGCACCAGGTGGGCGGGGTCGCCGGGCACGTACGGCCGCACGGCGCGGACGGTGTCGCCGCCCACGGGCGGCCCGCCGGCCGGTGAGATGTCGCCATCGCTCGGCAACTGGCCGGGCTCGGCGGTGGTGCGCATCGGCGACGGTCCCACCCACAGGGTGCCGGGGAGGTCGGGGCGGAGGCGCCGGGTGGCCCTGACGATCCCGAACGGCCCCTCGGAGCGGACATCGAGCTGCAGTCCCACGAGCACCCCGCGCCGTTCCATCGAGAGCGGCAGCTCCACCGTGGAGCCGTCCCGGAAGGTGGGCCCGGTCCTCGTGTCGGCCACCGCCACGGCCAGGTCGGCGGGGCCCCCGGCGACCTCCAGGGTGACCGAGGCGGGGTCACCCACGAGCAGGTCGGTGGGCGCCTCCCGCACCTCGACGGTCACGCCCCGGACGGCCACCACCGGCCAGACCGCTCCCACCACCCACAGGGCGGCGAAGGTCGCCCACACGAACCCGGCGACCACCGGGTCGGTGGCGGCGGGGCGGGCGACCACCACGAGGACGAGGGCCGCCCCCAGCAGGACACCCTGCAGTGTGGGCCGCACCCGCACCGGCGGACCTCAGACCGGGGGCCGGGGCACCGGCACCGTGGCGAGCATCCCGGCCAGCAGACCGCGGGCCACCGCGGTGTCCACCCGGTCGCCCACCGTCACCCGGTGGGCGAGGGCGGGCACGAAGGTGGCCTGCACGTCATCGGGGGTGACGTAGTTGCGGCCCGCGACCACGGCTCGTGCCCGGCTCAGCTGCATGAGCGCACCGGCGGCCCGCGGCGACGCGCCCTGGCCCAGGTGGGGATGCACGCGGGTGGCGTCCACGAGGTCGAGGAGGTACTCCACCACCGCCGGGTCGCAGTGCAGCGCGCCGACGGCGGCCACCGTGGCCGCCACCTCGTCGGGGCTCGACGCCGGGGCCGCCTGCTCGAGCGCGGCGGTGCCGCCCACTCCGGTGACGATCTCGCGTTCCGCGTCGCGTCCGGGCAGGCCCATGTTCATCACGACGGCGAACCGGTCGAGCTGGCTCTCGGGCAGGGGGAACGTGCCCACCTGCCCGTGGGGGTTCTGGGTGGCGACGAGGAAGAAGGGGTCGGGCAGTCGCCACGTGCGGCCGTCGACGGTGACCTGGCGTTCCTCCATCGGCTCGAGCAGCGCGGCCTGGGTGCGGGGCGAGGCGCGGTTCACCTCGTCCACGAGCACCACGTTCGCGAACACCGGCCCGGCGCGGAACTCCCACTCGCCACCGTCGGGGCGGAAGATGCTGGTGCCGGTGATGTCGGTGGGGAGCAGGTCGGGGGTGCACTGCACGCGCCCGAAGGTGCCGCCGAGCGCGGCGGCCAGGCTCTTGGCGAGCAGCGTCTTGCCGGTGCCGGGGAGGTCCTCCACCAGGAGGTGGCCGCCGGCGAGCAGCGTGGTGAGGGCGAGGTCGATCTCCGCGGGTTTGCCGCGCACGACCTGGCCGACCGAGTGGCGCAGTGTGGCGGCCACCTCCACCGGCGTCCTCATCGTGGGGCCGTGTTCATCGTGCAGCCGTGTTCATCGTGCAGCCGTCCTCATCGTGGGGCCGTCCTCATCGTGCAGCCGTCCGTCGTGCGGCCGGCCTCACGACCGGTGCTCCGTCCAGGCGGTCCCGTCCCAGTAGCGGTGGCCGCCCGGGCGGTCGGGGTCGTCGTACCAGCCGGGCGGCACCATCGGCGCAGGCGGGGATGCCGGCGGGGTCGGCTCGGCCGGAGCTGCCGTCGCGGTCGGGGATGCCGTCGGGGTCGGGGATGCCGACGTCGTTGCCGCCGGGGCCGGTCGTGGTGCCGGGAAAGGTGCCGCCGGTGCCGGGGACGGTGGCGTCGCAGCGACGGGGACGGCTGCGTCCACCGGGGTGGCCGACTCCGCGGGCACCGCGGCGGGTCCGGCAGTGGGGGTGGGCTCGGGCGGCGGTGGCCCCCAGGCGCTGCCGCCCACGGGCACCGCGACCGATCCGTCGTGGATCTCCGGGTACATGCCCGGCACCGACGCCGCAGGGCCACCCGCCGGCCCGTCCGGTTCCCGCTTCCGCCGAGGCCGCCGCGACCGCCCGGCACCCGATCCGGCCACCGGGGTGTCGGTCCGCGGCGCCCATGCCGAGGCCGGGGCGGCCGCTGCCGCAGCGGAGGCCGCGGCCTGACGACGGAGTCGGCGCCGCACGGTGGCCTCCCGGGCCCACACGGCGACCACTGCGCCCACGAGGATCACGCCGAGGGCGGCACCCACGAGCACGAGCACCGGGTTGATCGTGGTGCCGGTGCGGGTGCGCATCGAGATCGGCACGGGATCGGACTTCACCGTCCAGTACCCGGTGCCCTTCTCCTGGTCCTCGGCGTTGGTGCCGGTGATCGAGCCCGGCAGTGTGAGCCTGAGGTCGTAGTCCGAGTCGTCGGGCGAGAGGGGCAGCGGTACCCCGGTCACCACCTGTGCCAGCGGCACGGCCTCGGCCTCGAGCAGCCAGCCGTCCTCGGTCTCGGTGAGGTCGAACCGGTTGAAGAACCGGGCGCTCGCACCCGGCTGGGCCGGGGTGGTGAGCGGCTGGGCCAGGGTGGCCACGTCCTCCACCTCGACGGTGACCTCGAGGCCGGGAAGGCCCCGCCGTTCGATGGTCTGGGCCTCCACGTCGCCGGGGAGTCCGTCGATGACCTTCGCGAGCCGGGCGATGCCCGCCGCGCCCCCCAGGGCGGACGCCTCGGTGGTGCCGGGGAGGACGAGCAGGTCCACCGTGGCGGAACGGTCGTCACGGACGGTGATGGATGCCTCGGAGGTGAGGCAGCCGGTGAGCGCGGGCACCGCGACGACGAGCAGCAGCAGTGCCGTCGCACGCACCGTTCGCCCCCGGGTCGGCATGGCCGGAAGGGTACCGCCCCGCCTCCCACGCTCTGTGTCGCGTGGTGATGGTGATCGCTATCGCCACGCGACACAGAGCGTGGGGTGGTGGCGGGTCGTCAGGTCGGTGGGGGCGCCCACGGGGGTGAGGAGGGCGGCGGGGGTGAGGAGGGCGGCGGGGGTGAGGAGGGCGGCGGGGGTGAGGAGGGCGGCGGGGGTGAGGAGGGCGGCGGGGGTGAGGAGGGC
>CAIPVR010000240.1 GCA_903868545.1 uncultured Actinomycetes bacterium
ACCGAGGCCGGCCGCCACGGACCCCCGGGGTCGGTGGCGAGTTCCCAGGCACCCATGACGGGCGCGTCGGGCGGACCGCTCACGAGACCCCCAGGCGGATGTCGTTCATGCGTGCCGCCACCCGGGTGAGGCCCGGCAGGCGCTCGACCTCCTCGGGGGTGGCGGTGCCGGCGAGGATCCGGCTCCGGGTGCGGCGCACGGCGTGCACCACCTCGGCGGCGGAGCAGCCGAGGTGCGCAGCCTCGGCCTCGGCCGCCAGCAGGGTGGTCTCCATGAAGTGGACGACCTGGCCGGCCACGTCCGCGGCGGCCGCGGCCACTGCGTCGGGTCGACCCACGAGGTGGCGGTCGGTCTGGCCGTGGTCGTCCTGGTGCACGGCCCGGAGTCGGCCGTCCGCACCGAGCGGGACCTCCGACGGCAGCACCGAGCCGGCGAGGGTGATCCGGGTGACCGACCGGCCCGCGGCATCCGGCAGGGTGACCCATGCCCGCTCCTGGCTCACCACGTGCCACACCGGCCCTGCGGGCCCGTCGAGCAGGGCCACCGCGGCCTGTCCCTGCGAGCACCCCACGGGACCCACCGCGGCGTCGTCCCCGTGCAACAGTGCGGCGGTCACCCGGGCCGCCCCCGGCGCACCGTCGAGGGCGAACCAGGTGACCGACGCGGGACCGGCACGGACCCCGATGCCCTCCACCTCGGTCGACACGTCCCGGTGGGTGCGGTTCACCACCGTCACGTAGCGCCGACCCGACGCACCGGTCCGCACCGCCACGTCGACCCCCTCGGGCCGGGGACCGGGACCGCCGAACAGGGCGTCGTCGACGGGAGCGAAGTCGGCCGCTGGGAGCGGGCACAGGTCCTCGTCGAGGCCGGGGCGGCGGCCGACCAGGCGGACCGTCCCCGGGTGGCGGGCCTCCACGGCGACGAGGGCCTCCCACGCGGCCCGGGACATGACCGCCACGTCGGGCACCAGCAAGGTGCGGTGGCCCCCGGGCAGGTCGCGGGCGGGCACGACCACGTCGAAGGGCACCCCGCGCCGCACCAGGTCCTCGGCCACCGCCATGCCGGCCGCCGAGGAGTTGGCGGCCGCGGCCAGGTCGCGGAGTTCCGGCGCGTGGTCGAGGCCTGCTCCCGGGATCACCCCGCCCCACCGGGCGACCCGCTCACCGGCGTGGTCGTGGACCACGGCCACCTCCGCGGGCAGGGGTGAACCGGCCAGGTCGGCACCGCCGGCCTGGAGGCAGAGGAACAGGCAGCGGAGGTTCCACCACCACTCGAACACGGTGCCGTCGGGCAGCACGGGGGCCTCCTCGGCCCACCGCTGGAAGGCCCCCACCCCGACCGGCTCGGGTTCGGAGGAGTGCAGCATGTAGATGCAGGGCGCGTCCATGCCGCCCGCCAGCGAGCACTGGAGGTAGAAGTCCTGGCGGGCCGAGATCTCGGGCACGAGGTGCGGGTACCCGGGGGGCGACAGGGCGTGGCACAGACGGGTCCGCCACCAGGCGTGGTGCACGTACTCGGCGTCGTCCATGCGGTACCACGCGGTGCCGGCGATCGCGGCGGCGGGATCCACCCCCTCCGCGTACACGTTCTGGCCGATCCAGCCGCAGGTGTCGGCGAGCACGACCGGATCCACGAGCATCCCCGACAACGGCCACGGCATGCAGAGCCAGTCGTGGAAGAGCGGCACCCCCGGGAGGACCTCTGCCAGCGCGGCGGCGTAGGCGGCCAGGCCGGAGGCGACCTGGGCGTCCGCGAAACGGTCCAGGTCGATCCAGCGCCGCAACCCCTCCACATCGGACGGCCGGTCCCAGGCGGTGGGCAGCGGCACACCCGACAGGTCCGTGTAGGAGGTGCCCCACGCCGCGTTGAGGGCCTCCACGCCGCCGTAGCGGGCCGCGAGGAAGTCCCGCCACCGGCCCGGATCGGCGAGGTCGGCCCGGATCGGTGACGGCGCACGGCCGTCCTCGTGGATCCACATGCCGTCGCCCGGCGTCTCGTTGTCCACCTGGACCGCCCAGAGGTTGCGGTCCGCGAACGGCACCAGTGCCTCCGCCACGGCACGGAGCCACCCGGCGGCGGCGTCCTGGGCCGCAGGGTGGTCGTAGCCGAGGCGCGGGTCCTCGGAGTCACCGTGGCGGTACGGCTCGCCGTCGTGGCGCACCGCCCACCAGTCGGGGTGCGCCTCGAGCAACCAGGGTGGCACGCCACCGCCGATCATCTCCGAGTCGCAGAACGGCCCCGGCTTCGCCACGAAGCCGAGTCCCGCCTCCTCGCAGCGGCGCACGAACCCGACGAGGTCGCGCTCGGGGGCCGTGGTGCCGGTGAGGTCGAGCTCCCCGGGCCGAGGCTCGTGATGGACCCACGGGATGTAGCTCGACACGCCGTTCGCGCCGGACTGGCGTGCCCGCAGCAGCATGAGCTCCCAGCGCTCCACCGGTACCCGGTAGTAGTGGATCTCCACGATGCGCAGGGTGTCCGCCGGCAGGCGGGGGTGGGCGGGGAACACGGTCAGCCCTTGGTGCCGGTGAGGGTGACGCCTTCGATGAACGTCCTCTGGGCGAAGAAGAAGATCACGAGCAGCGGGAGCACGAACACCACCGAGGCCGCCATCGTGAGGTTGGACTCACCCAGCCGGGCCACCGCGGTGTTGAGCCGGACGAGCCCCACCGCCAGCGTGAGGTTCTCCTCGCTCGACAGGTAGATGTTGGGGCCGAAGAAGTCGCTCCAGGCGAACAGGAACTGGAAGATCGCCACCGCCATGATCCCGGGCTTGGCCATCGGCACCACCACCCGGGTGAGCACGGTGAACTCCCCGGCCCCGTCCACCCGGGCGGCGTCGAGGGTCTCCGACGGCAGCGTCAGGAAGAACTGGCGCAGCAGGAAGATGCTGAACGCGTCGGCGAAGAAGGCCGGGACGACCAGCGGCAGGATCGTGTCGAGCCAGCCCAGCGACGAGAAGATCTGGTACTGGCTCACGAACAGCACCTGATAGGGCAGCATCATCGTGCACAGCACCAGTACGAACACCGCGGTGCGGCCCTTCCAACGGAGGATGCTGAACGCGTAGGCGACCGGCACGCAGCTGACCACCGTGCCCGTGACCGACAGCGCGCACACCTTGAGCGTGTTGAGGACGTAGCCGCCGAGGGGGACGCGCCGGAACACCTCGGAGTAGTTGTCCCACTCGAAGCGCGACGGGAACAGGGTGCCGGTCTTGGCCTGGTCGAGCGGCATCACCGACTGCAGCAGCATGAAGAAGAACGGCAGGGCGAACATGACCGCCAGGCCGATCAGGACCGAGTGCCGGCCCACCAGCGCGAGGAACCGGCGGGTGCGGCTCACCCGAACTCCTCGGTGGCCGTGTGCACCCACCGCCGCCGGCTCCACAGCATCACCAGCGTCACCGCGAGCGTGATGAGGAACATGACCCACGCCATGGCCGCCGCGAAGCCCACCCGGCCGTCCTGGAACAGGCGCAGCTGCAGCATCGCGTAGGTGAGCAACGACCCGGCGGGTTCACCGGTGAGACGCCCCTCGCGGACCCCCTGGCTGAACACGTAGGCCTGGTCGAAGCTCTGCAGCACCCCGATCATCCCGGTGAGCACCACGAAGAAGATCACCGGGGAGATCATCGGGAGTGTGACGTGGCGGAACTTGGCCCATCGGCCGGCCCCGTCGAGCTCGGCGGCCTCGTAGAGGGAGGTGGGGATGTCCACGAGGCCGGCGAGGAGGATTAGCATCACGTCGCCGAGGGCCCAGGTGGCCACCATGATCAGCGCCGGCTTCGCCCAGCGCGGGTCACCGAACCACAGGGGTGCCTCGGCGCCGAAGAGCCCGAACAGGCTCGACACCGGTCCACCCTCCTTCAGCAGGAAGAAGAAGAGGGCGCCGCTCGCCACGGCGGGCACGATGGAGGGCACGAAGAACATCACCCGGTAGACGCCGTTGCCCCGACGGGCGCGCACCAGCAGCGTGGCCGCGAGGAGCGCGAGGCCCACCCGGACCGGCAGGCCGAACGCCGCGAGGTACGCGGTGTTGCCGAGCGACTTGAGCAGGTCGTCGCTGCGCAGCAGCAGCTCGTAGTTCTGCAGGCCGACCCAGCGGGCCGGCGCCCCGTACCGCTTGATGGTGAACGACCAGTAGAAGGAGTTCACCACCGGGTAGAGGGTGAACACGCAGAAGCCGATGATCCACGGCGACAGCATCGCCAGCACGGTGAGCCGGCGCCGCCGGTCCGCCCGCCGCCGGGCCGCCCGGCGCTCCGGGGGCTCCTCCGACACGGCCGCGCCCGACACGGTCGCCGCAGCCACTCAGCTGCCGCGCTCGAGGTCGAGTTCGTCCTGGAGACGGTCCTGCAGGGCCGAGAGCTCGGACTCCAGCTGGTCGTCGGGGATCTCACCCCGCCGGTACTTCAGCGCCAGCTCGACGATGGCGTCGCTCGCCGTCTCGACGATGACCGCGTTGTCGGGCACCGACGGGTTGGGCGACCGGGCGAGGTCGATGAAGGTCTTGTACTCCGGGATGCGGGTCGACTCGGCCTGCTCGAACAGGTCGAGCGCCTCGATGTTGGCCGGGATGTTGCCCTGGGCCACCTCGAACTCGGCGATCTGCTCGGCCGCGGTGGCCATGCAGGAGGCGGCCACCCACGACGCCTCGGGGTCGCCGGCCTTGGGCTCGGTGGGTACGAAGAACCCGTTGCCGGAGGCGATCAGGGCGAACTTGTCGGCGTCCGCCACGCCCTTCGGCCCGGGCATCGGCACCACGCTCCAGTTCTCCGGCTTGCCCTTGCCGAAGCGACTCGGCCACGTCACGAAGTAGGACGCCTCCGTGTACAGGGGCACCTGGCCGGTGATGAAGAAGTTCTCCGAGGAGTCGTAGGAGCCGAGCGAGGACGCGAAGCGGGCCACGTCGGCCGGGTCGCCGAGCTGGGTGAAGAACTCCTTCTGGAACCGGATCGAGTCGGCCCAGGCGTCGCCGTCGGCGAGCACCACCTTGGTGCCGTCGTCGTTGAAGATCCGCCCGCCGAACAGCCGGCCGGCCGGCAGCACGAAGGAGCCGTCGCCCACGTCGGGCACCCAGCCGATGCGCTCGATGGACCCGTCGGGCGAGCGCTTCACGAGCTTCTCGGCCGCCGTCCGGAGTTCGTCGAACGTGGTGGGCGCCGCGAGACCCTCCGGGCCGAGCACGTCCTCGTTCACGAAGAGGGCGGCGGTGTCGAGCGAGAGGGGCAGGCCCCAGTACTGGTCGTCGAAGCGCATGAGCTTCTGGCCGCCCGGGGTGAACTGGTCCCACTCGAAGCCGTCACGACGGGCGAAGTCGTCGAGGGGCTGGATCACACCGGAGGCCTGGAGCTTGGCCAGACCGCCGGCGAAGTCCGCCTGGATCACGTCGGGGAGGTTGCCCGCCTCTGCGGCCGCGGCCACGGCGTTGGCCATGTCGTCCTTGGCCACGTACTCGATGGTCAACCAGGGATTGTCCTTCTGACAGCGTTCCAGGATCGGCCTGAACGCGTCGATCGCCACCTGGTCGGTGAAGCTCGACCACAGCTGGAGGGTGACCGGCTTGCGGTCCTTCGCCGGCGTGGTGGTGGACGCGATCGTGGTGGAGGAGGCGGCGCTGTCGCCGCCTCCGCACGCCGCGAGCGGCACCACCGCCACCGCGGCCGCCACCGCGAGGATCCTCCTGACGGCCCGCGCTCCGGACCGGTGTCGGTTCTTCATGACCCACCCCCCTGGTGTTCGACGATCGTGGCTGCGTGCCGCTGGATCCGCTCCACCGCCCGGGCGACGTCGAGGACGTCGTCCACCTCGGCGAGCAGCAGCCGGTGCTCCAGCCAGACGGTGGAGTCGGCGGCGTGCTCGGCCACCGGGAGCCGGAGCGAGCGGTAGTCCTGCGTGGGGGCCGACGCCCGCAGGCGCGGCCCGAAGTTGCCCTCCCGGAACAGCGCCAGGTGGTTGAGGCTCGGGTACGACACGCCCATGGGGATGCCCTCGGCCCCCAGCGCCCGTTCGAAGTCCCGCAGCGGGAGGCCGGCGAAGGCGTCGCTGTCGTAGTGGAACACGTAGCAGTAGTTGCCCTGGGAGTCCATGCGCTCGTCACGGAACTGCGGGCGGACCCCCTCGATCGCCGACAGGGCGTCGCCGAGCGCCACCGCCGAGCGGTTCCGCCGCTCGTTCTGGGCGGGGAAGCGTTCGAGCTGCGCCGTGAGCACCGCGCCCTGCCACTCGGTCATCCGGAGGTTCGAGCCGTAGGTGGCGTGGTGGTAGAACCACTCGCCCTTCACCCGGCCGCAGTCGGCGTAGGCCCATGCCCGATCGCGCAGCTCCTCGTCGGAGCAGATGAGCACGCCGCCCTCGCCCGCGGTCATCAGCTTCGACCGCTGCATCGAGAAACTCCCGAAGTCGCCCCACGAGCCGGCCCCCCGGCCCCGCCAGAACGTGCCGTGGGCGTGCGCACAGTCCTCGATGAGCCGCAGCCCGCGGCGGGCGCACAGATCGGTGAGCAGATCGAGGTCGGCGGCCGCGCCGGCCACGTGGACCGCGACGATCCCCCGGGTCCGGTCGGTCACGGCGGCCTCCGCCGCCCCGACGTCGATGCACAGCGTCTCGGGGTCCACGTCCACGAGCACGGGGGTGGCGTTCACCGCCAGCACCGCGGTCGCCGAGGCCACGAAGGTGATCCCGGGCACGATCACCTCGTCGCCCTCACCGATCCCGCAGGCGGCCAGCGCCGCCTCGAGGGTGTGGGTGCCGTTGGTCAGCGCGAGCCCGAACTCCTCCGACTGGTAGCGGGCGAAGGCGTCGGCGAAGTCCGCGGCCGCGTGCCCGTCGCCCTGCCACCACCCCCCGGCCTCGAGGGTGCCGAGCAGCAGCTCGCGCTCGCGGTCGTCCCAGACCGGCCACCTCGGGTAGTCCGCGGCACGCACCGGGTCGCCGCCGAGCACGGCCGGACGCCCCTCCACGGTCGGCTCCCTCACATCCGTCACGTCCGTCACGACCGTCCTCCCGTCCCCGCGGGGCCGCTGCGCTCCAGTACCCGTCGGCCGAAGGCCAGCTCCGCCGCCGTGCGACGGGCGGTGGCGGCGGCGCCGGCGAGGACCGAGGCGTCCCCGAGCTTCGAGGTCATCACCTGCGGCGGGGCGTCGAGGAGCTCACCGAGGTGGCGTTGCACCGGGCCGAGCAGCGCGTCGTGGGACCCGACCGGGCCGCCGAGGACCACCAACTCGGGGTCCACCACGGCGGCGAGGACGGTGACGTACCAGGCGGTCCAGGTGGCGAGTTCGGCCACCACCTCCTCGCCGAGCGGATCGCCCACCAGTGCGCTGTCGAGCACGGCCTGCGCGGTGAACGGCGCCGACAGCCCGGTGGCGGCCCCGGAGTCGGCGAGCCGGGCGGCGAGTTCCTCGATCCCGTCGGAGGTGGCCCCGGTGGTGGCGAACTCCCGGACCACGCCCGGCGCGGCGGCCGCCACCCGGCCGAAGGGCACGTCGGCGACCTCGCCGGCACCGCCCCGATGGCCGAGGTGGAGTCGGCCGTCGAGCACCAGGGCGGCACCCACCCCCGAGCCCACCCAGAGCACGGCGAAGTCGGGGACCTCGTGGCCCGGGCCCTCCGACTGCTCCCCGAGCGCGGCGAGGTCCACGTCGTTGAGCACCTCCACGGGCAGGTCCACACGTCGGGCGACCTCCTCCGCCGGGACCGAACCGTCGAGGACGGGGATGGTGCCGGTCCGGGTGAGGACGCCGGTGGTGGGGTCGATCACGCCCGGGGTGCCGAGCGCCAGGCAGTCGAGGTGCCGACCCCCGGGGACGGCGGACCGCACGCGCTCGACGCACCGGGCCACGGCGTCGTAGATCGACGCGGCCGACCGAGGGGAGCGCCACGACGCCGACCCGCGGCCGACCACGTTGCCCTCGAGGTCGACGGCCACCCCCCTGACCCCGGTGACGGTGATCTCCACCGCGCCGGCGAGCGCTGCGTCCGGCACGGCCTCGTAGAGGATGCCGGTGCGTCCCGGCCGGTCGGAGCCCGTCCGGGACGGGCGGACGAGGCCGCTGTCCTCCAGCGTGCGAAGGGCGAGGGAGACGGTGGGCTTGGACAGGCCGGTCCGGCGGGCGGTCTCGGCCCGGCTGATGCCCGGCAGGCGGCGGATGGTGTCGAGCACCGCCCGCTCGTTCAGCTCACGCAGCAGGGCCGGCTGCGCCGGCTCGACCGACCCGGCCCCCTCGACGTCGACGATCACCGGCGGGAGCCTAGAGTAAGCAATACTTACGTTCCACTACCGCGGTGCCGTCCGACCGTGCCGACCGACCGGTCGCACCGGCACCGCCACCGCACCCGGGGGGTCTGGGACATGGGCGAGCACAGGGTGGCCGTGGGGGCCGACGCACGACCGATCACCCCCGACCTCGACACCGACACCGTGTTCCTCGCCGGGTTCGACATCGACCGACCGGCGACCGCGGTGCACGACGACCTGATGGTGCGGAGCCTCGCCGTCTCCGACGGTGGCGAGCCGGTGGTGCTCTCGGTCTGCGACCTCGTGGGGCTCACCCGGGTCCCCGGGGAGAAGGGCCGGCGGGTGCTGGCCTGCACCCACACCCACCACGGGCCCGACGGCCTGGGGTTCTGGGGCCGACCCTTCGACGGGGTGTCGGGCCTCGACCACGACTACCTCCGCAGGGTGCGCGCCACGGTGGCCGACTCCCAGGCCGCCGCGGTCGCCGCGCTCGAACCTGCCTCCCTCCTCGCCGGGACCGCTGCGGTGCCGGAGTTGGTGCGGAACCTGCGCAACCCCGAGGTGCTCGACGACGAACTCTCGGTGGTGCGGGCCGTGCGCGACGACGGGTCGGTGATCGCCACGCTGTGCGGGTACGCCTGCCACCCGGAGGTGGTGGCCGCGGACGGGACCGACGTCACCGCGGACTTCCCCGGCCATCTCTGCCGGGCCGTCGAGGCGGCCGTGGGCGGCGTGGCCGTGTTCGCGGTGGGCGCGCTCGGTGGCATGCAGTCGCCCGCCACGGAGGTGAACACCCACGCCGAGGCCGAGCGGTTCGGCGCGGTGCTCGCCGCCGCGGTGGAGCGGGCACTCGACGGCGCGGCGACGGACGCCGCTCCCGCCGTCGGCTTCGAGCGCGCCGAGGTGCTGTTCCGGTTGGAGAACCCGCTCTACGAGATGGGCATGGAACTCGGCCTGGTGCCCGCCGCGGAACGCCGCGGCGACGAGTACGTGACCGAGGTGTCCCTCACCCGGCTCGGCACCGCCATGCTCGCCGCGGTCCCCGGCGAGCTGTTCCCGGAACTGGGCCTGCGACTGAAGGCGGCGATGCGCGCCGCCGGCGCCACGGTGCCCGTGGTGGTGGGACTGGCCGATGACGAACTCGGGTACCTGGTGCCGGCGGAGGACTTCGTGGTCCCGGCCGACTACCTCGACCCGGGAGCCCAGTACGAGGAGTCGTTCTCCGCCGGGCCCACCCTGGCGCCGGTCGTGGTCGCCACCCTCGAGGAGCTGATCGAGCGGGCCGGCACACGGTGAACGCCGACCCGGAGGTGGTGCAGGTCCCCGACGGCCGGGGACGCACGGTGCTCGTGGTCGCCGCCCACGCGGACGACCCGACCCTCTTCTGCGGCGGCACCATCGTCCGGTGGACGCGGGCCGGCTGGAGCGTGGTGGTCGCCCGGGTCACCGACGACCGCTGGGACTCGGTCGGGGTGCCGGAGGAGGAGACCACCACCCGGGCGGCCGCGGAGTTCCGGGCCGCGATGGATGCCCTCGGCGTGGAGCACGTCGTGGACCTCGGCTGGCCGACCGACACGCTCGGCGACGCCAGCGAGGTGGCCCTGCGCGAACAGGTGATCCGCCTGGTGCGCACCCTGCGCCCGCACACGCTCGTGTCGCACGACCCGCACTCCGGGGAGGGCGAGGACAACCAGGACCACCTCGTGGTGGGCGCGGCGGTGGCCGAGGCCGTGTGGTGCGCGCAGTTCGACAAGCACCACCCCGAGCACCTCGTCGACGGGATCGGGGTCCACGGGGTGTTCGAGCAGTGGTACTTCGGCCGGCCCCCGGCACGGGTGACCGACGTGGTCGACACCACCGACACGCTCGACGTGATGGTGGCGGCCGCCCTGCACCACGACCTCCCGCTGCGGAACCTCGTGCACCAGCTCCGCCTCCAGGCCCGCACCGGGGGGTGGCGGCTCCCGGCGCTCGACGACGCGCAGGACGGCGACATCGCACCGCTGGTCGGGGAACTCCTGCGGCAGCGGGCCGCGGGCACGGGCGCCCGGCACGGGCTCGGCGCCGCCGAGGAGTTCCGGGTGGTGCGCTTCTCGGGACTCGCGGACCTGCTCCCCCTCATCGGGGAGCGGCTCGACGACGCGACGGAGGCCACACCATGAGCGACCGACGGTGGATCGGCACGGCCGCAGCGCTGCTCACCCTCGCGCTCCTCGTCGCGGGATGCTCCGGCGGTGACGGGGGCGGGGACGCCCGTGGAGATGACGGCACCACCACCCCGCCCGCCCGGGCGGCCGCCGCGGCAGAGCTCGCGTCCATCCGTGAGGCCGTGGGCGACGGCACCTGCGACGCGCTCGACGCGGCCAACTGCCTGCTCCCCTTCCCGAGCGACCGGTTCACCGTCGCCGACCGCGACACCCCGACGGGTCGGCGGCTCGCGCTCCCCGCGGGACGGCTGCCCAACGTGGGCGGCTCCACGTTCGACCCCACCGAGTGGAACCGCAGCGACGGGTTCAGCCCCGGCACGCCGATCCTCACCCTGGTCCCCGGCGTGGACCCGGGCCGCAGCGGGGCGCCGCCGATCGGCGACATCGGTCGCTCGCTGGCGGAGGACTCCCCCACCGTCCTCGTCGACCTCGACACCGGTGAGCGGCTCCCGCACTGGGCGGAGCTGGACGCCACGGCGCCCGCGGGCCGGCAGCTGTTGATCCTCCGCGGGGCCCGGGCGCTGCCGGAGGGCCACCGGATCGGGGTGGCCCTGCGCGGCCTCACGGACGCGTCGGGCACGACGCTGCCCACCGGGCCGGTCTTCGCCGCCTACCGCGACAACCGCACGACCACGATCGACGCCGTGGAGTCACGCCGCGGCGACATGGAGGAGCTGTTCACCGGGTTGGGTCGGGCCGGCGTGGACCGGTCCGACCTCCAGATGGCCTGGGCGTTCACGGTGGCGAGCAGCGACTCGATCGCCGGGCGGATGCTGCACCTCCGCGACGACGCCTTCGACCGCCTCGGCACCGCCGCCCCGGCCTTCCGCATCGACACCGTGCAGGACCAGTTCCTGCTCCCCGGCATCGGCCGGCTGGTGGTGGGCTCCTTCGACGTCCCGCTCTACCTCACCGGCGGCGGTGAGCCCGGCTCCACCTTCAACGGCGGGGAGGACGGCCGACCCGACGCGAACGGGACCTACCGCGCCTTCTTCACCTGCCAGATGCCGGCCGAGGCGCTCGCCCCCGGCGCCGAGCCGGCTCGGCCGGTGGTGTACGGCCACGGCCTCCTCGGCGCCGCCGGCGAGGCCCAGGGCACCTGGGTGGCCAGGGTCGCCTCCACCAACAACATGCTCTACTGCGCCACCAACTGGATCGGGCTGAGCGAGGAGGACCTCGGCAGTGCCTTCACCGCCCTGCGGGACATCTCGGAGTTCCCCGCCATCTCCGACCGCTCCCAGCAGGGGATCCTCAACACGCTCTTCCTGGCCCGCCTGATGAAGCACCCCGAGGGCCTCGCCGCCCACCCCGCCCTCCGGCGGGCCGACGGCACCCCGGCGATCGACACCGCCGAGGTGTACTACGACGGCAACAGCCAGGGCGGCATCATGGGCGCGGCGGCCACCGCCGTCTCGCAGGAGTGGACCAAGGCCGTCCTCGGCGTGCCCGGGATGAACTACTCGCTCCTGCTCAACCGGAGCGTGGACTTCGACCTCTACGGGCGCTTCCTGAAGGAGGCCTATCCCGACCCGATCGACGAGCAGATCATCTACGGCGTCCTGCAGGTGCTCTGGGACCGCTCCGAGGGCAACGGGTACGCCCAGCACACCACCCGGGACCCGTACCCGGACACACCCCGCCACCAGGTGCTGCTCCACGTGGGCTTCGGCGACTTCCAGGTGCCCCAGGTGGCCGCCGAGATCCAGGCCCGAACCCTCGGCGCCCGGCTCCGCACACCGGCACTCGCCGACGGGCGCCACCCCGACGAGCGGCCCTTCTTCGGGCTCGAGCCGGTGGAGGAGTTCCCGACCTCGGACTCCGTGCTCGTGTACTGGGACAGCGGGACCATCGCCCCCCCGCCGCAGAACATCACCCCGAAGGCGTCGGCCGGGTACGCCGCCCGCTGCGGCGGGCTGTCGAAGGAGCAGCAGGACCTCGACCCGGTGTGCGGCGACAGCCACGAGGACCCGCGGCGCGCCGAGGCGTCGATGCGCCAGAAGGACCTGTTCTTCCGGCCCGGCGCCGGCATCCCCGACACCTGCGGCGGGGAACCGTGCCGGGCCCCCAAGGCGGGCACCGTTGGGTTCTGAACGCCTGGTCCGGCCGGCGGGACCCGTCTCCGGGGCCGACGGCACCCACGAGCCGGTGGTGGTGGTCGCCGACGACCCACCGGCGGCGGGCCGGCTGGTGGCCGAGGTGATCCGCGGTGTGGTGCGGGCCTCGCCGCGGTGCCGTCTGGGCCTCGCCACCGGGTCCACCCCGCGGCCGGCGTACCGCGAGCTCGTGGCGGCCCATGCCGGCGACGGGGACGCGTTCGCCCGGGTGACCGCGCTGCTCCTCGACGAGTACGTCGGGCTGTCGCCGGACGATCCGCGCTCGTACCGGGCGACGATCCGCCGGGAACTGACCGACGGCCTCGGCATCCCACCCGCGCAGGTGCTCGGACCGGCCATCGGCGACGACCCGGCGGCCGCCTGCGCGGCCTACGAGGCGGTCGTGCGCGCCCGGGGCGGGGTCGACCTGCAGCTGCTGGGCATCGGACGCAACGGCCACGTGGGGTTCAACGAACCGGGCACGCCGTTCGACGCCCCGACCCACGTGGTGGCGCTCACCCCCACCACCCGGGCCGACAACGCCCGGTTCTTCGACCGCCCCGAGGACGTGCCGACCCATGCCGTGACCCAGGGCATCGGCACGATCCTGCGGGCCGATCGGCTCCTCCTCGCCGCCACCGGCGGGGCCAAGGCCCCGGCGGTGGCCGCCGCACTCGAGGGACCGGTCGACCCCGCGTGCCCCGCCTCGGCGCTGCGCCGCCACCCGCGGGTGACGGTGGTGCTCGACCGTGACGCGGCCGCCGGACTCAGGCGATCGGGGCGCTCGGCGGGCTGACGTTCCCGGCCGAGTCGACCGCCGACACCGTCCACGAGCCGGAGCTGACCTGCGCCGAGCGGTAGGTGGCGGCATCGGTCGTGGCCACCTCGACGCCGTCCCGGAACACCCGGTAGCGGGCGACACCCACGTCGTCGCGGCCCTCCGACCAGACCAGCGTGTCGGGCTCGGCCCGGGTGAGGCCGGTCGGGGCGGCGGGGGCCACCGTGTCGGGCGACCCGATCGTGAACACCGCGCAGTCGTCGTCGAGCGACACGGGCAGCGTGACGCTCCGCCCCGACACCGTGGCCGGCGACGCCTCCGTGCCGTCCGGGGTGACGCGCCGGACCGTGGAGGTGTCGATCCAGTCCGGCACGTCCACGGTCACCGAACCCGACACCGGGTAGCTGCGGTAGGTCGGCGACCACGGAGGTCCGTCGGCGGTGTAGCGGAGGTTGCAGGCCATCACCACCTGGCGCTCCTCCCCCACGACGGTGCGGGTGCTGATCTCCGAGGTGGAGGACGACGAGGACCGTTCCACCTCGCCGTAGGTGAGCACGTCGCGGACCTGGCGCACCACGCGGAGGTCACGGGCCGCCTGGCCGAAGGCCGCGGCGTAGCGGGGGTCGCCCAGCCAGTCGCTGTTCCACACGAACCAGTTGATGCCGTCGGCGCCGCCCATCACCGCCGACCAGAACTGGGTGCTCACCGCCCAGGCGTCGGGCTGGCAGTTCCACGACGAGCTCGCGGCGAGCTGCGGCCAGATCCACATGGGCAGCGGCTCGGTGTTGTCCTTGAGGACGTCGACGTAGTCGACCGCCTCCTCCATGTCGGCCACCCGGGCGAAGTTGGACCCCACGATCGCATTCGGCGCACACACCACGTAGTGGTCGAGGCCGGTGATGTCGGGGATCTGCCCGTACTCGTTGAACTTCCGCTGCATGGCGAAGTTCACCCACGTGGGGTGCGTCGGGTCGAGCCCGCGCCACTGGTCCACCAGCGCGGCCACTGCGCCGGAGGTGTCCGCCGGCTCGTCGCCGAGGTCCGGCTCGTCGGAGAGCAGCCACGACCGGATCGCCGGGTTGCCGCGCTGGGCCTCCACCTCGGCCGGCGAGGCGAAACGCTGCGCGTTCGTCTGGATCCGCCACTTCGCCCAGAGCTCGTCGGCGGCCGACCCCTCCCCGCCGACCACCTGGTCGATCGGCGCCTGCTTGACGGCCCGCTTTGCGTCCGCCGAGCGGTTGGGCAGCTCGCTGTGCCATGTGCCGAGGTCGAACTCCGGGTCGATGAGCCGGAGGGCGCCGAGGACCCACTCACGGCGGCCGCCGGGATCGGTCGCCCCCACCTGCACCGCCACCGGGGCCAGCGGCGGCGCCGGGGCGGCCAGTTGCACCGTGGCCACCAGCACACGGCCGGGTTCCACGGTCCAGTCGCCGTCGGGGGTGGACACGGTGGTGTCGGTGCCCGGGATGCGCACGTCGCCGTTCACCGCGAGGTGGTCCACCACGAACGGCACGGTGGACGGGTTCCTGACGAACACCT
>CAIPVR010000241.1 GCA_903868545.1 uncultured Actinomycetes bacterium
CGCGGTGCGCCCGGATGGCCGAGGAGAGCAGCCCGTCGCACTGGATGCACATGAGGTTGCACCTGTTCGACAGGTTGAACTCGATGCGGCTCGGCCAGGGCAGGCCGGCGTCGTCGCCGAGATTCTCGACGGCCTCGGTGTAACCGTCGAAGAGCGACGGGTAGGCCGTGGAGCGACCCTCGACGAGAGTCTCCGCGTGGCACTGCTCGCAACCCGCCGAGAAGTCGTCGACAGCCAGACGCCGGACCAGGTCACGGTGCGCCCGTCCCCGCCAGATGTCGAGCAGCGAGTCGGTGGTGACGTTGCCGAGCGCCTCCCAGTTCCGGCAGCACGCCCGGACGTCGCCGTCGGTGGCGAGGTAGAGCTGCACCGACGGCGCCAGGCACGCGTGGCGGGGTTCCAGCGGTGCGAGACCACGGACGGGACGCGGTTCCGGCTCGGGGGGCGCCGAGGATCTGCGGCGGAACACGGCCCGATCCTACCCAGTGGTGGAGTCGCTCCCGCCGGTGCCGCTCCCGTCGGCGGCGACCGGACGGACGGCCACGAGGACGGACACGCCCACCAGTCGGCCGCGATCGTTTCCTTCGGCAAGCATGGCGACCCTCACCTCGGCGTCCCGGAGCCGGAGCGAGTACTCGAGGTTCGTGCGGTCGAGCCGAGTCATGTCGACGTCGAGCACGGGACCGAATCGATGCTCGATCTCGAGCTGGAGATCCTGGAGCGGTCGGCCGGAGAGTTCCCCGGGCTCGCAACCCAACAGCTCCACCAACGAACTCGACGCGCTGACGACCCGGTGATCAGGTTCGCGGTACGGGTCGTAGTCGGCGGTGAGCCGGTGGACCCGACCGTCCGCGGCCCACGCCCCGAGTTCCTCCTCCACTGCGGGGGCGACCTGCGAGGTCACGCCGACCACGGGCAGCAGGAGGGACGAGGCTTCCGGCAATCCCGCCACGACGACGGGGGTCTCCAGCACCTCACGATCGGACCAGGCCTCGGACCACCACAACTGCCCGAGCGTGTCGGGTTCCGACCCGGCCCAGCGGCGGAGCCGCTCGAACTCCTCGATCCACGTGTCCCGGTTGAGTTCGAGGTAGGGCAGCACTCGATCCTCGGCAGCAGTCAGCCCGTCGACGACCCGGTGCAGTTCGTCGGATCCGAGCGATGCGAGGCTGCAGTGCTCCGGGTACCGGACCACGCACACGTTGACCCGGACACCGAGATCCTCGGCCCACAGGAGGAGGTCGCCGAACTCGTGGTGGTTCTGGCGCATGAGGCAGAAGTTGACCTCGACCGTCGTGCCCTGCGCTGCCGCCATCGCCATGTAGCGCGGCACGTTCGCCATCACCGCGGCGTGGTCCGCATTGACCCGGATCAGCTCGTAGGTCGCCCGGGTCACGGCATCGAGCGAGAACGTGTAGCCCATCCGCAACGTCGTGCCGATCCGCTCGATCCGGTCGCTCCACTGCGTCGCGTTGGTCACCACGGTGCAGGGGAGTTCAGGGTTGAGTTTCTCGATCAGGTCCCACACCCGGTAGTTCTCCCGGCCGAGGAAGGGCTCGCCGCCGGCGAACTGCGCCTCGACGAGGTGCGGGACGAAGCGCTCCAGTTCGGAGAAGAACGCGTCGCCGTAGACCCGCGGCAGCGGCGGGAGGTGCTCGCGGTGGGCCCGGATCGACGACGACAGAAAGCCGTCGCACTGGATGCACATGAGGTTGCACGAGTTGGACAGGTTGAACTCGATCCGGAGCGGCCAGGCGCCGCGGGGGTCCCCGGCCCGGGCGACGGCAGGGCCGAACCGGTCGAAGCGGGCCGGATAGGCCCGTTCCGGACCCTCGACCTCGCGCTCGACACCGCACGGCTCGCAGCCCCGCGGGAACGTCCCGGCGGCGAGGGCGTCCACCATGTGGTGCCGCACGTGGCCGTTCCAGATCTCCTCGAACGACGACTCCACCACGTTGCCGATCGGGGCGAAGCTCCGGCAGCACGCCCGGACGTTGCCGTCCGGAGCCAGGTACACCATGGAGCTCGGAGCCAGGCAGACCGAGGCCGGCAACGGCGGTTCGGCTGCCGGCGCGTCCGCCGCCACCTCCCTCCCCCTGAGTCGTCGCAGCCGCATGATCAGCCGCCCTGGTCCCCGCGACCCAACTTGTCAGGCCGGCGCAGGATCAGGAACTCGCCGCCCCGGGGCATGCGGAAGCGGTCGACCACCTCGTACCCCCGCCGCTCCGCCTCCTCGAGGTAGGTCAGGACCTCTGCGTCGAGGGGCCAGAGGATCTGATCGTGGAGCCCCACCACCAGCACCCGCTCCGCGGGGCGGTCGGTCGTGACCGTCGGCGACAACTCACGGTCCCGGGTGGACGCCGAGGTGGTGTCGGGGATGATGATCGTCGGGTCCCACGGATCGAGCTCGGCCGCCATGCGGATCGTGCCGGCATTGATCAGGTGCGTGTTGCCGGTGACGACGAAGGCCGCGCTGCGTCCGTCGGGGCTGATGCGTTTCATGGCCTGCTCGAGATCCTGCGACAGCGCCCACCAGTCCGCGGCCGCGGCCTCGTGCTCGCCGCGTCGGGACGGGAGGAAGCGCTGGTCGTACTGGGAGAACCCCCACTCGAAATGGCTGACCGGGGCGTCGGGGTCCCACGGCGTGAGCCTCAGGGCGCCGACGAAGTTCCACCCGACGACCACCAGGGTCAAGGTGGCGGTCACCAACCAGATCGGACGGGGCAACCGGGACAGGGCGGCGGCGAGCATCGGAACGATGAGCACGATCAGCGGCAGTTCGAACCACACGCCGTTGTTGGCGGTACTGACGAGCGCCACCGTGCCCGCCAGCACCACGGCCACGACCGCCAGGTACACACGCGGCTCCATGCCGGCGGGCGGGCGGCGACGGAGACACTGGTACACGACCACGGCGCACACGGCGAGCGCGGCCACCGCGATGGGGGTGACGAGTTCCGCCGGGAACCGGATGGGCACGAAGCCGTTCGTGTACCGCTCCCACCGCAGCGACACCCGGTCAGCGAAGCCGGGCTGGCCGAACAGTTCGGCCCGCTTCCCGTAGCCGAAACTCAGGAGGTACCCGAAGATGGCGTCGCGGTTGAGCACGTACCACGGCGCGGCGACGAGCAGGCCCAACGCGAGCGCGCCGATCCCTCGACGGAGGCCGCGGCGGTCGCCCCAGCACACGATGAGCGCCGCGGCGCCGCACGCCGGGAGGTAGCCCAGCGTCATCGTCCGCGACAACAGCATGAGGCCCACCGCCACACCGAAGACCCACACGAGGCGGTTCCGGCCACGGTCGGACTCGAACAGCGCCCACAACCCCGCGACGAGCGCCGCGGCAGCGCCCAGGCCGTACCAGTAGGACTGGACCGCCGTGGTCATGGTGGGCAGGAGCGCCACCCAGCAGCCGGCGACGATCGCCACCGAGGGGCGGGCGAGACGACGGGTGATCCCCGCGACCGAGACCCCGATCAGCACCTGCAGCGCCGGCTGCAGCATCATCGCCGTCCGCGGGTCGCGGGGCCCGAGCAGCAGGAACGGAAGGCTGAAGCTCGGCACGGCGATCCCGTGGCCGCTGCTCAGGACGGCCCGCACCAGCGCGATCGGGTTGCGGGGATCGATGTTGCGCTCGATCCGCAGCGCGGTGGACAGGTACGACGACTCGTCGGGGTCGAATCCTCCGAGATGCCGGTACGTCCAGATCCACCATGCGTTCAGCAGGGCGATCACACCGACGAGGATCCCGACGGTCACGAGCGGGTGCCGGAGCACCAGCAGCATCAGCCGCCGGAGGGGCCCCGCCCCGGCGGTCCCACTCCCGTCAGCGGGCTCAGTCCCGTCAGCAGGGTCGCTCCCGTGGTCGGGGGCGATCGCGTCGGGCCCTTCGGGCCGGTCGGAGCCGGGATCGTCGGTCACGGCCCGGGGAGCGTCGGGAGGTGCCTCGGCACCCGTGACACCCCCGTCGCCCATGCCATAGCTTGACCCGACAGGTCGAGGCCAGCAAGCGTCGCGACGGCCCCGAGGTGCGCGATCGGGAGTGCTCGGGCACAATTGCCCAATGGTGCTCGCACGCCACCTGGCCCGACTCGCCGGCGACAGTGTCTC
>CAIPVR010000242.1 GCA_903868545.1 uncultured Actinomycetes bacterium
CCAGGGCCCGCTGCCGCCCTGGGCGGAGCGGCCTGCAGGGACGGTGGCGGTGGGGCGGCGCAGGTGGCCGTGGGCGGCCTCGGCGGGGCCCCGGGGATCTTCGCCGTGGCGTCGAGCGCGATGTCGACCAGCACGCTCGACAGCCTCGAGTACAGCAGCGGTTCGGCCCGGTCCTGGCCCTTGCACGCCGCGTAGTTCAGGTAGGTGGCCAGCACCTTGCCCTTTGCCGGGTCGAACCCGGTGGTCTGGGCGATGGCATAGGAGTACGTCGACGGGAAGTACGCCCGCGGGTCGGCGCCGTCGTAGCTCAGCTCGAACGTGCCGTTGCCCCGGGGCGTGGCGAAGCCGAGCGCGATCGTGGAGTTCGCCGGCAACGGCGGCGTGAACACCCCTGCGGGGTTCTGCACCTTCGCCGCCGGCAGGCCCTTCACCTTCGTGTAGCCCGTCTCGATGTAGGTGATGGAGTCACGACCGGTCGCGCCGTTCGCCACCACGTTCGCGATGCCGTCGGACGCCTGGGCCGACTGCACCTTGCCGTACCCGGTTGACCACTGCGTGATCGGCAGCCCCTGGGCGAGGCGTCCGTCGGGGTTGAAGCTCCCCCGGTTGTTGAGGTCGCGGAAGGCGTTCCACACACCGGCGGCGCGACGGATGCAGAACTCGCTGAACACGTAGCTGGTACCGGAGCGGTCCTGGCGCACCACCGGGATCACCGGCCGGTCCGGCAGCTTCGCGTTGGGGTTGGTGGCCACGATCGACGGGTCGTTCCAGCGGATGTCGGGCACCGTGAAGATCCGGCACGCCGCCTCCGGCGTGAGGTTCAGGTCGGTGATGCGCTTGCCGTCGGTCCCCGCCACGTTGAACATGAACGCCAGCGCCCCGGCCGCGATCGGCACGTAGACGAAGTTCTGGCGACCCGAGGCCCGCAGGCGGGGCTGCTCCTCGTCGAGGAACTGGATGTCGGACTGGCCGAAGTCGAGCGCGCCGGTGATGTACTTGTCGCGGCCGAACGTGGAACCGGTGGCGGCGAAGTTGATGCCGAGGTTGAACGGCGGTTTGGCCACGTCCGCACGCCACTGCGCCACCAGCAGGCTCACGAACGACGAGCCGCCACCGTTGACGAGCGGGCCCTGGGCCGACACCGCCGGGGCACCGGCGAAGGAGGCCACGGCCACCACCGCGGTGGCGGCGAGGCACCGGAGCGCCACCGACAGCCGGCCGGGGCGACGGGAGGTGGGGGACGACATCAGCCGAACCTTCCGTTCACGTAGTCGAGCGTCCGCGGGTCGGACGGGTTGGAGAAGATGCGCTCGGTCGGACCGTGCTCCACGATCCGGCCCGGCTCGCCGAGGGTCTCCACCAGGAAGAACGCGCAGTCGTCGCTCACCCGCTGGGCCTGCTGCATGTTGTGGGTGACGATCACGATCGTGATGTCGTGGCAGAGCTCGCGGATCGTCTCCTCGATCACCCGGGTGGAGATCGGGTCGAGCGCCGAGCACGGCTCGTCCATGAGCAACACGTCGGGATGCACCGCCAGGGAACGGGCGATGCAGAGCCGCTGCTGCTGGCCGCCCGAGAGCGACATGCCGCCCTCGTGGAGTCGGTTCTTGACCTCCTCCCACAGGCCGGCGCGGCGCAGGCACTGCTCCACCAGCGCCTCGGCGTCGTCGGTCTTCGACCCCGACAGGCCGAGCCCGGCGAGCACGTTGTCGGCGATCGACATCGCCGGGAACGGGTTGGGCTTCTGGAACACCATGCCGATCCGCAGGCGCACCTCGGTCGGGCTGATGTCCTCGCTGTAGATGTCGACGCCGTTGAGCAGCACCTGGCCCGACAGCTGCGCTCCCGGCACCAGTTCGTGCATGCGGTTGAGCGCCCGCAGGAACGTCGACTTGCCGCACCCGGACGGGCCGATCAGCGCCGTGACACGGCCCGGCTCCATGCTCAGGGTGCACCGTTCGAGGACCTTGCGGCCGCTGAACCACTGGCTCAGCGCGATCGCGTCGATCCGGCCGGGTTCCTGGTCGTGACGGACGCCGCCGCGGGACCGCTCGGCGGTGACCGCCGTCGGGGCGGCCGGGCTCGAGCCGTAGAGGGTGGGCTCACCCGGCGCGTCCACCACGGGCCCGGGCGCCACTGCGACGCGGCCACCGGTCGGGGCCGGAACAGGAGCGGGAGCCGGAACAGGAGCGGGAACGTCACCCGGGCCGGGTCCGCGCAGGTCGACCGTCGGGGGTGGCAGCTCGGCGCCATCGAGCAGCGCACCATCGGTCACGACGGCGACGTCGTGGGTGAACGGCGGCGGTACCGCCCCGGCGTCGAGCGATGGTGGCAGCGGCGCGACCGAGCCGTCGGACGGCGGTGGCACGACCGGTGTGGCGAACGGATCGGCGCCCGGGCCGGCCGGTGGCCACGAGGTGGGCGGTTCCCAGCGGGGTGTCCCGCCGTCGGTGGCACTCATCGTGCTCCTCGCTTCCGTGCGCCGCGCTCACCGATCACCCGCGCCAGCGTGAAGAGCACCAGCACGAGCATGATCAGCACGAGGGCGGCGGACCACGCTCGGTTGACGGACACTTCGTTCGGCTCGCGGAGCAGCCCCCAGATGTAGAGGGGGAGGTTCGCCTGCGGGCCGGAGAACGGGTTGAGGTTGGTGACCGAGCTGCCGAACGCCGTGAGCAGCACCGGGGCGGTCTCGCCGATCGCGCGGGCCACGCCGAGGATCGACGCCGTGATCAGACCGGACCTGGCCGTGGGGAGCACCACCTGGAGCACGGCCCGCCATTGCGGCGCACCGAGCGCCAGCGCGGACTCGCGGAGGCCGTCGTCGATGGTGCGGAGGATCTCCTCGGCGGTCCGGGTGACGATCGGGATCATCATGATGGCGAGCGCCACCCCGGCCGACGCCCCGGAGAAGCCACCGCCCTCGTTGACCCAGATGGTGAACACCACGAGGCCGGCCACGATCGAGGGCAGGCCGCTCATCGCGTCGACGATGAAGCGCACCGGGGTGGCGAAGCGGCCCTTGATCTCGTGGAGGTAGACGGCGGTGAGGATCGCGATCGGCACGGAGATCACCGTGGCGATCGCGATCTGCTGCAGCGTGCCGATGAGGGCCGCCTTGATGCCGCCGCCGGGATCGAGCGGCCCCACCTCGGCCATGTCCTCGGTGAAGAACGACAGGCTCAGGCCGCCCACGCCCTTGAGGAACACGAACACCAGCATCCACACGAGGACGCCCACGGCCAGCAGGCCGGAGAGCCAGATGAGCGTGGTCACGAACCGGTCCTGGGCGACCACCCGGCTGGTGCGGTCACGGCTCAGCACGTAGGTGCACCCGAGGAACCACACCAGCGCCCAGATCGCGAACGTGAGGGGCGCGCGCCAGTCCATCACGAGGCAGAGGGCCCACGCGAACGCCAACCCGGAACCGGCCGACAGCAGGTACTCCACCCGGTCCTTCGCCGAGAGCTGCTTCGGTCGGAACGGGACGTCGGTGTCCTCCGGGGCCCGGGCGTCGGGAACCGGCTCCGCCGGGACGACCGGGTCGACGATCATCGGCGGCGGGAGTTCGACGGGAGCCAGCGGCACCGCTTCCCGCCGCGCATCGGCGTCGATGGTCACGTCAGCCACCCAGCTTCGAGCGGTTCACGATCGAGCGGGCGATCAGGTTCACCACGAGGGTCATGATGAACAGCGCGAGGCCGGCCGCGATCAGGGCGTTGATCTCGATGCCCTGCGCCTCGCCGAACTTGCTCGCGATGAGGGCCGAGATCGACCCGCTGCCGAGTTCGAGGATGTTGAAATTCGGTTCGAACACCAGGGCGATGACCAGCACCACGGCGATGGTCTCGCCGAGGGCGCGGCCGAAGCCCAGCAGGATCGACCCGACGATCCCGCTGCGCCCGAACGGCAGGATGACGTCACGGATCATCCCCCAGCGGCTCCCACCGAGGCCGAGCGCACCCTCGCACTGCACCCGGGGCACCTGCGCCATCACGTCGCGCGAGACCGACGTGATGATCGGCGTGATCATGATGGCCACCACTGCGCCGGCGATGAAGGTGGAGCGGGTGAGCGCGGCGTCGGGGGTGGTGAGCCGGAAGAACGGCAGGGCGTTGAGGTGGTCCGCGAGCCAGCGGGCCACACCGCTCAGCGGCTCCTGCAGGGCGAAGTAGCCCCACATGCCGAAGATGAGGCTCGGGATGGCGGCCAGCAGGTCGACGGCTCCGGTCAGCCAGCGCTTCAGCCGGGCCGGGGCGTACTCGTTGATGAACAGGGCGAGGCCGAGGGCCAGGGGCACCCCCATCGCCAGCGCCACGAGCGCGATGAGGACCGTGTTGACGAGCAGGCCCCCCACACCGAGCTTGTCCTCGGCCGGCTGCCACACGGACTCGGTGAAGAAGTCCCACACGCCCGCGGCCTGCAGGGCCGGGATCGCCTTGATCGTGAGGAAGATCCCGGTCGCCGCCATGATGAGGAGGCAGGTGGCCGCCGCGCCTCCGGCGAGGGCCCGGAAGACGCGGTCGCCGAAGGTCCGCGCCGATCGGATGGCGCGTGGCCGCTCCTCGACCGGGAGGTCGGGAGCAGGGGTCTGCGGAGTGGTGACCGCCACGGAGCGGAGTGTGGCCGACCGAGGTGACGCGGAGAGGACCGCAGCACCAACTCATCCGTGAACGAAGGTGAACGGGAGGTGACATCCACGGGAAGCGTGGCGGACGTCACCCGCACCTCCCTCCCGTCGGCGGACGGGTGGGTGGTGGGCAGGCCGCACCCCGTGGGCCGTCAGGCCCGCGGTCGGTTCCGCTTGTCCTCGTACATCGCCTTGTCGGCCGCCTCGAGCACGTCGGCCGCGGTGTCGTGCGGCCCCACCTCCACCGCACCCACGGCCAGCGTCACACCGGGCCACTCCCGTAGGGCACGGTCCACCGCCGACCGCACGCGGTCCACGATCGACCCGGTGGTCCCGTCGGGCGTGTCGATCACGAGGACGAACTCGTCGCCGCCGATCCGGGCCGCGAGGTCCCGGGCGCGGAGCTGGCCCTCGAGCGCGGCGGCCACCGCCTGGAGCAACCGGTCGCCCTCGCGGTGGCCGCGGGCGTCGTTGAGGGACTTGAAATGGTTCAGGTCCGCGAACAGCACCACCGGCGGGCGGTAACCGGGAACGGAGCGGTCCATCATCACCGTCAACCGGTCGAGCAGCGCGTGGCGGTTGAGCAGGGTCGTCAACGGGTCGCGGATCGCGAGGTCGTTGGTGCGACGCTCCTCGGCGCAGCGGCGGACCGTCGCCAGCATCGTGGCCACCATCGACTGGACCACGTCCGCGTTCGCGTCGTCCCACTCCGGCATCGACGCCCCGAAGGTGAGGCGCAGGATCCCGGGGTGGCCGCGGGTGGGCTCCACCAGCAGCTCGACGGTCCGGCGCACCGTGCTGTCCGCGGTCCCGTTGGAACCCACCAGGCACGGGACCGAGCGCAGGGCCTCGATCGTGGCCGACGGAGCCACCGGGGAACCCGGCAGCAGGTCGGCACGGAAGCCGTCCCGGGTCCATGAAGCCACCATCTCGGCCGGGTGCCCGCGCTGCTCCCACCCGGCGACCTCCACCGTGCGGGCGTCCACCACGTCGGCGAGCTGCGCCAGCATCGGCGGCACCAGGTCCTGCTCCTCGTACCAGCGCATCGCCGCGCAGGTGAGGTACACGGACCGGGCGAGTTCCACGAGAGCGGCCCGCCGGTCCGCGATGGCCCGCTCGTCGACGGTGGGCCGCACCGCGAGCACCATCCAGTTACCGCCGTGACGTTCCACCGTGGTGGCCGTCACGCGGCAGGCGAGGTACGACCCATCGGCGTGGCGGACCCGCAGTTCGGTCGCGAGGTGATAGCCGGGGGTCCGCAGGCTCTCGGCCACCGCGCCGGCCGTGAGGGCGAGATCCTCGGGGTGCACGTGGTCCACGATCGGCGTGCCCAGCATCTCCCCGGGGCCGTGGCCGAGGACCCGGCCCACCGCCTCGTTGGCCCACACCGCGCGCAGCCGGTCGTCGACCACCAGCAGCAGGTCGGGCGCGTGGCGCAACGCCAGGTCCCGGAGTTCCGGGTCGTCGGGGATCGGATCCGGCTGCGGTCCCCCGCCCTGTGGCACCGTCTGCACGCCCTCAGGGTAGCGACAGGCCCACGGGGAGTGACCGCGGGTTCGGAGGCTCAGCCACCCGCCGTGGCAGGAGCCGGACCGGGCAGGGTCGGAGTGGCCCCGCCGGGCACGGTGGTGCCCGGCTGGGGAGCGGGCGGCAGGGCCGGCACCGACGCGGCGGTGCGCCGCCGTTCCACCGCGAACCGGAGCATGTCGTTGTAGAGACCGAGGATCTTCACGCCGTAACCGGGGCCGGTGGCCCACACCCCCGACAGGGCCATCCAGGTGGCACAGCACCCCCGGACGCCCACCTTCTCGGGTGGACGGCCGGCGAGGGGACGGGCGAGCGACGACGTGGTGGCCTCGCGGTCGGCGTAGGTGCGCAGCAACTGCATCTGGGCCCGGGCACCCAGCTGCGGGGTCGGGTAGAGGAACCCGCGGCGGCACGAGTCGCACGCCCCGATGCCTGCGTAGTTGTGGTCGCCCGGCTCCACCATGGACCCGGCGAAGCCGAAGTAGCCGGTCTCGATGATCGACTGCGCCCAGGCGATGTCGGAACGGACCCCCTCCGCAGCGCCCTCGTCGACGAAAGCCCGGGCGAGATCCTCCACGTCCACGGTGGGGTGCGGTCGGCCCCGCGCCCGCACGAAGGCGGCGAGGTCCTCGGGGGCGAGGAGCCCGCGGCCCAGGATCGTGGGACCCACCGTGCCGTACAGGCTCTCCACCGTCGCCGCGGCGGGGACGTCGAGCGGCGCGGTGCGCAGTTCCTGCAGTGCGGCGCCCGCCGCGGAGGTGACGGCTGCCGCCGAGGCCACCTCGGCCTCGCGCCCGTCGACCGTGCCCTGCGCCGCGTCCCGGGCCCGCCGCGCCTCGTCGAGGCGTCCGTTGGCCGCCCCCAGGTCCGCACGCGTCGCCCGCACCGCACCGTCGGTGTAGATCAGGGTCTGCTGCGCGTCGACCACCTTGGGGTCACCCGCGCCGGCGCCGAGCCGGAGGCGGGCGAGACGGCCGTCGCTGTCGGTCCCCACCCTCATGTAGGCGTCGGCCGCGAACGCACCCACCCGGGCCCGCACGGCCTCGACCTCCGCGCGGCGCTCGTCCTCCGCACGGGCGGCGGCGTCGCGGGCGGCGGCGGCCTCG
>CAIPVR010000243.1 GCA_903868545.1 uncultured Actinomycetes bacterium
GACCCCGGCGCCGGCCTGCACTTCGGCGGCGGCGCCCGGGCGTTCGGCACCAGGTACGTGTTCCTCCCCACCCGGGGCGATGGCTGCAGCCAACGCATCGACCTCACCGGCGACCACTCCCCCACCAGGCACCGCGGCGTCGAGGCCGGCACCGCCCTCAACGCGTTCGACCGGGTCCTGCCCCGACCGCCCGGCGCGCTGGCCGTCGTCCACGACGGCGCCCTCCGCCGGATACGGTCGCCCGCCCACTCCTCACGAGGGAGCAGTGGCCATCGGGCTCGACCCGAGGCCTCAGGGACCCCACTGGGCTGGCGGCTTCGGCACCCGCCGACGTTGCACGCTGGTGACTCACCGCTCCACCGGTCCTCGATTCCCGGACGCGTACGCGCGTCCGGCCCCAGCGGTCGGACGGTCGTGCCGTCAGCCCTCCGGAGTACCCTCGGCCCCATGACCCACAGCACCGACGAGGTGCGGACCGGGTCAGCGTGCGACGGGGTGGGGGATCCCCCACCCGGGGACGGGCAAGTCCCTCCTCGCGCACTCAATCGTTGCCAGAGCGACGAGGAGCATGGCCGGTTCGAGTTGGTCCGGGTCGGGCAGGAACGACTCGGCAACGGCATCCGGGGTCAGCTGCGGATCACCCCGCCGCCAGAATCTCTGTCCGGATCCGCAGGCTCGTGGACCGAACCCAGCAGAACTCAGCGCTCGAACAACATCTCCAGCGGCTGGGTGCCGTTCGTGGTGCTCACGCGCAACGTGTTCTCGGCGCACTCGTACGGCCCGCCCTGCAATGAGTTCACCGGTGGGAGCGGAGCGCCGGGCGCGCTGAAGCCTCCTTGGCGCACCTGAGAGACGCCGGCCTCGGTCTGCGACATCTCGAGAACGAGGGCGTCACCGTCAGTGCGCCAGGTCCCGGCATGGTTCCAGAACACATCGGCCTCGGCGTTCACGCCCGGCGCCGGGGCGAAGGCCGCGGTGAACTTGGCTTCGCTGGTCGCTGCGCCGTCATCGCCCAGGTTCAGCACCCATCCACCGTTCGCAATGGTGATACCGCCGAAGGGCACCGCGGATGCCGCCAAGAGGTCGAGCGAGTCGCGCTTCATGGTCCAGGTCCCCGCGAGACAGCCCGTGTCCGAAGCGGCGGGTGCAGTCGTCGTGGACACGTCCCCGGTTGTAGAAGGTGAGTCGGACTCGGCCGACGTCACCGCCGAACCCCCGGAGGTCGCGCTCGAGTCGCCACCTCCGCCGCCACATGCCGCTGCCGCTCCGACCACCACGGCGACGAGCGCAGCGAGCCCCGCGCGAAATGCCGGACGTCGTCGTTGGAAGCCCTCGTTCACGTCCACACCAACCCTTCTGCGTCACACCGTCCGCTCTCCCCCATGTTCCACGATCCCTGTGCGTTCACCAAGGACCTGCGGTGAGCAAGCGATGAAGACGTCCCGCGCGGCGTCGGACCGGGAAACTGGTCATCTGTTCAGTCGCAGGGCCCGCCGCGCCCGCTCGGGCGCTCCGGGGCCGCGTCGAACCGATGAACGACGCGTCGCGCACTGGTATCACTGGCAGCAGGAGGGGTGGTCACCGCCGCACGTGCGGGGGTGGACTCCGGGAGGCGATGCGCTGGGTGGCCACCACGACCCCTGTTCGTGGTGGCCACCCGCGTGCCATCGGGTCCCGCCGCCGGCGAACGGGGTCGACCGGGCCACCGTCACCGACCCGACCGGGGGGGCCGGCACAGGTCCTCGCGTAGCCTGCACCCCCATGACCGGCAGCACTGACACCACCCGACGATCGATCGCGGAGTCGGTCGCGGGGTTCCCGTTCGACGACCGCCAGGACTTCGACGACGCCACCCGGGGCTTCGTCGCCCGTGCCACCGAACGGCAGGTGCGCGCCGAGGACGGCCGCGTGGTGTGGGACCTCGACGCCTACTCGTTCCTCGACGGCGACGTGCCGGACACCGCGAACCCCAGCCTGTGGCGCCAGGGCCAGCTGCTGATCAAGGACGGGCTGTTCGAAGTGGTGCCGGGCATCTACCAGCTGCGCGGATTCGACCTCTCGGTCATGACCGTGGTGGAGGCCGAGACGGGTGTGATCGTGATCGACCCGCTGATCTCCAAGGAGACCGCTGCCGCCGCGTTCGCGCTCTACCGGGAGCACCGTGGCGACCGGCCGGTGCGGGCGATGATCTACACGCACTCCCACATCGACCACTTCGGGGGTGTGAAGGGGGTCATCTCCGACGAGGACGTGCGCTCCGGCGGGGTGCAGGTGATCGCCCCGGCGGGCTTCATGGACGCAGCCGTGTCGGAGAACGTCTACGCGGGCACGGCGATGGCCCGGCGGGCCGGCTACATGTACGGCGCCGCGCTCCCGAAGGGGCCGGAGGGTCAGATCGGCTCCGGCCTCGGCCAGACCACCTCGACCGGTGAGCCCACGCTGATCGCCCCGACCGTGGACGTGACCACCACCGGCGAGGAACTGGTGCTCGACGGGGTGCGGATCGTGTTCCAGGTCACCCCCGGCACCGAGGCGCCCGCGGAGATGAACTTCTTCTTCCCCGACCTGCGGGCGCTGTGCATGGCGGAGAACACCTCACACACCATGCACAACATCCTCACCATCCGCGGGGCGCAGGTGCGCGACGCTCACGCATGGGCGCACTACCTGACCGAGACGCTCCACCTGTTCGGCGACGCCACCGACGTGGTGTTCGCGTCGCACCACTGGCCCACCTGGGGCCACGACCGGGCGATCGAGTTCATCGCCACCCAGCGGGACATGTACCTCTACCTGCACGACCAGACGCTGCGGCTCATGAACCGGGGCTACACCGGTTCCGAGATCGCCGAGATGATCGAGACACCCCCGGCGCTGACCGAGGCGTGGCACACCCACGGCTACTACGGCTCGGTGAGCCACAACGTGAAGGCCGTCTACCAGCGGTACATGGGCTGGTACGACGCGAACCCGGCGAACCTGTGGGCCCATCCCCCGGTGGAGGCCGCCCGCCGCTACACCGCCGCGCTCGGCGGCACCGACGCAGTGGTGGCACTCGCCCGGCAGGCCTTCGACGACGGTGACTACCGGTGGGCGATGGAGCTCTGCAAGCACGCCGTGTTCACCGACGACCAGCACGCGGCGGCCCGGGAGCTGCTGGCCGACACGATGGAGCAGGTGGGCTTCGGCGCCGAGAACGGCACGTGGCGCAACGCGTTCCTCGCCGGCGCGTTCGAGCTGCGCAACGGCGTGTTCGGCACCCCGTCGGTGGTGCACCCCGAGGACTTCGCCCTCGCGCTGTCGCCGTCGCAGATCTTCGACGCGATCGCCGTGCGCATCGACGGCCCCCGAGCGTGGCACGAGCACCTGCGGATCGGATGGCGGTTCACCGAGCCGTCGGAGTCGCACGTGATGGAGCTGCGCAACGGGGTGCTGATCCACCACCCGGTCGCCGACCTCACCGGCGTCGGCGAGGTGCAGGTGACCCTCACCCTCGACCGGGCGGCGCTCGTGGGGATCGTCACCCAGCGCCTCGACCTCGCCGCGGCCCTCGCCGACGGCACGGTTGCGATCGACGGCGACCCGAACGTGCTGCTCACCCTCGTGGGGCTCGCCGACAGCGTCGACCCGGCCTTCCCCATCGTCACCCCGTGAGCGGCTCCCCGCCGTTCCGCGACCCCGGTGGCATGCTGATCGGAACCGTGCGGACCACACCGCCCGACCACCAGATCGGAGTCGCCCCATGACGACGGCCACCTCCAGCCCGAAGTTCATCAAGGTCGCCGTTCCCTTCCTGGGGTTCGTCGGCGCGATCCAGGGCACGTGCCCGAACATCGCCAGCACGGCGCTGGTGGGGGCGTCCAAGTCGCTCGACATGGCGGGCAGCACCCAGGCACTCGCCGCCAGCGTGCAGACCCTCGCGGTGGCGGCGAGCGTGATCACCACCGGCTTCCTCGCCGACCGCCTGGGACGGCGCCGGGTGCTGATGGTGGCGCTGCTGGTGGGCGCGGCGGGCAACCTGATCGTGATGGCGTCGCCGACCTCGGCGGTCTACATGCTCGGCATGGCGGTGACCGGCGTGGGCCTCGGTGCGGTGTACGCCTGCGCCTTCGCCTCCATGAAGGCCGTGGTCCCGGCCGATCGGATGGCCGGCGCGCTGGGGATCTTCACCGCCTCGCTCATGTTCAGCACCCTGGTGATGACGTTCATCGGAGGCTCGCTCACGAGCAGCAACTGGCGCTTCGGGTTCGTCCTGCTGCCGGTGATCAGCCTCGTGTGCTTCTTCCTGACGCCGATGATCGTGCCGACCCAGGTGCGGGTGTCGGGCAACGACGCCGACGTGCCCGGCCAGGCGCTCCTGGCGCTCGGTGTGATCGCGTTCCTCTACGGGGTGAGCCGCTTCGGCAACAGCCTCACCAGCCCGCAGACGCTCGTGCCCCTCCTCGCCGGCGTGGCGCTCATGGTGGGCTTCTACATCCGGGAGCGCACCTACAGCGGCCACTTCTACCCGGTGGAACTGCTGCGCTCACCGGTGTTCCTGGCCGCCCTCGCCGCCGGCTTCGTCTACACGTTCGGCACCGCCGTGCTGTTCCTGCAGGTCACCAACCTGTGGCAGTACGTCAACGGGCTCGCCACGAGCGAGGTGGCCGTCTGGCAGCTGCCCCTGCTGCTGTCCGGGGTGGTGAGCGCCCTGGTGATCGGCCGGCTGATGGCCAAGGGCATGACGAACCGCACCGCGGCCATCGTGGGCACCGCGTTCACCGCGGCGGGCATGGTCCTGCTCGGTGTGGCCCACACGTCCTCGGGGCTGGTGGGCTTCCTGCCGGGCCTGATCCTGGGCGGCGCCGGCGTGGTGATCTGCGCCGTCCCGTTCGGCAACCTGATCCTGCGCGAGGCCCCGCCGAAGTTCCTGGGGCCGGTCGCGTCGTCCCGCACCACGTTCGGCCAGTTCTTCTACACCCTCGGGTTCTCGCTCTCGACCGTGATGGTCGACCGCCTCACCAAGGGCGGGGTGATCGGGAAGCTCACCGACGCCGGCGTGCCCGCCAACCAGTTGTCGAGCGGCATCGACGCCGTGCAGGCCTACGCCTTCACGAGCACCCCGCCGTCGACGGCGCTCGGCAAGCAGGCCCTCGGCGACGCGATCACGTCCTACGGCCAGGCGTTCGCCACCACGATGTACGCGGCCGCGGCCGCGGTGGTGGTGGCCGGGGTCCTGGTCCTGGTGCTGCTGCGGACCGGTGAGGGCACGCCCCAGCCGGCGCCGGAGGAGGATCCCGCCGACGCCGCCACCTCGCCGGCCTGAGCCCCCGCCGGGCCGGGCGGGCCGGGCCGGACCGGACCCGCTGGACCCGTCAGGCCTGGAACGCCGGCGTGCCGTCGATGTAGGTCTCGTGGAAGGTGATACCCGGCCACGACTCCGGATCGCTCGACCACGGGTCGTCGGAGGCCACCGCGAAGTCGGCCCGCTTCCCCACCTCCAACGTGCCGCGGTCATCCGCGTGGATCTGCCAGGCCGCGTGGGTGGTGATGGCGGCGAGCGCCTGTTCCGGGGTGACGCACTCGGCGGGGTTGAGCACCGTGCCGTCGGCCTGGAGCCGGCGGAACACCGCGGTGTGGGCGCTGAGCAGCGGGTCGATGTCGGTGACGTTGTAGTCGGAGTGGATCGACGGACGGAGGCCGGCCGCGTAGGCCGATGCCAGCCGGTCGAGGCGCCCGGCGCGGTCCGGGCCGAGGATCGTGTCGCGGAACGCGGCGCCCCAGAACAGCACGTGGTTCATGAGGAAGCTCGGTGAGATCCCCACCGACGCCATGCGCGTGAGCTGGTCGTCGGTGGTGAACGAGGCGTGCTCGAACCGGTGGCGCAGGTCGGTGCCCGGGTAGCTCGGCAGGAGCTCCTCGGCCGCCTCGAGCGCGAACTCCACCGCGGCGTCGCCATTGGTGTGGACCATCAGCTGCCAGCCGGCGTCGAGGCCCACGCGGAGTGCGCCGCGCAGGCCCTCGGGGGTCCAGTCGGCCTTGCCGCCGGTGTCCTCGCCGAGGTACGGCTGCATGAAGTAGCCGGAGCGCCCCTGGTTGGACCCGTCGGTGATGACCTTCCAGGCGTCCGCTCGCACCATCTCGTCGCCGCTGAACGGGGTGACGCCGGCGGCCGCCCAGTCGGCCGCCGCCTCCGCCGGGGACTTGCCGCCGGCGAGGGAGAACTGGGCGGTCGACACCCGCACCGGCAGCCGGGCGGCGCCGTTGAGCTGGTGAAGGAGGGCGTACTCGCCGATACCGGCGATGCTGCCCGTGGCGGCCTCACGGACCGACGTGACGCCCCGCCGGGCCGCGGCCATGAGGATCTCGTGCACACCGGTCGCGATGTCCTGCGGGGTGGGCTTCGGGAGCGGGCCGAGCATCACCATCATCGCCGGGGGCTCGCCGATGGTGCCGTTGAGCCTGCCGTCAGCGCGGCCGAACACGCCGCCGGGCGGGTCCGGCGTGTCGTCGGTGACGCCCGCCGCCGCGAACGCGGCCGAGTTCGCGTAGAAGAAGTGGCCCGAGGCGTTCATCACGAGGACCGGGTTGTCGGGCGCCACCTGGTCGAGCGCGTTGCGGGTGAGCACCGGCTCGCCCGGGTACAGGCTGGGGTCGAAGTTCTTCCCGAGCACCCACTCGCCGGGGGCCGCCTTCTTCGCCACGTCGCCCACGGCCGCGACCACGTCGTCGAACTTCGGGTACCGGCGGTGCGACAGCTCGGTCCACGTGAGGTTCAGCAGCGACGTCCAGATGTGCATGTGGGGATCGACCAGGCCGGGCAGCACCACGCCGTCGGGCGAGATCGTGGTGGTGGACGGTCCGACCAACGCATCCATGTCGGCCTTCGTGCCGATCCCGATGATCGAACCGGCCGACACCGCCATCGCCTCCGCGGTGGGGACCGACGGGTCACCCGTGACGATCCTGCCGACCACCAGCAGGTCCGCCCGGTCGCCGGCAGTGGCGCCGCGACCGTGGTGGGCGGGTTCGACGGTGGCCGGAGCGGAACCGAGGGCGTGGTCGAGGTGCTCCTTCGCGACCGGGCTGGCGGAACAACAGGCTGATGACATCCGGATTCCCCTTCGTGAACCACCGAGGCTACCGGCCCGTCCTCCGCACCCGGCAGGACCTGCGACACGGCCCGTGGCGGCCGCTCCTTGCACCCGCTGTGTTTGCGGAACGTACTGTTGGGGCCCGACACGACGAGACGCCCCAGGAGGCCCCCGGCATGGACGACCAGGACCCGGTCCAGGAGGTGCACAGCGCCTACGGGGCACCGCCGGGCTCGGGCATCTCGATCCCGCCGTACTACCTCCCCACCCCGTCGGTGCGGAACCGCAACAACTACTTCCCCCAGACCGAGACGCTCGGCGACGACGAGATGCGGATCACCTTCATGGGGTCCAACCCGTGGCCGCCCCGGATCAGCCAGGCCGGCACCTCGATGATGGTGGAGTGCGGTCCCGACAAGCGGTTCTTCTTCGACCTCGGCCCGGGCTGCCTCCGCAACATCATCGCCAACCAGGTGCCGGTGGCGGAGATCAACGACATCTTCATCAGCCACCTCCACATCGACCACTACGGCGACCTGCCCTACCTGTGGCAGTTCGCACCGTTCAACGGCCGGTTCCGGCCGCTGCGGGTCTACGGGCCGTCGGGCCGCACACCCGACATGGGCACCGCCGCGATGTGCCACCACCTCCGGGAGATGGGCAAGTGGACCTCGGCGTGGGCACTCGGGCCCATGGTCGACGGCTACGAGATCGACGTCACCGAGTTCGACTTCGAGGACGACGGCGGCGTGGTCTACGACAAGGACGGGGTGCGGATCATCCACTGGCGGCGCTCGCACGCCATCGACGGCGCCTCGGCGTACCGCCTCGACTGGAACGGCCTGTCGTTCGTGTGGACCGGCGACGGCAAGCCCGACCAGCTCACCGCCCAGTACGCGAAGGGCGCTGACGTGTTCGTCACCGAGATGGCCGTGGACATGGTGAACCTCTGGGCGCTCAAGCAGGGCGTGTCGCCCACCATCGGCGGCGCGGTGATCGACAACTTCCACACCCCGCACTACGGCGCCGGGTACCTGGCCAACCTGGTGCAGCCGCGCCTCGCGATGGCCACCCACGTCTCCTACGACCGGGAACTCGTGGGCGAGATGATCGCCGGGGTCCGCGCCCACTACCAGGGCATGTTCGCCTTCGGGATCGACCACACCGTGGTGAACGTGACCGCGGAGCGGGTCTGGATCCGCGAGGCCGCGCTGCCGGACACCACGAACGTGTCCCGGCCGGCACCGGACCGCATGATGGACGACATGTTCGGCGGCGAACCGCCCGCCGCCGGGATGGTGGTGAACCCCTTCCACGCCAACCAGAGCCAGTCCGTCCGCGACCTCGAGATCGACCCGGCGCTGTTCACCCCGGCCGACCAGATGCGTCCGTGGTACCGACCGGTGGGCCCCGAGTTCCCGATGGACGCCGCCGGCCTGCTGCAGGGCGGCAACAGCCCGCTCGAGTCGTGACGGCCGAACCGGGACGGATCCCGGTCACGATCCTCACGGGGTTCCTCGGGGCGGGGAAGACCACCCTGCTCAACCGGATCCTCGTCGGCGACCACGGCCGGCGGGTGGCGGTGCTGGTCAACGACTTCGGCTCGGTGAACGTGGACGCGGAACTCGTCGTCGACGTGGACGGCGACGTGGTCAGCCTCGCCAACGGGTGCGTGTGCTGCACCGTGCGCGACGACCTCGTGGCCGCGGTGCTCGCCGTGCTCGACCGCCCCGAGCGGCCCGACCACGTGCTGCTCGAGGCGAGCGGCGTGGCCGATCCCATGGGGATCGCCGCCACCTTCAACAACCCGGCGCTCGAACGGCTGCGCCTCGACGGCGTACTCTGCGTGGTGGACGCGGACCAGATGCTCGAGGTCCCCGAGCACCAGCAGCTCAAGCTCCTGCAGATGGCCTGTGCGGACCTGATCGTGCTCAACAAGGTGGACCTCGCCGGCCCGGAGGGGGTGGAGCGCTGCCGCTCCTGGCTCGACCAGCGCTTCCATCGCTACCGGCTGGTCCCGTCGGTGCGCGGGGACGTGCCCGTGGCCGTGCTCCTCGGCTCGCGGCCCGACCACGCCGCGCCACCCACGGCCACGGACCACCACGATCAGGACCACCACGATCAGGACCACCACGTTCAGGACCACAGCGCGGCGTTCGGCACGTGGACCTGGCACAGCGACGACCCGCTGTCGGTGGCGTCGTTGTGCGACGCCGCCGCGCTCCTGCCCGACGACGTCTACCGGGCGAAGGGGATCGTGCACACGGTGGACGACCCCGACCGCCGCACCGTGCTGCAGGTGGTGGGCCGCCGCGTGGAGCTCGAACCCGGCGAGCCCTGGGGCACCACACCACGGCTCACCCGCATCGTGGCGATCGGCGCGCCGGGAGCGCTCGACGACGACGGGTTGGCCGCCCGCTTCGCACCGTGCAGCGTGCCGACCGCCTGAGCGGCGCGGCGCGGGTGATCCCGGCGCTCGCCTGGCTCCCCCACTACCGGCGCTCGTGGTGGCGAAACGACATCCTCGCCGGGCTCACCGTCACCGCCCTGTTGATCCCCGAGGGCATGGCCTACGCGCAGCTCGCCGGCGTGGGCCCGGAGGCCGCGTTCTACGCGGCGCCCGCCGCGCTGCTGCTCTACGCGCTCCTCGGCACGTCGCGGCAGCTCGTGGTGGCGGTCTCCTCCGCGGTCGCCATCACCTCGGCCGCCACGGTGTCGATGTTCGCCACCGCCGGCACCGCCCGCTACGCGGCCCTGACCGCGGCGCTCGCCCTCCTCGCGGGGCTGGTGTCCGTGGTCGCCGGGCTCCTGCGCCTGGGCCGGATCGTGCAGTTCTTCTCGTCGTCGGTGCTGCTCGGGTTCGTGTTCGGCCTGGCCCTCATCATCTCGATGAAGCAGATCCCGAAGATCCTCGGACTCGACGTGAGCGAGCCCGACTTCTTCGTCGGCCTCTGGCGCACCCTCACCAGCCTCGGTGACACCAGCCTGGTGACCCTCGCGGTGGGCGTCGGGTGCATCGTCGGCATGGTCGTGCTCGAACGCCGGGTCCCGAAGCTGCCCGCCGCCCTGGTGGTGCTCGTCGGGTCGATCGTCGTCTCGGCGGCCGCCGACCTCCCGGCCCACGGGGTGACGGTCGTCGGCGAGCTCCCCTCCGGCCTGGCCCCGCCCGAGTTGCCCGGCGTGGGCTGGAGCGCCGTCCCCCTGCTCTTCACCGGGGCCCTCGGCATCGCCCTCCTGGCGTTCGCCGAGGCGACCGGCCCCGCCGAGCAGCTCGCACGGGAACACGGCGACGACATCGATGCCGATCGGGAGTTGATCGCCATCGGCTCGTCCAACATGGGCGCCGGACTGTTCCAGGGGTTCCCCATCGGGGCCAGCCTCTCCAAGAGCGCCGCCAACGACCGCGCCGGGGCCCACAGCCCCATGTCGCTCATCGTCGCCGCCGCCGCCACGGCGCTGGTGGCCCTGTTCCTCACCCCGCTCTTCCGCAACCTGCCCGAGGCCGCGCTGGGAGCGATCGTCCTCGTGGCCGTGTCGGACATGGAGCGGCCGGGCCCACTCCTACGCCTGTGGCGGCTGCGCCGCGCCGACTGCGTGCTCGCCCTGGTGGCTCTCGGCGGGGTGCTCGTGCTCGACATCATCCCCGGGCTGGTGATCGCCGTGGTCGCATCGCTCGGTCTCGTGGTGTGGCGCTCGGGCGAGGCCCGCGTCGCCGTCCTCGACCGCAGCGCCAGCGGCATGGGACTCGCCCCGGCCGGCGAACCGGTCACCCCGGCGCACGGTGCCGGCCTGCTCGTGGTGCGCCCGCAGCAGATGCTGTTCTTCGTCAACGCCGCCCAGATCCGCGACGCCGTGCTCGCCGCAGCCGACCAGCACGGCGCCCTCGAGGTGGTGGTGCTCGACCTCGCCCTCACCCCCGACGTGGACGCGCCGTCGTGCGACGCGCTCGGCGATCTGGCCGAGGTGCTCCACACCCGGGGCGCCGACCTGTGGATCGTGACCGGCACGGCCGAGGCCGCCGACCGTCTCCACGCGGCCGGCATCGCCGATGCCATCGGCCCCGACGCCGTCTTCGACGACGTCACCCATGCACTGCTCGCCTACCTCGAACGCCACTCCACCGACGACCACGACGCACGCGCCGAGGTGGTGGGCGAACTGCTCGACCTCGTCCACGACCGCCGGCGCCACCCGCACCTCGACGACCGGGGCCGGCGTGCCCTCGACGACCTCGAGGAGCACCTGCGGGCCGAACTCGGCTGAACGGCCCGGCCGGGAGCACGCCGGGGCCGACCGCACGGCCGGTCGAAGTGCCGGTCGAAGTGCCGCGGACGGGAAGGGTTCGCCCGCCTGCCAACATGGGGGTCGCGCACGTCGGCACGACGGGTACCCGTGCGCCGCTCGAGCCGGGGGGGGTCGGCGAGGTGGATCCGTTCGATGTGGCGAGCTGGCCGATGCCGGTGCTGGCCGCGGAACTCGAGGAACTGGCGACGTCGCTGCCCCGGCGCGACCGGGCCGAGCAGGCCGCGGAGTGGGCCGCCGCCGCGCTCGTCGGCGGGGCGACGCCGGCCGAGCTGTGCGAGGCGGCGCTGTGGTGCGGGATGCGCAACACCCGGACGGAGGGCCGTGGACCACTCGGTCTGGTGACCCATTCGGTGCTCGCCGCCGCTGCGTCACGCGACCTGCCCGGCGACGAACGCTCACGCTCGATGGCGGCCGCACAGCTCGTCGCCTACACCGCGGGCGCGTACCGAGGTGGGGTGAACGACCCGGCGGAGGGTCCCTCACGCCTCGGCTGGTACGAACCCAGCGACCTCGGGCCCGACCCGGTGGACGCGTTCCTGGAACTGGCCGGTACGGGCCAGACCGAACTGTCGGACCACGCGTGGCTCGCCGCGGCCGCCGCCGATCCGGTCGGCGCCGAACAGGCGCTGATCTCGCTGAGCGCCGGCGGCTACCCGCTGAACGAGCACAAGGTCGTGTACCCCGCGCAGCTGAGGGACTGGCTCGGTGACGACGCCCCGCTCGACCCGGTGCTGTTCCGTCCGGCGGCCCGCTACGCCGGCAACCACCTGCAACACCCCGACGCACGGACCCGACGGGCGGACTCGATGGCACTCGCCGAGGAGGCCGGGACGGCAGGCTCCCAGGAGGGCCACGATCTCGGACGGGTGAGCCTGGTGGCCACCGGTCTGGCCGTCACGCCGACGGCGGAACGGGAGGCACTGGTGATCGGATCGCTGCAGGACCGGCTCGACCCGGGCGACCTCGCACTGGCCGTCGCCCTGCTCACCGCCGCACGCTTCGCCGCCACCTCGTTCGACCCGACGAACCCGGTGGCGCCCGTCGGGCCGGTGCACTCCTGCACCGGCGCGGACGCCGTCGCCCGGTGCATCGAACTGGCCCGCTCCGACGCCCTGCAGTTCGAGCTGGCGCTGTGCGCGCCGCTCAGTCCCACCGCCCGCCGGCTCGCGGCGGTGGCGGGGCTGGTCGTCCCTCCCTCCGACGACGGCGCGCTGGACGACCTCATGGAGGCGCTCGTCGGCGGCGACCCCGACGGGGCCGCCGAGGCCGCCGCCGCCGTGCCGGTGGACGACGACGCGGCCGTGACGGCCGCGTGGGGCGCCGTCGCCGCGGCCGCGGCGCGGGACCAGTGGATGGTCACCCATGCGGTGAAGCACACCGTGGCGATGCACCGGCAGTTCCACCGCACGGCGCATCCGGCCCGGGCCTGGTTCCTGGCGGCCGCCGCCCGCACGGCCGGCCACGTCGCCGCGGTGGACCAGCCGATCGCCGCGCTGCTCGACCGTCGACTCGGCTGAGCCGCAGAGCTCGGTGGCTCCGGCCGGGGTCGGCCGGCCGCTAGGTGCCGGCTGATGCCCGTGCCGTGAGGAACCCGAGCGTCGCGGCGGTGAAGGTGGCCGGACCCTCGTTCAGCGCCGCGTGGCCGAGCCCCTCGAACACGACGAGTTCGCTGTGCGGCACCCCGCGGTGCACCATCGCCGCGAGCCGTGGGGGTGTGACCTCGTCGCGGGCGCCGACGGTGATCAGGGTGGGCGCGGTGATCGCACCCAGCGCCGCGCCCGCGTCGTGGTCCGCCGCGGCCCGGGCGTGGCCGATGAAGTCCTCGGTCCGCTGGGGCGGGAGACCGCGCACGAACTCCTCGATCTCGCGCATCTCCGCGGCGCGGGCGGTGTACATGTCCGCCGTGAAGCACCACGGGAACACGCCGAGCACGAGCACGTCCGCGACCGATGGCAGCAGTTCGGCGAGCGCCACCCAGTTCGCCAGCCGCACGCCCATCGTGGGGTCCGGCGCGGGCCAGGTGCTGTTGAGCGTGAGCGACCGGACCCGGCCGGGATGGCGCGCCGCGAGGTGCGTGGCCACCGCGGAGCCGAGCGACAGCCCCGACACGTGGGCGGCGTCGATGCCGAGGGCGTCGAGCAGGCCCGCCATCAGGTCGGCGAGTCCCACCGTGGAGTACACGCCCGCGAGCGGCGGGCTGAGCCCCGCGCCCGGGAGGTCGACCGCGATGCACGTGAACCCGGTGGCGTAGTCGGGGATCTGGAGCCCGAAGCACGCCGAGTCGGCCCCGAGCGACGGGAGCAGGAGCAGCGGCGGCCCGGACCCCGTCACCTCGTGGTGGATCGGCACCCCGGACACGTCGACGGTCGGCATGTCGCGATCCTGCCGGGTCGGGGGTCGGGGGTCGTGGACGGTGGACGGCGGGCCCGGCGGTCAGCAGCTCAGATCACCGGCAGCTCAGATCACCGGCAGCTCAGATGACCGGCAGCTCAGACGGCGGGAGCGGTGTTGGCGAAGGCGTCCGCCCGGTCGGCCTCCGCCAGAGCCCGATCGCGGACCGCGCCGCCCCTGACCGCGTAGTCCGCCGCGAACTCCGGGCGCAGCCGACCCTCGTGGTCGACCATCCACTCCGGCGCCATCCGCCGGGGCACCGTCACCACGCCGGGCTCGTCGTAGGAGCCGAACAGCCGGTCCCACACGTTGGTGGTCACCCCGTGGTTCCGCATCGGCGCACCGAAGTGGTGGTGGAGGTGGCTGCGCCGTGCCCAGCGGCCGTAGGCGGACCGCGGCGGGTGTGTGTGGATCCGACGGTGGGCGACCTCGTAGCCGAAGTAGGTGCCCACCATGCCGCCGGTGAACGCGGCCGCCCACCGACGGCCGGCCACCGCGGAGCAGAGCGGGAACACCACCGCGGTGGTGGCCGCCGCCGAGAGCAGCTTCTTGGACGCCGGCGAGAAGTAGGTGACGTCGGCGTGGTGCGACAGGTGCTCCCTCGACGCGAGCCCCCTGCCCCGGAGCTCGTGCATCGCGAAGCGGTGCAGGCCGTACTCGGCCGCGGTCCAGGCGAGCCCACCCGCCACGGCGGCGACGAACGGCGAACGCAGGAGCTTCACCACCACAGCTTCGCACCCCGGCCCGGCGGCGGGCACCCTCCCCGGTTAGCCGGACGCCGCGGCCGCCTCCGGCCCGGCGTGCGGGCGCGACCACTCGGCGGCCAGGTACAGCAGGCCGACCAGCGCGGTGGGGGAACTCACCGCCACCGTGGCGGCACCGGCACCACGATCACCTGCGGCGACCAGTGCCAGGAGTCCGGGCACCACCCCGACGGTGATCAGCAGCGCGGCACCGGGCACCGGCCGGTGCCAGGCCAGGAGGGCCAGCGGCAGCGACAAGGCGAACACCGCCACGGCGCGGACCGGGCCGCGGTCGTCCTCGAACGCCCGCCACCAGTCGGGGGCCACCGCGTACCAGGCGCCCGCGGCGACGACCGCCCCGACGAGCAGTGCCAGGACGGGTGCGGCCACCTTCGGCCACCACCACGCCACCACGGCCATGGCCACCAGCGGCACCAGCCAGGCGACGATCAGCGCCAGTGCGACGGCGCCGCCCGGATCGTCCACGGTCTCCGCGACGAGGAAGAGTCCGGCGAACACCGTGAAGGTCGCCGCCAGTCCGAGCGCGAGGCCGCGCAGGAGTCGGTGGGGCTCCACGCGGCCGTACCGGCGCTGCAGCACGACGGCGGTGACGACGCCGATCACGACGAGCGGGACGAACAGGATGAAGAGCACGCTCCATCCTCCCCCATCGACCGCCCGGAACGTCGTGGGAACCCACGGCGTCCGCGTCACGGGCCGCCCGCCGGGCGCCGTACGCTCGCCCCGGTGACCGCTCCGCCCGACAACTGCGGACCGGGCCACGGCGACGACCGCGGGACCGGCACGCGCCGACCGAACGTGCTGGTGGTGATGACCGACCAGCAGCGGCCGGACTCCTGCGGCGTGTTCGGCCAACGGCTGCCGGTCACCCCGGTGCTCGACGGGCTCGCCGCCGACGGCGTGGCCTTCGACGAGGCCTTCACGGTGCAGCCGGTGTGCGGCCCGGCGCGGGCCGCACTGCAGACCGGCCGCCATCCCACGTCGATCGGGTGCTGGCGCAACGGGCTCGCGCTGCCGCCGGGTGTGCCCACCCTGGCCGACCGCCTCGGCCGGCTCGGGTACCGCACCGGCTACGTCGGGAAATGGCACCTCGCCTCCGACCGGGGGCCCGCGCTCCCCGCCGACCGCATCACGGCCCGCTGGGAACGCGCGCCCGTGCCGCCGTCACGCCGCGGGGGCTACCGGGACGTGTGGGTGGCCGCCGACGCGCTCGAGCACACCTCGGGCGCCTACGGCGGGCACCTGTTCGACGAGCACGGCGAGCGCGTGGAGCTCGACGGCTACCGCGTGGACGCCGTGACCGACGTGGCCCTCGACCGGCTCGACCGGCTGGGACCGGACCGGCCGTTCCTGCTGTGGGTGTCGTACCTCGAACCGCACCACCAGAACGACCGGCTCCGCACGATCGGTCCCCGTGGGGCGGCGCGGGAGTTCGCCGACTTCGACCGCCCCGGCGACCTCCCGCCGTGGCGGGGCGACTGGCGCTGGAACTACGCGGAGTACCTCGCGGCGTGCGCCCGCGTCGACCGGAACCTCGGCCGCCTGCTCGGCGCGCTGGAGCGCGACGGCCGCCTCGAGGACACCCTGGTGGTGTTCACCAGCGACCACGGCACGCACTTCCGCACGCGGAACCTCGAGTACAAGCGGAGCCCCCACGACGCGTCGCTCCGGGTGCCGCTCGTGATCGCCGGTCCGGATTTCCGGGGTGGGGCCCGACGCCACGACCTCGTCACCCACCTCGACCTCGTCCCCACCCTCGTGACCGCGGCCGGGGGTACCGCACCCGACACCGACGGCTCCGCGCTGCAGCGTCCGACCGACCGCGACCACGTGTTCGTGCAGATCAGCGAGTCGTGCATCGGTCGGGCCGTGCGCACCCGCACCCACACGCTCGGGGTGGCGGCCCGCACCCCGAACCCGTGGGCCGGGCACCTGCGCCCCGCGGCGGACCGGTACCGGGTCACCCACCTCTACGACAACGCCGCGGACCCCCACCAGCGGCGGAACCTCGCCCGGGACCCGTCCGTCGGGGCGATCCGGGAGCGACTGGTGGAACTGCTCCGGGAACGGATCGCCGAGGTGGAGGGGCGAACCCCGACCATCGGCTGACCGGTCGACTCAGCCCGCCGGGGGCACCGGTGGTGGCGATGGTGGCGGCGGCGGGGGTCCCGGTGGCGTCGGGGGCCCCGGTGCCGGCGGCGACGCCCGCCAGCCGGACTCGGCCAACCGCCGCACCTCGCGACCGTGCCGCTTGATCGCCCGGTAGCTGGTCCGTCGATCGCCCCAGCCGCGCGGACCCCGCAGGACCGCCATGCGCACATCGAGCTGCAGGGTCGTCCCGTGCGGGCCGGCGGTGAGCAGGTAGAAGGCGATGGATCCGGGAGTGGACACGGCGAGCGCCCGCGGCGGATCCCAGTGCTCCACCGTGAACTCCACCTCCTCCGTGCAACGACCGTCGCTCCAGTGCTGCTGGACCACGCGGGCACCCACACCGGGAACATCCCCCTCCTTCCACATGGCACGGTCGCAGTCACCGAGGAGCGGGGAGGCCGCCGGCGACGTGATCACCTCCCAGACCGCCTCGCACGAGGCCTGGATCCCGAACACCACCTGTTCCTCCACGACCCTGGCCCGCCCCGCACTCGGGCCACGGCCAGCGGAGCCGCTCCGGCGCTCATGGCACGGCGGGCAGAGGAACCCGTCGCCGTCGCGGACCATGCACAGCGGGCAGATCGGCCGGGCGCACGCCACGCACGCCGCACCGGCGACCCGGTCCATGTGGATGTGGCAGGTGGTGACCGTCACGAGCCCTCCCGCCGGGACCGTAACCGCACCGTGCGGGGGCATCCGGGCCGCCGGACTCCGATGTCGCACGGGACTGCGATGCTGGTCCGGTGCCGAACCCTCCGGACCTGTCGGGCCTGTCGGACCTGTCGCACGTGTCGGACCTGTCGCACGTGTCGGACCCGCTGCGGTGGGTGCGCGAGGACGTGCGCTCCGTCCCCCACCTCGACGACCGGGTGGCCGGTCGTTGCCCGGTGCGGGCGCAGTTGGACGCGGCACCGCCGTCGGTGCCGTCCGCCGCGTCGCCCGCCGGACTCCGCCGCCTCGAGCGCGTCCGCGAGCGCCGCGAGCAGGTCCTGGCCGAACTCGCCGCCGCCACCGGTGCACTCGTGCTCGACGACACGCCCACCGATCGCACCCGA
>CAIPVR010000244.1 GCA_903868545.1 uncultured Actinomycetes bacterium
GCGGCCGTCGAACAGCAGGCCGTCGCTGGGAGCGCGCCGGCCGGCGACGCCGTCGGTGCGGGTCACGGCCATGGTGGCCGCCGTCGACGAGGTCGGAACGGGCTCGGCGCGGTCGCCGACGGTGACCCGCAGCAGGTCGACCCGCACCGCGCCGTCGGGGGTGACGTCGTCGACCCCGGCGTCCACGATCTCGCCCCGGTCCGCCCGTGGGCCGCCCTCACCGCCCGTGGCGGAGACCTCGAGCACACCGTCGCCCACCCGGATGGACGCCGCCACCACGGCGCGTCCGCCCGGTCGGGGCACGGTCAGCACCGCGAGGTCGCTGGTGGGGTCCGTGGCCACCACGGTCGCCCGTTGCGGGGCCCGGTCGCCGCAGCGGGCCCACACCTCGGTGGCGCCGGCGAGCGGAGTGGCCCGGGCGAGCAGGTGGCCCTCGTCGTCGAGCACCACCGCCGTGGTGGTCGAGCCCGTGCCCGGGCCACCGACCACGGTGAGGGCCGCCACGGACGGACGGGCCAGCGCCTCCGGGGAGGGGCGCGGCTCGTCGGCCTTCCGGCCGACCCCGAGCACCACGCCGGCGACCAGGATCCCCGAACCCACCAGCACGAGCGCCGCGGCGAGCCGGGAACTGCGGCGCCGGTCCGTGCGGCCCCGCTGGACCATGGCCCGCTCGCTCGGGTGGATCCAGGTGCGCTCGCCCGGTACCGGGCCGGAACCGGCCACGGGGTCGTCGCCCGCTGGGAGGTCGTCGTCGTCCCCGTCCTCGGGGTGTCCGGCGCCCGGCTGTTGCACGGCCGCACCCTACCGACGCGCGGGTTCCGGGTGATCGCGACCCTCGCGTACGATGGCCGCCGTGGACCGAAGGGACGAGTCGGCCGTGTCGCCGGCCGCCGACGACCGTTGCGAGCTCCTCGACGGCCCGTTGCCGGTCGACGAGCTGCGGCGGTGGGTCGGTCGCCCGGACTGCGGTGCCGTGGTGGTGTTCACGGGGAACGCCCGTGACCATTCCGAGGGCCGCCCCGACGTGACCTCGCTGGCCTACGAGGCCTACGAGGAGCAGGCGGTGCCCCGACTGCGCGACGTCGCGGCGGAGTTGCACCGCCGCTTCCCCGAGGTGGGGCGGGTGGCCCTCGTCCACCGGACCGGCGAGGTGCCCCTCGGCGAGGAGGCGGTGGTGGTGGCCGTGGCCGCCCCGCACCGGGCCGCTGCGTTCGAGGCGGCGCGCTTCGGGATCGATGCGGTGAAGGCCTCGGTGCCGGTCTGGAAGCAGGAGACCTGGGCCGGTGGCACGGACTGGGGCGCCGACGCCCGTCCCGCCACCCTCGCCGAGGAGGTGCCGGCTCCGTGAGCAACCTCGCGTTCCTGCTGCTGGCGGTCCTGGTGAGCGTGGTCGGCGTGATGATCCTGTGGCTGCGCAACCGGCCGGCCACGTCGCGCACCTCGTCGATCGACGAGTTCAGCGAGAAGATGCGCGCCCTCGCCCCCGACGACGCCCCCACCTCCGGCGACGGCCGCCGCCCGCCGTCGGACCCCGGCCGACGGGGAGGCTGAGCTGGCCCGCGACCTCGCGATCGACCTGGGCACCGCCAACACGCTGGTGTACGCCCGGGGTGAGGGCATCGTGCTGAACGAGCCCTCCGTCATCGCGCTCAACAGCCGGACCAACGAGGTGCTGGCGATGGGGCGCGAGGCCTGGAAGATGATCGGCCGCACGCCCAGCTACATCGTGGCGGTGCGGCCGCTGCGCCAGGGGGCGATCACCGACTTCGAGGTGACCCAGGAGATGATCCGCCTGCTGCTGAAGCGGGTGGGGGTGAACCGGTTCAACCGGCCCCGGGTGGTGATCTGCGTGCCGTCGGCCATCACCGCGGTGGAGAAGCGGGCGGTCACCGAAGCGGCCCGGAAGGCGGGAGCCGTGGAGGCGCAGCTCATCGAGCAGCCGATGGCCGCGGCGATCGGCGCCGGCCTCCCCATCAACGAGCCCGCCGCCAACATGGTGGTCGACATCGGGGGTGGCACCTCCGAGACCGCCCTGATCTCCCTCGGCGGCATCGTGGCCCTGCAGGCCGTGCGCGTCGGGTCCTTCGACATCGACGCAGCGATCATCACCTACATCCGCAGGGAGTACGGGATCGCGATCGGCGAGCAGACCGCGGAGGAGATCAAGATCCTCATCGGTTCGGCGCATCCCACCCCCGACGAGGTCCGGGCCGAGGTGCGCGGACGCGAGTTGATGTCGGGCCTGCCGAAGACGGTGATCCTCTCGGCGCTCGAGGTGCGGGGTGCGATCGCCGAGCCGGTCAACACCATGGTGGACTCGGTGCTGAGCTGCGTGAGCGAGGCGCCGCCCGAACTGGCCCAGGACCTGATCGAGCGCGGGATCAACCTCGTCGGCGGTGGCTCGCTGCTCAAGGGGCTCGACCTCCGGTTGTCGAAGGAGACGGAGGTGCCGGTGCAACTCGTGCGCCAGCCCCTCGAGGCCGTGGTGCTCGGCGCCGGCCGCGTCATCGAGTCCTACGAGGAGCTCCGCGACATGTTCATGGGCGCCCGGCGCTGACGAAACCGCTCCCACCGGCCGGTCGCGGGTAGGATCACGCCGCCGTCCGGGGGGGACTCGGACGGACTCTCCCGGAGGACTCCGCACCGGTGGCACTGCTCGAGGTCGACGACGTCGGTGTGCGCTTCGGTGGCGTCGTGGCACTCGACGGCCTGGGTTTCGCCATCGAGGAGGGCGAGATCTGCGCCCTCATCGGACCCAACGGTGCCGGCAAGACCACCTTGTTCAACGTCATCAGCCGGCTCTACGAGCCGAGCCACGGTTCGGTCACGTTCGCGGGTGAGGACCTCCTCGCGTTGGCCCCCCACGAGATCGCCGGTACCGGCATCGCCCGGACGTTCCAGAACCTGGCCCTGGTGCCGGGGCTCTCCGTGGTCGACAACGTGATGATCGGGGCCCATGCGCGCACCTCCGGCGGGTTCCTCGCCGGTGCCCTCGGGATCCCGGTGCGGACCCGCGAGCGGGCACTGCGGGCCGACGCGATGGAGGTGCTCGACCGGCTCGGCCTGGCACCGGTGGCCGCCCACCCCGCGGTCGGACTGCCGTACGGCACCCTGAAGCGCATCGAACTGGCGCGGGCGTTGGCCGCGAGACCCCGCCTGCTGATGCTCGACGAGCCGGCCAGCGGGCTCACCCACGAGGAGGTGGGTGAACTCGGGGCCACGGTGGTGGGCCTCCGCGACGACTTCGGACTCACGGTGCTCCTCGTCGAGCACCACATGGGCATGGTCATGGGCATCTCGGAGCACGTGGTGGTGATGGAGTTCGGCCAGAAGATCGCCGATGGCACCCCCGAGGAGGTCAGCCGGGACCCCAAGGTGATCCAGGCGTACCTGGGGGGCGGCGCATGAGCCTGCTCACGGTGCGGGGCCTGCGGGCCGGCTACGGCCCGGTGGAGGTGCTCGACGGCCTCGACCTCGACGTGGATGCCGGGGAGGTGGTGGTGGTGCTGGGTGCCAACGGCGCCGGCAAGACCACCACGCTGCGGGCCCTGTCGGGGATGATCCCCACGCACGGAACGATCACCCTCGACGGCACGGATGTGGCCGGCCGTCGGCCCGAGGACCTCGTTCGCCTCGGGGTGGCGCACGTCCCGCAGGGCCGAGGCACCTTCGGGGAGCTCGACGTGGTGGAGAACCTCCGGGTGGGCGGCTTCACCCGGCCGGCGGCCGAGGTGGCCGAGGACATCGAGCGCTGGCTCGAGATGTTCCCGCGACTGGGTGAGCGGCGGCACCAGTCGGCGGGCAGCATGAGCGGCGGGGAGCAGCAGATGCTCGCCATCGCCCGGGCCCTCATGTCGAGGCCACGCCTCCTCCTGCTCGACGAGCCGTCCCTCGGGCTGGCGCCCCTCGTCACCCAGGACGTCTTCGACCGCATCTCCGGCATCAACCGTGAGCTGGGCACCGCGGTGCTCGTGGTGGAGCAGAACGCCAACCTCGCACTGGCCGTGGCGAACCGCGGCTACGTGCTGGAGACGGGCCGCATCGTGGCCTCCGGAACGGCCACCGAGTTGGCAGCGGACGACACCGTCCGCCGGGCCTACCTGGGGGTGTAGGTGGAACTCTTCGTGCAGCGGGTGTTCGACGGCCTCGCCGCCGGCGCCGTCTACGCCATCCTGGCGCTGGCCATCGTGGTGATCTTCCGGGCGTCCGGGCTCCTGAACTTCGCCCAGGGTGAACTGGCCATGTTCACCACCTTCATCGCGTGGACGCTGCTCGACGCGGGGATCCCGTGGTGGGCCGCCACCCTGTTGGCGATGGTCATCGGCTTCGTCATCGGTGCCGTGCTGTACCGGCTGCTGATCGTGCGGCTCGGTGGCCCGTCCGGCAACCCGCTCGCGATCGTGATCGTCACCATCGGACTCTTCCTGATCCTCAACGACGGCGCCGGGATCATCTGGGGCTCCAACCCGGCCAAGGTGCCGCGGGTGTTCGGCGACGGCCGCGTGGAGATCCTCGGTGCGGGCATCGCCGTGCAGGTGATCGGCCTCCTCGGGGTGCTGGCCGTGCTGGTGATCGGCTTCGGTCTCCTGTTCCAGCGCACGAAGCTGGGCCTCGCGCTGCGTGCGGTCACGGCCAACCAGGAGTCCGCCGCCCTCGCCGGGGTGAAGGTCATGACCACCCTGATGATCGGCTGGGGCCTGGCCGCCGGCATCGGCGCCCTCGCGGGCACGTTCACCGCCTCCCAGAACCTCGGCGTGGACGCCAACATGATGCAGGTCGCCCTGATCTACGCGTTCGCCGCGGCCACCCTCGGCGGCTTCGACAGCCCCCTCGGCGCCGTGGTGGGCGGCCTCATCATCGGCCTCGTCTCGGAGCTGGTGGTCGGCTACGTCGACATCATCGGCCCGGACCTCCGGCTCCTGCCCGGTTTCGTCCTGGTGCTCGTGGTGCTGCTGGTGCGCCCGCAGGGACTGTTCGGCAGCGCCCGGGTGGCACGGGCATGAGCGGCGCCGTGTCCGCCGCGCCGGGCAACCGCTGGCGCTGGGCCCTGTTCGCGCTCGTGGTCGTGGTGGCGCTGGTGCTGCCCCAGTCGCTCGCGCCCGAGGCCGTGAACCGGCTCTCGGAGGTGATGTGGGTGGCGGTGGCGGCGCTCGGCCTCGCGCTGCTCACCGGCTTCAACGGCCAGATCTCCCTCGGGCACGGCGCGTTCCTGGGCCTGGGCGCCTACATCACCATGATCCTGACGGTCGACTACAACCAGTCGTTCGTGGTGGCGGGGCTGGTGGCGCTGCTCGCCGCGTTCCTGCTCGGCGTGGCGGTCGGGCTGCCGGCGCTGCGCATCACCGGGGTCTACCAGGCGCTCGTCACCCTCGGTCTGGCCACGCTGTTCCCCCAGCTCGTGATCCGCCTCGGCGACATCACCGGTGGCAGCGTCGGGCGCCAGCTCCTGCCGCGCGAGGGCTACGGCGACACCGCGCTCCTCGAGGAGGTCGGCCGGCGCCGCTTCCTCAGCCAGGCCGGCTTCCGGGCCCCGGCCTGGACCGGCCTCGCGGACGACCAGTGGCGCTACTACGTGTTCCTCGTGCTGGCGATCGTGGTCTTCCTGCTGGTGCGCAACCTGACCCGGTCGCGGGTGGGTCGCGGGCTGGTGGCCATCCGCGACAACGAGACCGCGGCCGAGGTCGCCGGCGTGTCGGTCGACCGCTACAAGGTGGTCACCTTCGGCCTGTCCGCCGCCATCGCCGCGCTGGGCGGCTGGATGTTCGCCGTGCTCAACAACCAGGTCTCGCCGACCTCGTTCACGATCGCGCTCTCGATCACGCTGCTGGTCGCCGCGGTGCTCGGCGGCGCAGCGAGCATCGTCGGCCCCGTGCTCGGTGCCATGGTGGTGGTGCTACTGCGGGAGGTGGTGCCCGCCGAGTCGCAGCGCTACTCGCAGGTGATCTTCGGCATCGTCCTGATCGTGGTGATGCTCGTGGCCCCCGGCGGGATCGTGGGCATCTACCGCAAGGTCGAGGCCTGGGCGCGGCGACGCCGCTCCACCGGCGGGCCCGCTCCCGGCACGACCCCCGACCAACCGAAACCGACCCAACCACAGGAGGCATGACATGACCAGAGGATCCACAGTGCGCCGCCTCGGCGCGGTGCTCCTGGCCCTCGGCCTGGTGGCCGCCGCGTGCGGCGGCCGCGACGACTCGGACTCCGGCTCCGGCAGTGAGACCACCGAGGCGTCCGGGTCGAAGGACCTGGCCACCACCGCGGACTGCACCAACTACAACGGCACCCAGGGCACCGAGGGCAACGTCATCAAGATCGGCAACTCGTTGCCGAGGTCGGGCACGTTCAAGGTGTTCGACGAGGTGCGCGCCGGTATCGAGGCCTACTTCGGCTTCGCCAACGCCAACGGCGGGGTGCAGGGCAAGCAGCTCCAGCTGACCTCGCTCGACGACGCCTACCTCCCCGAGCGGACCCGCGCGAACGTCGAGACGCTCACCGGCACCGACGGCGTGTTCGCCCTGCTCGGCGTGGTCGGCACCGAGAACAACAAGGCGGCCCAGCAGTACTTCGCCGAGAAGGGTCTCTGCGTGCCCAACCTCGCCGTGGCCACCGGCTTCCCCGGTTTCGGCGACCCGTCGACCGACCCGTGGATCATCAACGGCCTGCCGAACTACGCGCTCGAGTCGATCGCGTTCGCCGACTACCTGAAGCAGAACCAGCCGAACGCCAAGGTGGCGATCCTCGCCCAGAACGACAGCTTCGGTGAGTCCTACGTGACGGCGTTCAAGAAGGCGATCGAGGGCACGAAGATCACCGTCGTCGGCGAGGAGACCTTCGACCCCCGCACCGCCGAGAACGCGAGCGGCCAGGTCACGACGCTCAAGGCCACCAATGCGGATGCGCTCCTGCTGGGGGTCACCTCCATCCCGTGCCCGAACGCGCTCAAGTCCGTGAAGGATTCGGGCTGGACGCCCACCACCTACGTCACGCTCACCTGCTCGTCGAAGGTCCTGATGAGCCTGGCCGGCGACGCGTCGGAGGGTGCGATCAGCACCCGGGCCACCTACGACCCGGCCGACCCGGCGAGCGCCAACGAGGCGGGGGTGAAGGAGTTCAAGTCCGAGGGCGCGAAGTACGGCCTGTCGGCCGCGCAGCTCGACGACCTGAACGTGGCCGCCGGCTGGAACTTCGGCGCCTACCTCACGCAGCTCCTGAAGGCCTCGCCGGAGCTCGACCGGGCCAAGGTGATGAACACGGCCTGGTTCCAGAAGGACGTGAGCTTCGGGATGAACCTGCAGGGTCTCACCTGGAACACGAACGGCACCGACGACCCGTTCGGCTACGAGCAGCTCCAGTTCGTCAAGCGCACCGGCGGGGCCTGGGTCCCGCAGGGCGACATCGTCGATTACTCCGACCAGCTGCGCGAGCAGACGGGCGGCTGATCGGACCGCACGAGGCACGGGGGCCGGCCCACACGGGCCGGCCCCCGTGTCGCGTCCGTGGGTCGCCCGTGGGCCACCCGTGCGGTGCCCGGGTGGGTGCCCGTCGGTCCCGGGGGTGCGGTCGCGGCGGTCAGGTCCGTCACCCAGGCTCCCCGCGCTCAGTCGCCCTCGTCGATCGCGAGGAGTTCCTCCGCCGCCTGGCGCACCTGGAGATCGCGGTCGGCGGTGGCACGGCGCAGCGCCTCGGTCGCCTCGGGGTCGTCGAAGGCGGCGAGGGCCAGCACCGCCCGGCGGCGGACGGTGGCGCGGTCCGAACAGCCGGCCAGGACCGCGTCCAGCGCCGTGGATCCGTCACCGACCCGCTCGCGGCCGGCCAGCGACCCGATGGCGGCCACGGCGGCCTCGCGGCACAGGGCGTCGTCGTGACCGGTGGCCACCCTGGCGAGCGGGGCCACCTCGTCGGACCCGGCGGCGCCGTGCTCGCCGCACGCGAACGCCGCCACCTCCACCACGCGGGCGTCGGTGTCGTCGAGGAGTGCGACCAGGGCCGGCAGCGAACCCGCACCGCCCGACGTCGCGGCCAGCTCGGCGGCCCGACGACGGACCGTGGCGTCGGGGTCGGCCAGGGCGGTGGCGAGGCGGCGGTCGTCGAGTTCACCCGTGCGTGCAGCGGCGCCGAGCGCGGCGGCACGCACCGAGGGGGCGGGGTCGGAGAGGCCGCCCACGGCGGTGGTGGCGTCGCCGGTGTGGCCGGCCATCACCACGGCCGCGCGCCGCGCAACCACCGCGTCATCAAGAGGGGTCGACGAACTGCCGTCCACCCGTACACTGTCCCGGACGCGTCAAGACAGGAGACCAACGTGTCCCACATGGTGATCTTCCAGACCCAGGACGGCAGCCCCGGGTACAACCAGTTCGAGTCGATCGACGGGGCGGTGGCCTTCGTGGAGAAGCTCCGGAACGACCAGGGCATCGAGAACGCCCGGATCTTCGCCCTCGAGGAGGTGAAGTTCGAGCTCAAGCCCTACTTCCGGGTCGAGCTGCAGGCGCTCAACCCGGGCGGCCCGAAGCCGGGCGGCCCGGCACCCGCGCCGGCGGCC
>CAIPVR010000245.1 GCA_903868545.1 uncultured Actinomycetes bacterium
AAGCTCGCCACCGCCGAGGTCATGAACGCCGTGGCCGTGACCGAGCCCGACTACGGCTCCGACGTGGCCGGCGTGAAGGTCACCGCCACCCCGGTCGACGGTGGCTGGCTGATCAACGGCGTGAAGACCTGGTGCACCTTCGGCGCCCGGGCCGACGTGCTCATGCTGCTGGCCCGCACCGACCCCGACCGCGACGCCGGCCACAAGGGCCTGTCGATGTTCATCGTGCCCAAGGAGCGGGGTGACGGGCACGGCTTCGAGCTCACCCAGGAGAACGCCCACGGCGGAGGGAAGATGGAGGGGCGCCCGATCGACACCCTCGGCTACCGGGGCATGCACTCCTACGAGATCGCCCTCGACAACTGGTTCGTGCCGTCGGAGAACCTGATCGGCGGCGAGGGGGGCCTGGGGAAGGGCTTCTACTACCAGATGGCCGGCTTCGAGAACGGGCGCCTGCAGACCGCGGCCCGCGCCGTGGGCGTGATGCAGGCCGCCCTCGAGGAGGCCCGCCAGTACGCCAAGGACCGCAACGTCTTCGGCTCGCCGGTGTTCGACTACCAGCTCACCCAGGCCAAGCTCGCCAAGATGGCGATCACCATCCAGGGCGCCCGGCAGTTCTCCTACGAGGTGGCCCGCATGATGGCCAAGGGCGAGGGCACCCTCGAGGCCAGCATGATCAAGGCCTACGTGTGCAAGGCCGCCGAGTGGGTCACCCGTGAGGCCATGCAGATCCACGGCGGCATGGGCTACGCCGAGGAGTACACGGTGAGCCGGCTGTGGGTGGACGCCCGCGTGCTGTCGATCTTCGAGGGCGCGGACGAGACGCTCTGCCTGAAGGTGATCGCCCGCCAGCTGGTGGCCCGGCACAAGAGCCAGGGCGCCTCCGCCTGACGCCCGGCGCCGCCGCTTTCCTGAGCGCCCCAACCCCTGAGGGGCACGCACGCTCAGGAGGACGGGGCCGGTACCGTTCCGGCGTGGATGAGGCCGAGGCACCGGACGCGATCGAGTTCTCGACGCGCCTGCTTCAACTGATCGACAGCGGTCGGCTCACCGCCACCTACAAGCTCGCGGCCCTGACGGCGATCGTCGATCTCTGCGCCGAACTCGGAGCTCCGGACACGTTGTCGGCCCGTGAGGTCGGCCGACGGGTCCTCGAGCTGTACTGGCCGCAGACCAGTCCGTTCACCGGCGACGAGCGGGGCGAACTCGTCCTCCGTCAGTCGACGATGCAGTCCGACATCCTGGAGAAGCTGGCCCGGTTCCGTCGCGAACACGGGCTGGGCCGCCGGGCCGGCCCGGAGGACGCGGCCGACGCTGCGCCGGCGCAGTGGCGGACGCTCGAGGCGGACGTCATCGCCACCGTGGTCAAGGAGCCCATCCCCAGGCTCCAGCGGTTCGGATCGGGCGCGGCGTCGACCGAGGACCGCTTCATCTACGACATCACCTGGGACGAGAAGGTGTCGAAGACGAGGGTCGGGCAGGCCGAGTTCGACGACAAGATGCGGTTCCGGCCAGGGATATCCGACCTCCTCGGCCGACTGGGCCCGCTGCTCCGGCCCGTGCTCCAGGCTCGCTGGGCCACCGAGGTGGCCAAACGGAACTCGGACGCCGTCGACGATCTGCAGCTGTCGGACTTCCTGTTCGGGGCCGAACGCGTCAGCCTCCAGCGTGTGCGCGGGCCGCTGCTCGAACTGCAGGAACGACGTTGCTTCTACTGCGGTGGCCGGATCAGTGGGACCGCGGAGGTGGACCATTTCATCCCGTGGTCCCGGCACCCCGACAACGCGCTCGACAACCTCGTGGTCGCGCATGACCGCTGCAACGGAGCCAAGTCGGACTCGCTGGCAGCCACCGACCACCTCGCCGTGTGGCTGCATCGCTTCCGCGACGAGTCGGCCACCTCCCGTTCCCTCGCGGACCTCGGCGCCGAGCTGGCCTGGCCAAGACGATCGCCACGGACCCTCGGCGCGGCCCGGGCCGTGTACCTCCCCCTGCCGACGGGCACGCCGTTGTGGCGCACGGACCGCGACTTCGAGACGCTGGACCGTACCGCCGTGCACGCCCTGCTGGTTG
>CAIPVR010000246.1 GCA_903868545.1 uncultured Actinomycetes bacterium
CACGGGGCGCCGCCGGGCGCGTCGTCGCGTCGGGCCAGCCGGGCGGGCCGCAGCGAGCCCCGCCCGAAACGGGCCCGGACGGCGTCGACCACCTCGTTGACGGCGTCCCACTCGTCGTCGGCCGCCGAGGGGCCACCGTCGGACCCGCCGAGGCCGTCGAGACTGAGTTGGCGGGCGGGGGTCTCGTCGGTGAGGTTGGCGGCACCGATCCCGAGGAGGCGCACACCCCGGGCGGCCACGGGGAGGGCGCCGAGCAGCTCGCCGCCCACCGCCACCAGGTCCGTCGCCCGGTCGGTGGGGGCCGGCAGCGTGCGGGAGCGGGTGACGGTGGTGAAGTCGGCGTAGCGGACCTTGAGCTGGACGGTGCGGCCCCGGACGCCAGCGGCACGCAACCGCGACGCCACCCCGTCGGCGAGGCGGACGAGCTCGCCGCGCAGCTCGGCGAGCTCGTGGAGGTCGTGACCGAAGGTCTCCTCGTGGCTGATCGACCGCGCGGCCTGGTCGGGCACCACCGGGCGGTCGTCGCGAGCATGCGCGAGCTCGTACAGGTGGTGCCCGGCCCCCTGGCCGAGCGCCGACACCACGGCCTCCTGCGGCAGCGCGGCCAGCTCGCCCACCGTGCGCACGCCGAGGCGTTCGAGCTTCGAGCGGGTGACGGGACCCACGCCCCACAGCGCCCCGATCGGGAGCGGATGCAGGAAGGCCAGCTCGTCGCCGGGCTCCACCACCACCACGCCCGAGCCCTCCACCGGGCCGGTCGGGGTGGCCCTCGGCTTCGCCGCCTCCGAGGCGAGCTTGGCGAGGAACTTCGACGGCGCCACGCCGACCGAGCACGTGAGTCCTTCCCGCTCCCGGACCCTCGCCCGGAGCGCGGCCGCCACCCCCGGCGCCGGGCCGAGCCGGCGGGCCGAACCGGAGACGTCGAGGAACGCCTCGTCGAGCGAGAGCGGCTCCACCAGCGGCGTGACCTCCCGGAACAGCGCCATCACCCGGGCGCTCACCTCCCCGTAGAGGGCGTGGTCGCCGGGCAGGAACACGGCGTCGGGGCACAGGCGCCGGGCCCGCACCGAGGCCATCGCAGAGTGCACGCCGTAGGCACGGGCCTCGTAGGACGCCGCCGCCACCACACCGCGTGCGCCGGAACCACCCACCACCACGGGCCGGCCCCGCAGCTCGGGGCGGCGCAGGAGTTCGACCGACACGAAGAACGCGTCCATGTCGACGTGCAGCACCGTGCGTTCCGCCACCCGACCTCGCTACCACACCCCGACGACGGGCTCCCGGGCGGTCCACCGGGTGTGTGGAACCCGGCCCGGAGGCGGCTACCGTCGCCGGGATGTCGAGCGGCGACCTGTGGGCCACCATCCGGGCCGACCTGGCCGCGAACCGCCACAGCCCCAAGGGCCGGGTGGCGGTGGTGGGGTATCGCCTCGCCCACGCGGTGCGCGGCAGTGGCCGGCCGCCGCTGTGGGCTGTTCCCGTGCTCGCCGCGTACCGGCTCGTGGTCGACTGGGTGATGGGGATCGAGATCCCGCCCGGCGTGGAGGCCGGACCGGGCCTCGCCGTGTTCCACGGCACCGGCCTGGTGCTGCACTCGGGAACCCGGCTCGGGGCAGGGGTGACGTTGCGCCAGGGCACCACGATCGGCGCCCGTGGCGACGGTGATGGTCCCGACGGGCAGGCCCCCGTCCTCGGCGACGGCGTCGACGTGGGCGTGGGGGCTCTGGTGATCGGCCCGTGGACGGTCGGCGACGGCGCCGTGATCGGCGCCGGGGCGGTTGTGGTGGGCGACGTCCCTGCGGGCGCCACCGTGGTGGGCAACCCCGCCCGGGTCCTCCCCACCGAGCGTTCTGTTCGTCGGAACGGATCCCCGGAGGTGGGTTCCGACGAACAGAACGGGGGTGGTGGGGCGTGAGCGGGGCGGACGGCACCGGGTTCTCGGGGATCCGGGTGGTGGTGGTGGCGCACGGGCCGCCGGTGAAGGGCGGGATCACCACGGTGGCGATGGACCTCGTGGAGGACCCGCAGCTGAACGCCGAGTTCGAGGTGCTGTTCCTCAACACCTCCCAGAACGACGCGCACCGCGGCTCGTTCGGCGTCGCCAACATCCGCCGCGCGCTCGGCGACGCCGTGGGCACGTTCCGCCTGGCCCGCCGGGGCGCGGTCGTGCACACCCACTCGGTGCAGGACCCGTGGCTCGTGGCATGGCGGCAGGTGGCGATCGCCGTGGCGGCCCGACTCCGGGGCGCCAGCGTGCTGCTGCACAACCACAACCAGCCGCCCTACATGGAGCGGCCCGGCGAGTACCGGGTGGGCCGGCTCAACGCGCTGGCCTTCCGGATGCTCGACCGGCTGTGCGCGGCCGACATCCTCATCGCGGCGGCCGGCGAACCGAACCTCCGGCCGTACCTGCCCACGATCGACCTGCCGGTGATCGCGAACTCGGTGGTGGTGGACGCGGTGGAGCCCACCACCGCGGACCACGAGCCGCCGGTCGTGCTGTTCATCGGCGAACTCCTCGAGCGCAAGGGCGTGATCGACCTGCTCGACGCGGTCGACCTCCTCGAGGCCCGGGGGGCGCCGACGTTCGAGCTGCGGATCATCGGCGACGACCGGCCCGGGCTCGACCCGCTCAAGGACGAGGTGGTGGCCGAGGTCCGCCGACGCGGCCGTGGCGACACGCTCACCGGGCCGCTCAGCCGGGCCGACGTCTACCGGAACCTGTCCGAGGCCGACCTCTACGTGTTCCCCACCTACACCGAGGGCCAGCCGTTCACCGTGATCGAGTCCCTCGCCGCCGGGGTGCCGATCGTGGCCACCGACATCCAGGCGATCACGAACATGGTGACCGACCCGGAGAACGGCTGGCTCGTGGGCGTTCGGGACCCGGCCGCGCTGGCCGACGCGATGGAGCAACTCCTCCGCGACCCCGACGAGCGCCGGAGGATCTCCGAGGCCAACCGCCGGCTCGCCCGTGAGCGCTTCGACCGCTCGGTGTTCCGCGAACGCATCGCGGAGCTGTACCGGCGCCACGGTCGACCGCGCCGGTAGGACCCGCTGGCCCGACCCTCACGGCGCGACTCAGGCCACGCGCTCCACCCGGAGGTCGCCGGGCTCCGTCCCCTCCACGAGGTACCCGAACTCCCGGTGACCCACCCACCGCTCGTCGAGCCACTCGAGCAACGGTTCGCGGACCCACGGGTGGGCGTCGGTCAGCCGGGCGGCGCAGAGGTCCGGCGCCACCCACTCGGCCTCCACGACGATGCCGTCGGGGTCATCGCCCACGACCAGGTCACCCACCACCTGCACGGCCCGGTGCACCTCCACCCGGAGGTTCCAGCCCAGGCCCGGGGCGGCGGCCTCGATGGAGTAGAGGGGGCCCGCCCAGGTGAGCACCTCGAGGCCCGTCTCCTCGCGGACCTCGCGGGACAGGCCGGCGACCACGCCCTCGTCCCCGTCGATGACGCCGCCGGGCGGCGTCCAGTCGTAGGTGCCGTTCCGTCGGAGGTTGCGGACCATGAGCACCGCGGCGCCGGGACCCTCGATGACCGCACCGCCGACCGTCCAGTCCCGCACGCGAACTCCCCGACGACGGTGCCGGACCGGCCTAGCGCTCGACCACGATGCGGCCGGCCATCCCGCGCGTGGACGAACCGTGCAGCGTGCAGTAGTAGGCGTAGGTGCCCGGGGTGCTGAGCGTGACGGTGCCGGAGGCGCCCGGCGCGAACTTCTCGGTGGGGATCGGCGTGAAAGCGCCCTGCTCCACCGGCACCACGTTGTGGGGGTTCCGTCCGACGTTCGTGAAGGTGATGGTGGTCCCCTTCGACACGGTCACGTACTGGGGGTCGAAGTTGTTGTCCACCGCCTCGACCGTGACGGCCTTCTTCCCGGTCTCGTCCACGAAGTCCTTCGCCGGGACGGCCGGGAGGTCGTCACCACCCGAGGACGACGAGGAGGAGCCACCGCCGCACGCCGCGGCCGACAGGGCGAGCACGAGGAGCACGAGCCCGGTGGCGGCACGGCGGGAACGGATGTCGCGAGGCATCGGGGCGACGCTACCGGTCCGTCACGGACGCGGCGCAAACCGCCCGCCGCGGCGACGCCGTCCGGACGCTGCGGTCCGCTCCGGCCATGGCCCCGTGCCGCTCCGGCGGCCGACCCCGGACGGCCGGTTCCACCCGGCCGACCGGTCCCACCCGGGTGTTCGTTCAGCCGTTGCGGACGGTCTCCGGACCCGGGTTCCCGTCGGCGTCGCGCTCCTGGACGAGGGCGTCGCCGATCCGGGCGGCGGGGAGCTCGCCCCGCACGGCCACCGGTGCCGACGCCGTCCGGAGTGGGCCCGGGGTGCGCTCCCCCGGGATCATCACGAGCGGCCCACAGGCCGTGGTGGTCACCAGGACGCCGACGGCGGGCACGAGCAGCCGGCCCCGCAGGAGACGCATCCGCCGGCGGACCGGCTCCGGGCGAACCTCCATGAGCTCACCGAGCCGGCCCTCCACGTCGGCGGCCTCCATCCCGAGGGCCTCCGCCAGCACGACCACGTCGTCGAGGCGCAGCGGCACGACGGTGCCGGGGCTCACGTCGCGCATGGCGAACACCAGCGCCAGGTAGCGGGCGAGGACCTCGTCGATCTCGGCCTCCGAGGTCAGCTCCACCTGACCGCCGTCAGCCACGATGACGCCCTCGTCGAGGTCGATCACCAGCTCGCCGCGGGCCGGGACCATCGTCGAGGTCTCGATGCCGTACAGGCCCGTGATCGCCAGCAGCTCCTCGTCGGACACCTCACGGCGGGCGAGCTCCACGTCGAGCAGTTCGTCCACGTCGAGCAGCCCGTCGAGCGCGGCGGACGCCTCCTCCAGGGTGAGTCCGTGGTCGAGCCGGGCACCCGACAGCAGGCGGCCGAGACGACGAGGGGGAACGAGCAGGTCCATGCACCCCCATCGGGCCACCGCCGGTCCCCCTTGAGGATTCGGGCCCGACCGGGCATCCGGCCCGAGCGGGCATCCGGCCCGCGATCGCCGGACGTACCCGCCTGCCACGGGGCACCGAGCGACGCGACGTAGCCTCCACCCCGATGAGCGCACCGTCCTCCCCCGCCGGGCCCGACTCCGCCCTGCCCTCGGTCACGGCCCGCGTACTCGCCTTCCTCTCGGTGCTCGTGGGCGGCGCCGCCGGCGGCTTCATCGGCTATGCGTTCGCCACGCTCGGCGACTTCCGGGGGGCAGCCGTGGGCCTGCTCCTTCTCGCCGGTGCCCTCATGGGCGCCGGCGGCGTGGCCGTGGTGGCCGTCCTCACGCTGCGGGCCCTCGGCGAGTGGACCTCCATCCGTGACGACCCCGAGGCCGTGCACCGCGTGGCCGCGGCCCGAGCGACCCGGAAGTCCTGAGCCGGCCCGGCCGGCACGAGCCCGTGGACGACGCCACCCGCCGCCTCGCGGCCGAACTCCTCGCCGTGGCCGACGAGGCCGCCGCAGTGGCGGTGGAACGGATCCACACCCGGCGCCCCGAGCACTTCGACATCGACACCAAGTCCACCGGGACCGACCACGTCACCGAGATGGACCGGGCGTCGGAGGCCCTCATCCGCGACGTGATCGGCCGCCACCGCCCGCACGACACCGTGGTGGGCGAGGAGGAGGGCGAGGCCGCCGGCTCCAGCGGGGTCACCTGGTGGATCGACCCGATCGACGGCACCACCAACTACGTGTACGACCACCCGGGCTACGCGGTCTCCGTGGCCGCGGCGATCGACGGCGTCACCGTGGCCGCGGTGGTGGCCGACCCCACCCATGCCCGCACCTACCGGGCGACCCTGGGCGGCGGCGCCACCTGCGACGGCCGGCCGCTGCACCTCGTCGACGCGCGACCCCTGCCCGAGGCCCTCGTCGCCACCGGCTTCTCGTACGACTCGGTCCGCCGCGGCGAGCAGGGCCGGGTGGTGGCCCACCTGCTCCCCCGGGTGCGCGACGTCCGGCGAATGGGCGCCGCGGCGCTCGACCTGTGCTCGGTGGCCGCCGGACGGGTGGACGCCTACTACGAGACCGGGCTGTCGATGTGGGACTTCGCTGGCGGATCGCTCGTGGCCACCGAGGCCGGCGCGCGCCTCGGGGCCCTCGACGGCGGCCCGGTCCGGGCGGACTCCGTGCTCGCCACCCACCCGGACCTGTTCGGGCCCCTGCAGGAACTGCTCGCCGAGCTCGGCGCCGACCCGGCCTGAGGCCGGGCCACGGCGCCGACCCGGGTGGTCCGCCCCGGCGCCCCCGATGGGCGATGATGTGGCGGTGGGAACCCGCATCCTGACCGTCGAGGACGACGAACGCATCCGCACCACCGTGAAGCTCGCCCTCGAGGACGAGGGGTGGGAGGTGGAGGAGGCCGACACCGGTGAGGACGCCATCACCCGCTTCTCGGCCGCACCCACCGACGTGGTCCTGATCGACATCATGCTGCCCGGCATCGACGGCTTCGAGGTGTGCCGTTCGATCCGCCGCCAGAGCGACGTGCCGATCATCATGGTCACCGCACGGGCCGACACCCACGACGTGGTGGCCGGGCTCGAGGCCGGGGCCGACGACTACCTCACCAAGCCGTTCGTGCCCAAGGAGCTGTCGGCCCGGATCCGGGCCATGCTCCGGCGGGCGCGGCCGACCGTGCCCGGCAACCCGAGGTTGCGCTTCGGCGACCTCGAGGTGGTGCCCCAGGAGGGCGTGGTCACCCGTGACGGCCAGCCCGTGCACCTGACCAAGACGGAGTTCCGCCTCCTGGTGGAACTCGCGAACCACCCGGGCACGGTGTTCTCCCGCGAGGACCTGCTCGAGAAGGTGTGGGGCCACGGCGTGTTCGGTGACGGCCGGCTCGTGGACGTCCACGTGCGACGCCTCCGCACGAAGGTGGAGGCCGACCCGGCGAACCCCCGCCACGTGGTCACCGTGCGGGGGCTGGGCTACAAGCTCCAGCCCTGAGCGGCACCCGTGAGCACCCGCCCGTGAGCCGCCGCCCGTGAACGCCGAGGACCAGGAGGACGCCGCCCGCCTGCACTGGCGCGGCTCCCAGATCGGCCTGCGTGCCCGCATCGCCGTCGCGGTGGCGCTCGTGACGCTCCTGCTCTCGGTGGTGCTCTCACTCGTGACCCTCACGGTGACCCGGCGAACGCTCATCGACCAGCGGGAGGAGTCGGTCACCCGGCGCACCCTCGCCAACGCGCAGACCGTGCAGGGCGCGCTGGCCGTCGACAGCACCGGTGACCTCCAGACGGTGCTCAGTTCGCTGGCCGACGCCAGCAAGCCGTCGCTCATCATCGACCCCGGCACGGACCGCTCGGTCACGGTCAGTCTGGACCCCACCTTCGGGGTGGAGGCACTGCCCCGGCTCCTCAAGGACCGGGTGGTGGAGCAGAACGCGTCGGGCCTGATGCGGTTCCGGGGCGAGGGCCAGCCGCTGGTCGCGGTGGGGGTGCCGCTCGCCGACCGCCGGGCCGCGTACTTCGAGATCTACCGCCTCGACGACATCGACAACGGCCTGCGGACCCTCGGGATCACCCTGGTGGTGGCCACCGCGCTCACCACGATCGCCGCCGCCGCCCTCGGCTACTGGGCCAGCCGCTACACACTCCGACCCATCACCCGCATCGGCGAGGCGGCCGAGTCGGTGGCGCTCGGCCAGCTCGACACCCGGATCGACTATGCCGATTACGCCCACGACCACGACCTCGCCCCGCTGGTGGCCAACTTCAACGAGATGGTCTCGGCGCTCGAGGAGCGGATCGACCGCGACGCCCGGTTCGCGAGCGACGTGAGCCACGAGCTCCGTTCGCCGCTGACCACGCTGAACGCAGGCCTGCAGGTGCTCGACAACAACCGGGACGACATGCCCGAACGGGCCCAGCAGGCGCTCGACCTGCTGTCGGCCGACGTGGAGCGCTTCACCCAGCTGGTGGAGGACCTGCTCGAGATCTCCCGGTTCGACGCCGGAGCGGTGCGCCTGGAGCTCGACGACGTGGCCCTCATCCCGCTGGTGACGAGCACCGTGCGCAACCTCGGCTTCGGCGACGTGCCGGTGGAGTCCGACCCGGAGCTGGCCGAGACCGTCCTCGCCTGCGACAAGCGCCGGGTGGTGCGCATCCTCGCCAACTACCTCAACAACGCCGAGAAGTACGCCGACGGTCCCACCGGCGTGTTCGTGGAGCGGCACGACCCCGACCCCGACAACCCCTTCGACGAGACGACGGTGCGGATCGGCGTGGAGGACGCCGGCCCGGGCGTCCCGGAGGCCGAGCGCACCCGCATCTTCGATCGGTTCAACCGCGGCGACCAGGGTGGCAGCCGGGGCGCCGACATCGGCGTGGGCCTGGGCCTCGCCCTCGCCGCCGAGCACGCCCGCCTCCAGGGCGGCCGCGTGTGGGTGGAGGACCGCCACGACGGCGGACAGGGCGCCCGGTTCGTGGTGGAGCTGCCCCTGCTCGGCCCCGACGACGAGGAGGCCGAGGAGGACCTCTCCGCGGCCACGCCCGAGGCGGCGAGCGCACTCACCCTCACCGGCGAACACCGGGCCCTCACCCCCGAGGACCTCGCCGGGGGCCTGCGACCGGAGGAACTGCGGTGACCCGCGCCGGCCATCGGGGGCTCCCCTCTCTCCTCGCCGCCGCGCTGGCCGTGCTCGTCGCCGCCGGTTCCCTCGCCTCGTGCGGCCTGGCCAGCGACGACACCCCCCGGGCACTCACGGTGAGCACCACGACCACCCAACCGTCGGCCTCGCCCACCAGCGGAGGCACCGCCGCGGTCCTGTACTACGTGGCCGGCAAGTCCCTCGTGCCGCTCAACCGCAACCTGGCCGACCGGCGGCCCGGCACCGTGCTCAACGCGCTGCTCGAGCCGCCGGGTGACGTCGAGACCGGGCGCGGCGTCACCACCGCCATCCCCAACGGCACCGAGTTGCGGGGCGTCACCGCCGACGGTGACACGATCGAGGTGGACCTGGGGTCGGACTTCGAGAACGTGGCAGGTCCCGGCCGCCAACAGGCCATCGGCCAGATCGTCATGACCGCCACGGAGTTCCCCGAGGTGCGGCGCGTGCGCTTCCGGGTGGACGGCAAACCGGTGCAGGTCACCTCGCTCACACGGGGCGACACGTCGGTGGTGACCGAGTGCGACTTCGCCGAACTGCTCCCCACCGCAGAGCAGGCCCGCGACCTCGATCTGGACCCGGCGGTCAACCAGCGCCTGGCGCTGCGCCGCGCCGACGTGGAACGCCGCTGCGCCTGACGCTGCGGGTGGCCGGGACGGTCGGGGTGGCCGGGGCCGTCGGGGTGGCCGGGACCGCCGCGCGGGTGCCGGACGGAGCGGCGCTCAGCTGGCGAAGAACGGGGCGGACACCTCGTCGTAGAACGACCGCTCCACCCGCTTGACCCG
>CAIPVR010000247.1 GCA_903868545.1 uncultured Actinomycetes bacterium
GGCCAGCTCCGCGACCAGCTCCACGTCGTGGGTCGCCACCACCACCGCCCCGCCGGCATCGGCCACACGCCGCAGGTGCTCCACGAGCCGGTCCTTGGCGTCGTAGTCGAGGCCCCTGGTGGGCTCGTCCAGGCACAGCACCCGCGGACCCGGCGCCAGTACCACGGCGAGGGCGAGGGCCATCCGCTGGCCTTCCGAGAGGTCCCGGGGGTGGGTCGCGTCCGCGACATCGGGCGCGAGCTCCGCCAGCAGCGCGCGCGTGGTGCCCGCCGGCAGCCCGGCGTCGTGGTCCACCGTGGCGCACTCCGACTCGACGCGATCACGGAAGAGCAGCACGGCCGGATCCTGGGGCACGAGGCCCACACTGCGGACGAGCGCCCGCGGGGAGCGACCCCACGGCACCTCCCCGTCGACCCGCACGTCCCCCCGTGCCGAGCGGTGGAGCCCGGCCAGCACGGCCAGCAGCGTCGACTTCCCCGCCCCGTTGCGGCCCATCAGGGCGGTGACCGTACCGGTGGTGACGTCGAGGTCGAGCGGGCCCACCGCCGGGACGGGCCCGTGGGTGGCGACGAGGCCGCGGACCCGTACGGCGACGTCGGCCGCGCCGGTCGGTCCGGGAGTGACCGGCGCGGGCTCGGACCGGGTCGCCAACCGGTCCCGCAGCCCCTCCGCCGCCCGTCGCGCCTCGCGCACCGTCAGGGGCGGGGGTGACCATCCGGCCCATCCGGCGAGGCGCACGATCGGCGGCGCCGGCGTGTCGGGGCCGAGCACCTCCCGGGGCGGCCCGATCCGCGCCCCGGCACCGTCGCCGGGCAGGTGCAGCACCACGTCCGCGAACTGCACGATCCGTTCCAACCGGTGTTCGGCGACGAGGACGGTGAGGCCCACGTCGTGCACGAGCCGGGCCAGGGCCGAGAGCACCTCGTCGGCCGAGGCGGGGTCGAGCGCCGAGGTGGGCTCGTCGAGCACCAGCACACGGGGGCTCGCGGCGAGGACCGACGCGATCGCCACCCGTTGCTGCTGGCCACCCGACAGCGTGGCGAGTGGCCGCTGCCGGAGCGCCGCCAGGTCGAGCAGGTCGAGCGTGTCCTCGAGCCGGCGCCGCATCACGTCGGGCGGAACGGCGAGGTTCTCCATCACGTAGGCGACCTCGTCCTCCACCGTGTCGGCGACGAACCCCGATGCCGGGTCCTGCACCACGGTGCCGACGGTGTCGGCGAGTTCGCGCGGGGCGGCCCCGGCCGTCGACCGGCCACCCACCACGACCTCACCGGTGAGCAGGCCGCCGGTGAAGCGCGGCACCAACCCCGACACCGCCTGCAGCAGCGTCGACTTCCCGCTCCCGGTGCGCCCGACGACGAGGCAGAACTCACCCTCCTCGACCACCGCATCGACCCCCGTCAGCGTGGGTCCCGCCGCGTCCGGGTAGGTGAAGCCGACCTGCCTGAACTCCACCGCCGCGCTCACCGACGACCCCCCTCGTCGGCCGGACCGAGGCCGGGCACCGGCGGGGTGGTCACCAGTGGCAGCAGGAGCACCGCGGCGGCACCCAGCGCCGCCAGCGACATCGGCGGCCAGCCCGGGGGCGCCACCGGCGGGACGAGCGCGCCGCCGCGCGAAGCCGTCGACATCAGCCCGGCGGCGAGCACGCCGGCGAGGGCCGTGGACCATTCGGGCATCCCCCACGGGTCCGGCCGGTGGATCGTCCGCCGGACCCGTCGGCCCGCCAGGACGAGTCCGACCACCACGGCGAGCACCCCTGCGGCGAGGAGCGGCAGGCGGAACAGGTCGGGCGTGCCGGTGTCGAGCAGGGCGTAGGAGCCGACGACGAGTCCCACCATGCCCGCGAGGAGGAATCCCCTCGCGACGGCCCGCCGTCGTGGCGCCAGCACACCGGAGCGGCCGTAGCCGCGCACGTCCATCGACGCCGCGAGGCGCACCGAGCGCTCGAGTGCCTCCTCGAGCACCGGCATGACCGAGCCCGCCAGGCCCCGCCATCCACCCGGACGCCCACGGAGCCGGCGGGCCGCGCGGACCCGCCCCACCGACACCACGAGCTGGGGCGCAAGGGTCACGGTCACGGCCACGGCCACACCGGCCTCGTGCAGCACGGGCGGGAGCGCCCGCAGCAGGCGGTAGGCGCTGGCCATCGCGTTCACCGCCCCGAAGCAGCCGAGGATCACCGCGAGCTGGAGACCCCCGTACACCGCGGTCACGAGCGACTCGGCGGTCACCGGGCCGCCCAGGCTGATCCCCGCCGCCCACTGCGGGAGATCCACCTCGGGGAGGCGGAACAGGACGGCGCCGGGCGTACGCACCCCCACGACCACGGTCAGGACCACCCGCAGGAGGATCACCACGAGGCCCATGCGCACGAACACGCCCACCGCCCGGCCGGCCGGGCCGGGCTGACGGCGGGCGAGCGCCACGTTCAACACGGCCACCGCCAGGAGGCCGAGCACCACGGGGTTCGTGGTCCGCGACGCCGCGGCTGCCGCACCGACCCCCCAGATCCACCACGCAGCGGGATGCACCGGGCGGGCGGCACGACCCACCGTGTGCCCGACCGGCGCGCCGGGCGAGGTGGCGCCGACGGCTCCTGCCCCCGCTCCGGCCAACCCCACGCCCGTCACGTCCCGCTCACGCCACCGGCGACGACGCCCGGTCGCGCCTCGATCGGACCATCGCCGCCACGCCGAGCGCTGCGATCGCGAGCACCCCGACCACCACCGGCCACCCCGGACCACCCCCACCGCTCCGGCCACCCGACGGGGCGGCCGACGCGGCCTCCTCCGGACCCTCCGGCGACGCCTCGGTCCGGGCGCCGGTGGCACCTCCCCCGGTGGCCACCGGCGTCTCGACCCCGGCAACGGCCGGGGCGGGCCCGGCCGCCGGTGCCCCTCCCGGACCTGGAGATCCATCCGGCCCCGCCGGCGCCGGAACCGGCCCGGTCGGCGGCGAGGACGAGGACGGGGACGGGGAGGGGACCACGACGGTGGCCCCGGCCACGGCGGCCGGGGTCGGGCCGGTCGCACCCGTTGCACCGCCGGCGGGCGCCCCGGGCGCCGGAGCGGGCGCGGGGACCTGTGGGAGCGGCGGCACGTCCGGGGACACGTTCGAGGGCACCGACGTCGTCGGGGGCGGAGTGCAGGGGGTGGCCGGCACCGGTACCGCCGGCGTCGACCGCCCGGTCCCGAACCGCCAGCCCTCCACCGCGCAGCGGGCCGGCAGGCGGTAACCGAAGGCCCCGACCGCCTGGTAGTTCCAGCCCGCGGATCCGGACCAGTAACTCCAGTACGGCTCGCCCACCGCGGCACAGCCGACCGCCGGGACCCCGTCGATGCCGCACACGAAGGCGGGCCCCTTCACCGGGTCGTCACGGCGGACCGTGGCGGCGGCCAGGAGCGCCTCCCCACCCGTGGCGCGCTCGCCCACCTCGACGCAGCGGATCCGCACCGACGAGCCGTCGTCGATCACGACGGTCACCGAGACCCGCCCCGCCGGCGCGGCCGGGCACGGGGCGGTGGCGGCGCCCGCACCCGGCGCGGGCAC
>CAIPVR010000248.1 GCA_903868545.1 uncultured Actinomycetes bacterium
GAGGTGACCCAACTGGCGGGCGTGCTGGCCCTCGACCACCTCGGTGAGATGCAGGCCCGGGTCGCCCGGCTGGTCGAGGAGCGCGGTCGCGTGGCGGCCGTGCTGGCGGGACTGCCGGTGGAGCAGTGGCCGAGCGGGGCGAACTTCATCCTGTTCCGTCCGCTCCACCACGACGGCGCCGCCGTGTGGCGGGCGTTGGTCGAACGCTCCGTGCTCGTGCGGAACTGCTCGTCGTGGCCACGGCTGGAGGGGTGCCTGCGGGTCACGCTGGGCACGCCCGAGGAGGACGACGAGTTCCTCGCCGCGCTCTCCGGGGTGCTGGGCGGCTGAGCCGGTTCGGAACCGCTTTCCGGGCCGCGCGCCCGGTGTGCGAACCTTGGCGACGTGAGCTCGTCACGCAGCGCCTCGGCCGACCGCACCACCAAGGAGACCGACATCTCCGTGACCGTCGACGTGGACGGCGGCGGCACCACCGAGTGCCGCACCGGGCTGCCGTTCTTCGACCACATGCTCGACCAGCTCGGCCGTCACGGGGGCATGGACCTCACCGTGGTCGCCAGCGGCGACCTCGAGATCGACGCCCACCACACGGTGGAGGACACCGGCATCCTGTTGGGCGCCGTGCTGCGCGACGCGCTGGGTGACAAGCGCGGCGTCCGGCGCTTCGCGTCCATCCGCGTGCCGCTCGACGAAGCGGTGGTGGAGGCGGTGCTCGACCTGTCGGGGCGGCCGTTCCTGCACTACGAGATCGACCCTCCGGGGGTGAAGATCCTCGGTGACCCGCCGTTCGACCCGCAGTTGATGGAGGAGTTCTGGCGGGCGTTCGTGACCTCCGCCGGGATCACGCTGCACCTCACGCTGGTGCGCGGACGCAACACGCACCACATCATCGAGGCGTCGGTGAAGGCGGCGGCGCGCGCCCTGCGCGACGCGGTCCGCACGGAGGGCGACGTGCTGCCCTCCACCAAGGGCACCCTGTGACCTTCGTCGCGGTGCTCGACTACGGCATCGGCAACCTGCGCTCGGCGCAGAAGGCCCTCGAACACGTGGGGGCCCGCGCCGAGCTCACCGCGGACCGGGCGGTGGTCGACGCCGCGGACGCCGTGGTGCTGCCGGGGGTGGGCAACTTCGGGCGGTGCCGCGAGGCGCTCGCCGACCACGGACTCGACCAGGTCGCGGTCGATGCCATTGCGTCGGGGCGGCCGTTCCTCGGGATCTGCGTGGGCATGCAGTTGCTCTACGACGGCTCCGACGAGTCGCCCGACGCGGCCGGGCTCGGCGTGCTGGCGGGCCGGGTCCGACTGCTGCCCGACGACGTGAAGCGGCCCCAGATGCAGTGGAACCAGGTGGACCTGCTCACCGAGTCCCCGCTGTTCACCGGTCTCGGTGATCGGCCGTGGATGTACTTCGTGCACAGCTACGCGGCGGAGCCGTCGCCCGCCCTGGTGGCCACCTGCGACTACGGCGGGCCGGTCACCGCCGCGGTGCACCACGAGAACGTGTGGGCCACGCAGTTCCACCCGGAGAAGTCGGGCTCCGCAGGGCTGCAGCTGCTCGGCAACTTCGTGGCGATGGCCGGGCGGGAGGCGGCGGCGTGAGCCTCGACCTGTACCCCGCGATCGACCTGCTGGACGGGCGCTGCGTGCGCCTCGCCCAGGGCGACTACGACCGCAGCACCGTCTACGGCGACGACCCGGTCGCCCGCGCACTCGGGTTCCAGGCAGAGGGGGCGCCGTGGGTGCACGTCGTGGACCTCGACGCGGCCCGGACCGGGGAGCCGCGTAACCGGGAGGTGGTGGCCGCCATCGCCGACGCCCTCGACGTACCGGTGCAGACCGGCGGCGGGGTACGCAGCCGCGAGGCGGCCGAGGCGCTGTTCGACGCCGGGGTCGCCCGCGTGGTGTTGGGCACGGCGGCGCTCGAGGACCCGGCCCTGGTGCGGTCGCTCGCGGCGGAGCACCCCGTGGCGGTGGGCCTCGACGCCCGGGGGAGCGAGGTGGCCGTGCGCGGGTGGCTCGAGGGGTCGGGGGCGGACGTGCTCGACCTGGCCCGTGCCTTCACCGACGCCGGGGTGACGGCCCTCGTGGTCACCGAGATCAGCCGCGACGGGATGCTCAACGGCCCCGACCTCGACGGGCTGGCCCGGGTGATGGCGGTGACCGACGTGCCGGTGATCGCGTCGGGCGGGGTGGGCACGCTGGACGACCTGCGCGCCCTGGCCACCCTCGAGTCCGGCGGGCGGCGTCTCGGCGGGGCGATCACCGGCCGTGCCGTCTACGAGGGTGCGTTCACGGTGGCGGAGGCGGTGTCGGCGGTCGGTGGCCCGGCCGGCACCGGGGGAGCGGCGTCGTGAGGACCGCCCGGGTGATCCCCTGCCTCGACGTGGACGCCGGCCGCGTGGTGAAGGGGGTCAACTTCGTGGACCTCCGCGACGCGGGCGACCCGGTGCAGCTGGCGGCGCGCTACGACGCCGAGGGGGCCGACGAGCTGGTGTTCCTCGACATCACCGCGTCCTCCGACGCCCGCGACACGATCGTGGAGGTGGTCCGCCACACCGCCGAGGAGGTGTTCATCCCGTTCACGGTGGGTGGTGGGGTGCGGTCGGTGGAGGACGCCCGACGCCTGCTGCGCGCCGGGGCCGACAAGGTGGGGGTGAACACCGCGGCGGTGGACCGCCCGGAGGTGGTGGCCGAGATCGCGGACGAGTTCGGGGCCCAGTGCGTGGTGGTGGCGATCGACGCCCGACGGAGGAGTGCGTCCGACGGGCCCGAGTTCGAGGTGTTCACCCACGGGGGTCGCACCCCGACGGGGATCGACGCAGTCGAGTGGGCGGCGCGGGTGTGCGGGCTGGGGGCGGGGGAGATCCTGCTCACCTCGATGGACCGCGACGGCACCCGCGACGGCTTCGACCTGCCGCTCACCTCGGCGGTGGCCGCGGCGTGTCCGGTGCCGGTGATCGCGTCGGGCGGGGTGGGCACGCTCGACCACCTCGCGCAGGGCGTGCTCGAGGGCGGCGCCGACGCGGTGCTGGCCGCCTCGATCTTCCACTTCGGTGAGCACACGGTGGCGGAGGCCAAGGCAGTGATGGCCGCCGCCGGCATCACCGTCCGCCCCGCCCCCTCCGCGAAATAGGGGTCCGCGGCGCCCGGAACGGGCGCGTCAGCTCCGGAGATCGCGGCCGGGGAGGATCGCGGCGAGAACCGCGTCGGTGACCGCACCGAGCCGGCCGGCGAGGAAGTGGTCGGCCCCGGGAACCACCTGCACCGTGGCGGCGGCCCACTGGGCGGTTCGCGCCGCCGCGGCCCCGGGGTCGAGGAACTGGTCGTGCTGGGGGACGAGTAGGAGCGTGGGTCGCGCATCGCCGGCCGCGACCATCGCCGCCTCGGGTACGGAGGACAGGGGAGGTGCCACCAGCACCCATCCCGCCACCTGCGGATCGGTCACCTGCAACGACACGTCCGCACCGAAGGACCAGCCGACGAGCCACACCGGCAGGCCGGGAGCGGCCTCACCCAGCGCGTCGACCGCGGCGCGTACGTCGGCCGCCTCGGGAATCCCGCCGCCGTGCTCGCCCTCGGAGCGGCCGGCGCCGCGGAAGTCGACGCGTAGGACGGCCACGCCCCGCTCCGGCAAGGCCCGGAACAGGTGGTCGGGAACCGGCGTGCGCATGTCCCCGCCCATCAGCGGGTGCGGGTGCAGGAGGACCGCTGCGCTCCCTGGTTCGTCGGGCACCCGGCACTCGGCTGCGAGGGCCACGCCGTCGTCGGTCACGAGCTCCACGCCCGGACGGTACCGTCCCGGAACCCGTCCCCACGCCGGGCGGCCGGAACGTCGCCGGAGGAACCATGGAACTGCGCATCTTCACCGAGCCCCAGCAGGGTGCCACCTACGACGACCTCCTCGCGGTGGCCCGCCGCAGCGAGGACCTCGGCTTCGACGCCTTCTTCCGCTCCGACCACTACCTGAAGATGGGTGACGTGTCGGGCGAGCCCGGTCCCACCGACGCCTGGACCACCCTCGCCGGCCTCGCGCGGGACACCAGCCGGGTCCGGCTCGGCACCCTGGTCACGGCGGCGACCTTCCGCCTGCCCGGCCCGCTGGCCATCTCGGTGGCCACGGTGGATGCCATGTCCGGTGGCCGGGTGGAGTTCGGCATCGGCGCGGGCTGGTACGACGTCGAGCACACCGCCTACGGCATCCCGTTCCCGCCGCTGGGCGAACGCTTCGACCGGCTGACCGAGCAGCTCGAGATCATCACCGGGATGTGGTCCACGCCGGAGGGCGACACGTTCGACCATCCCGGGGGCCACTACCCGGTGACCGCGTCGCCGGCGCTGCCGAAGCCCGTCCAGCGGCCCCGGCCGCCGGTGATCATCGGCGGGTTCGGGCCGCGCCGTACGCCGGCATTGGTGGCCCGCTTCGCGGACGAGTTCAACGTGCCGTTCGCGGACGTCGGGACGGTCACCGCCCTGAACGGGAACGTCGACCGGGCGTGCGAGGCCGCCGGTCGCGATCCGGCCACGGTGGTGCGCTCCGTGGCCCAGGTCCTGTGTTGCGGGGCCGACGAGCACGAGGTCGCCCGCCGGGCCGCGGCGATCGGGCGGGAGGTCGACGAGCTCCGGACCAACGGGCTCGCGGGCCTCCCGGCCGAACTGGTCGCCCGCCTGGAGGCGTTCGCCGAGGCGGGCATCACCCGGGTGTACCTGCAGGTGCTCGACCTGTCGGACCTGGAGCATCTGGACCTGGTGGCCGGTCCGTTGCTGGAGGCGGCGGGCGGGCTCCCCGACTCCTGAGGTCGCGGTGCGGCCGGGCCCCGCCGCGGCGCCGCTGCGGGGTGGTCCCGGCGTCGCGGTACCGTGATCCACGCATGGGTGACGACGGGCAGACCGACACGACCGCCGGCATCGACCGGGCCGACAAGCTGCCGGTGCGGATGCTCAACGACCGCATCCTGGTGAAGCTCGACGCCGGCGACGCGGAGCGCCGGTCGAGCGGGGGCATCCTCATCCCGGCCACCGCCCAGTTGGGCAAGCGCCTGGCATGGGCCGAGGTGCGCGCAGCGGGGCCGAACGTTCGGGCCGTCGAGACGGGCGACCAGGTGCTGTTCAACCCCGAGGACGTCTACGAGGTGGAGCTCCGCGGCGAGACGTTCATCATCCTCCGCGAACGCGACATCCACGCCGTGGCGTCCAACCGGCTCGAGGGCGCGCACACTGGCCTGTACCTCTGAGGCGGACCGTCATCCCGCTGTGTCGGCGAGCTCGAAGGACCGGACGACCGGTTCGTCGCTCACGAGCCGGTCGATCCTGACCGCGCCCGGCTGGTCCCCTCGTCGCGGGGTGGTCAGTGGTCGGGCTCGAACCGGTAGCCCATGCCGGGCTCGGTGATGAAGTAGCGGGGCCGCGACGGTTCCGGCTCCAACTTCCTCCGGAGGTTGGCGATGTGGACCCGCAGGTAGTTCGTCTCGCGGTCGTACTGGGGCCCCCAGACCTCGTGGAGGAGCGTGCGCTGGGCGACGAGACGTCCGGGGTGGCGCACGAGCTGCTCGGCGAGCCCCCACTCGATCGGCGTGAGCCGGATCTCCTCGTCGCCGACCGTGGCCCGCTTCGCCCCGAGGTCCAGCTCGAAGTGTCCGGTGCGGACCACCGGGTCCGGTCCGTCGGCGCCTCCGCGACGCAGTGCGGCGCGCAACCGGGCCATCAGCTCGTCCATCCCGAACGGCTTGGTGACGTAGTCGTCGGCGCCGGCGTCGAGCGCCGCGACCTTGTCGGACTCCTGCTCGCGCACCGACAGCACGATGATGGGTACCTCGGTCCACCCCCGGAGGCCCTCGATCACGTCGACCCCGCTGATGCCGGGCAGGCCGAGGTCGAGGAGCACGAGGTCCGGCGGCTCCTCCCGTGCGCTGCGCAACGCCTCCTCCCCGGTGGCGGCGAGCGACACCGTGTAGCCGCGGGCCACGAGGTTGACCTGTAGTGCCTTCCGGATCCGGGGTTCGTCGTCGACGACGAGGACGGTGCTCACGGTGTCACCCCGGTGTCGTGGAGTCGGGGGTCGATGGTGCCGTGGTCGACGGTGCCGTGGTCGTCGGTGCCGTGGTCATCGTGGCCGGGGAGTCGGGGCCGTCGGGTCCGGCGGGCACGGCCGGGAGTCGGAACGTCACGGTCAGCCCGCCACCCGGGGTGTCGTCGAGGTCGAGGTCGCCGCCGACGGCTCGGGTGAACCCTTGGGCGATCGCGAGGCCCAGGCCCACACCCGCCTGCGTGGAGCGGTCGCCGAGTCGTTGGAAGGGCGCGAACACACGGTCACGTTCCTCCGGGGCGATGCCGGGTCCCCGGTCGACCACCCGCAGGTGCACCCGGTCGCCCACCGAACTGGCATCGATGCGAACCGCGACCCCCGCCGGCTGCGCGGCGAGGGCGTTGGCGGTCACGTTGGCCACCGCTCGTTCGAGCAGGGCCGGGTCCACCTCCACGAGCGGTAGCGAGTCGTCCACGTCGAGTTCCACGCACAGCTCGCGGCCCGGGTCGAGACCGTCCATTGCGGCCGCCACCACCTCCTCGAGCGCCGTGGGGCGCAGGTGCACGCTGAGTTCGCCCGCCTGGAGGCGGCTCATGTCGAGCAGGTTGCCGACCACCCGGTCGAGCCGGTCCACCTCGTGGTCGATCGTCGCCAGGAACGCCGAGGTGTCCTCCGGGCCGAACCGCACGTCCGGCGACAGCAGGCTCGTGACCGATGCCTTGATCCCCGCCAGCGGGGTGCGCAGGTCGTGCGAGACGGCCTGGAGGATCCCGCGGCGGACGGCGTCGGCCCTGGCGACCGCATCGGCCGCGGCCACGTCACGCTGGAGTGACGCCGCCTCCACCCCCACGGCGACGGTGCGGGCCAGCGCCTCGAGCAGTTCGGTGCCGGCCGCGTCGAGCTGGGGACCCACGGTGACGAGCACCACGGCGCCGTCATCGTCGAGAGGGTGGCGGTCACCGTCGGTGGGGGTGAGCGGGGCGGGTGTTCCGGCGGCGGCGACGAGCTCCCAGCCCCCGGACGTCGCGCGGAGGACCGCGAGGGCGTCGAGGCCGAGCGCCGCCCGCGCCTGTTGCAGGAGCGGGCCGACGGGCTCCTCCTCGGTGGCGAGCGTGGTGGCGGCGCGGGTGAGGGTGTCGGCGTCGGAGCGGGCGCGCGCGGCCTCGGCGGACCGTCGGGCCACGCGGCCGACGAGGGTCGACACGGTGGCCGCCACCAGCAGGAACACCACGAGGCCGACCGCGTCCTCCGGGTCGCCGGGGTCGAGGGTGCCGTAGGGGGGGACGAACCACCAGTTCGTGGCGAGGGCCGCCGCCACGGCAGCGACGAGACCGGGCAGCAGGCCGCCGGCGGCGCTCACCGCGACCACGAGCGAGAGCGCAGCGAGGAGGACGGCGGTGACGCCCACGTCGTCGCGCAGCGGGAGGAGCGCGGCGACCAGGAGCGGGAGTCCGGCGATCAGGCCGACCCAGGCCCAGGTGCGCCGCCGGCCCGAGAGCGCCGGCGCCGCTCGCCGTCCGGCGGGGCGGGTGGTGGCCGCGCCGTCGGCGGCGATCACGTGCACGTCGAGGTCCCGGGCGTGGCGCAGCAGGTGGTGCAGCACCGAGCCGCCCGTGAGTTCCTGCCACCGGCTCCGCCGGCTCGCACCCACCACCAGCTGGGTGGCCCGTTCGGCGCGGGCGACCGACACGAGGGTCTCGGCCACGTCGTCACCCACCACCTCGCGGTAGGTGCCGCCGAGCTCGTCGAGCAGGCGGCGATGGTGTTCGAGGTCGGTGGGCGCGGCAGCGGCGACGTCCCTCGGGCCCACCACCCGGACGCCGAGCAGGTGGCCGCCCACCCGGCCGGCGAGGCGGGCGGCCCGCCGGACCACGGCGTCGCTGCCGGGTGCACCGGTCACCGCGACGACGACGCGTTCGCGGGTCTCCCAGCCGGCCCCGGCCCTGCCGGACGGGTCGCCCCGCAGCTGGTCCTCGACCCGGTCGGCCACCCAGAGGAGGGCCAGTTCCCGCAGGGCGGCCAGACGTTCCGGGCGGAAGAAGTCGGCGAGCGCCGCATCGATCTCCTCCGCCGGGTACACGTTGCCGTGCGCGAGGCGGCGGCGCAGCGCCTCCGGCGTCATGTCGACCAGCTCCACCTGGGCGGTGCTGCGCACCCAGCCGTCGGGCACCGTGTGGGCGGGGCGCCGGTCGGTGATCCGCTCCACGACGTCCTGGAGCGAGTCCAACTCCGTCACGTCGAGCGTGGCCACCACGTCCACGCCGGCATCGAGGAGTTCCTCCACGTCCTGCCAACGTTGCCGCCGGGGGGACGTCTCGGGCTCGGCCCGTGCGAGGTCGTCGACGAGGGCCACCCGCGGCCGTCGGGCCAGTACGCCCGCGACGTCGACGGCGCCGTCGGCCGGCGGCACCACGTCGAGGCCCTCGAGCAGGGCAGCGGTGGCGGGCCGGCCGTGGGTCCCGGCCGCGGCCACCACCACCGGGGTGCCCCGGCCGGCGCGACGCCGGCCCTCGTCGAGCATGGCGTAGGTCGTGCCCACCCCGGGCGCGGCGCCGAGGTAGATGCGCAAGGTGCCGCGTCGCTGGCCCGGGCTCACCGGTCCAGCATGCACCGACGGGGCGGCGGGCGTGGTGGTCGCCCACGGGGGCCGTAAAGAACGCGTCAACGGTGCGGGACCCCGGCCGGGCCAGGGTCCAGACTGACATCCGGTTCAGGCGACGCGTACGGAGTCCGGCAGCACATGGCATCCACCCTCAAGCGCATGCTGATCGGACGGCCGCTGGCCACCGACGAAGCCGATCACCAGCGCATCTCGAAGACGATCGGTCTCGCGGTCTTCTCGTCGGACGCGATCTCCTCCACGGCGTACGCCACGGGCGAGATCCTCATCGTGCTGGTGGGCTCCGCCGGCATGGTGATGGCCAACGGCTCGTTCACCACCGACCTGCTCAAGCCCATCGCCATCCTCGTGGTGATCCTGCTCGCCGTGGTGGCCAACTCCTACCGGGAGACGATCCACGCCTACCCCGATGGCGGCGGTGCCTACGTGGTGGCCCGGGAGAACCTGGGGACCACACCGTCGCTGGTGGCCGGGGCCTCGCTCCTCGTGGACTACGTGCTCACGGTGTCGGTGTCGGTCGCGGCCGGTGTGCTGGCGATCACCTCGGCGTTCCCCGGCCTCAGCCAGTACCGGGTCTGGTTGTGCCTGCTGTTCGTCACCATCCTCACCCTCGGCAACCTGCGCGGGGTGAAGGAATCGGGCGTGGTGTTCGCCGTCCCCACCTACATCTACATCGGGGCCCTCACGATCTTCATCGCCTGGTCCACCTGGATGCACTTCCGGGGCACCCTGCCGGTGATCTACCAGGGAACCCCGGCCCAGCAACGGGAGGTGGAGGAACTGCAGCGCCTCCACGGTCCGGCGGTGGGGGCCGTCTCGGCGTTCATCTTCGCCCGGGCCTTCGCCTCGGGTGCCGTGGCCCTGTCGGGTGTGGAGGCCATCTCGAACGGCATCCCGGCGTTCCGGAAGCCCACGTCGAAGAACGCAGCGGTGACGCTCGGCTGGATGGCCGGGATCCTCGGCTCCACGTTCTTCATGATCTGCTTCATCGCCGCCTGGATGCGGCCGGTGCCCTCCGAGAGCGAGTCGCTCCTGTCGGTCATGGGCCGGGCCGTGTACGGCGACGGCAACCCGATGTACTACATCCTCCAGTTCGCCACGATGGCCATCCTGATCCTCGCGGCCAACACCGCGTACGCCGACTTCCCACGACTCGCCGCGATCATCGGCAAGGACGGCTTCCTGCCCCGACAGTTCGCCAACCGTGGCGACCGGCTGGTGTTCTCCAACGGCATCCTGATCCTCGCCGGCGCGGCCGCCGTGCTGCTGATCGCCTTCCGCGGGAACGTCACCCTGCTGATCCCGCTCTACGCGGTGGGCGTGTTCACGAGCTTCACGATCTCCCAGACCGGCATGGTCCGGCACCATCTCAAGGAGCGCCAGGCGAAGTGGCGGCTCTCGGTGGTGAACTCCGGCGTGGGTGCGGTGTTCACCTTCATCGTGGCGGCGGAAGTGATCATCTCGAAGTTCATGATCGGCGCGTGGATCATCGTGGTGCTGATCCCGCTGATCGTGGTGGCGTTCCGTCAGGTGCGGAAGCACTACGACCACGTGGCCCGACGGCTCCGCGTCCCGGGTGAGTTCCGCGCGGACGTGGAACCGCCCCACCACGGCGTGGTGGTCCTCGTCGGTGGGGTGAACCAGTCGTCGCTGGCCGCGATCCGCTACGCCCGTTCGGTCGGCGCACAGGACGCCGTGGCGGTCACCGTGGCGATCGACGAGGAGGCCTCGGCGCGGGTGCGGGAGCAGTGGCGGGAGATGCAGATCCCGATGCCGCTCGAGATCATCGAGTCGCCCTACCGCGACCTCACCAAGACGGTGGAGGACTACCTCGACGAGCTCGACGCCCGGTGGGGCCACGACTACCTCACCGTGGTGATCCCGGAGTTCGTGCTGCCGCACTGGTACCAGGGTGTGTTCCACAACCAGTCGGCCCTGGCGCTGAAGCTGGCGCTCAAGTTCCGGCCCGACACCGTGGTGGTGAACGTGCCCTTCTACCTCGGCACCCCCGAACAGGAGCTCCGTGCGGAGGAGCAGCTCGGCCTGGCCGGACCGGGCGACGACCAGAACCCGACCATCGACCGCGTCGAGCCCGTCGCCGGCACCTGAGGCCGGGGCGGAACCGGTTTCGGGGCGCCGCCCCGGCACTCCTACGATGCGGCCATGAGCCCAGGTCCTGCCGTCACCCCCGTCGCCGTCCGCGAGGAGGACCTCGCGGCGGTGAAGTTCGACGACGACGGCCTGGTCTGCGCGGTGGTGCAGGACGTCGACACCCGTGCGGTGCTCATGGTCGCCTGGATGAACGCGGCGACCCTGCGGATGAGCCTCGAGCAGGGTCGCACGGTGTTCTGGTCGCGGTCACGCCGGGAGGTGTGGCGCAAGGGCGACACCTCGGGCGACCGCCAGTTCATCCGTTCCGCCCACTACGACTGCGACGGCGACACGCTCCTGTTCCTCGTGGAGCAGGAGGGCAAGGGTGCCTGCCACACCGGCGCCTACACCTGCTTCTTCCGGGCGTTCGGCACCGACGACGAGACCGTCGACCGTCCCGGGCCCGCCTGAGGGTCGGGTGACGGACATGGCCGTCCCGTCCCGGGAGGACTTCCACCGCCTCGCCGCCGACCATGCCGTCGTGCCGGTCTGCGAGCGGCTCCTCGCCGACCTGACCACGCCACTGGCCGCGTTCGCCCGCCTGTGCGGCGACGACGTGACGGGGTCACCGGGGTTCCTGTTGGAATCGGTGGACCACGGCGGACGCTGGAGCCGCTGGAGCTTCATCGGCCGTGACCCGCGGGCCCGTCTCGTGGCCCGCGGTGCGCGGGTGGAGGTGAGCGGGGACCTGCCCGACGGCGTGCCCACCGACCGGGGGGTCCTGGCCGCGCTCGAGGTGCTGCTCGCCCGGTACCGTGCCCCCACCGAGGAGGCGTTCGGCCACCCGCTGCCGCCGCTGCACTCGGGTGTGGTGGGGTTCCTCGGCTACGACGTGGTGCGGGAGGTGGAACACCTGCCCGACGTGCCCGCCGACGACCGGGGCTGGCCGGATGCCGTGGTGTCGGTCATCGGCGAGCTGGCCGCCTACGACCACTGGTCCCAACAGGTCACGCTCGTGGCGAACGCCTTCGTGGAGGAGGGTGCCGACGCCGCTGCGGTGGATGCCGCGTACGACGACGCCCTCGCGCGCCTGGCCCGCATGGCGGCCGACGGGGCCACGCCGCTCGCGGAGCCGCTCGTCACCCCGCCCGAGAAGGCCGAGGAGTCGGTGCCGGTGGTCTCCTCGATGGCGCCCGGCGCGTACGAGGCGGCCGTGGACGCGGCGAAGGAGCACATCCTCGCCGGCGACATCTTCCAGGTGGTCCTGGCCCAGCGGTTCTCGTTCGACACGTCGGCCGAGCCACTCGACATCTACCGGACGCTGCGGCAGGTGAACCCGAGCCCGTACATGTACTTCGTGCGCGAGCCGGAACTCACCCTCGTGGGCTGTTCGCCCGAGCCGATGGTGCAGCTCCTCGGCGATCGTGTGATCTCGCGCCCGATCGCCGGCACCCGGTTCCGGGGCCGAACCGACGAGCACGACCGCCGCCTCGGCGCCGAGCTGCTCGAGCACCCGAAGGAGCGGGCCGAGCACATCATGCTGGTGGACCTCGCCCGCAACGACGTGGGCCGGGTGGTGGAGTTCGGCACGTGCACGGTCGACGAGCTGATGACGCTCGAGCGCTACAGCCACGTGATGCACCTCACGTCGCAGGTGTCCGGCACCCTCGCCGCCGGCCGGACCCCGATCGACGTGCTCCGGGCCACCCTGCCGGCCGGCACCGTGTCGGGCGCGCCGAAGGTACGGGCCATGGAGGTGATCGACGACCTCGAGCCCACCAAACGCGGGCCGTACGCGGGGGTGGTCGGCTACCTCGACTTCTCCGGGAACATCGACACGGCCATCGCCATCCGAACGATGATCGTGGAACC
>CAIPVR010000249.1 GCA_903868545.1 uncultured Actinomycetes bacterium
GAGGCGGGTGACGAAGTCGTGTCGGCCCGAGTCGTCGACCAGGGTGACCGCCACGCCGGTGCCGCGGGCGGCGGCCGCCGCGTGGAGGCCTGCGTAGCCGGCGCCCACCACGAGCACGTGGTCCGGCCCGTCCCGCCGCCCGGTCCGGTCGTCGCCGGTCCGGTCGGCGCCGGCCTCGTGGGTGGTGCCGTCGTCGGCGGTCGGGGTCATCATCGGGTGCAGCACCGCCGGCCCCCGCGTTGTTCCGGGGCCCGGGACGGTGGTGCCTCCCTAGGCTCGCCCCGTGACCGCCCCCGAGGACCAGTCCGCCGCCGAGCCCGACTTCGTGCCGCCACCCACCGAGGAGGCGCTCGCGCGCCTCGAAATGCCGCTCGAGGAGGCCATGCGCACGCAGCGGGCCGTCCGCAGGCTGCATCTCGACCCGGTGCCGCACGACCTCCTGCTGCACCTGCTCGAACTCTCGCTGCGGGCACCGACCAGTTCCGACACCCAGGACTGGTCGTACCTCGTGGTGGAGGACCGGGAGCAGAAGGCTCGGCTCGCCCGGCTCTACCGGCCGTTGTTCCGCACCTTCGACCCGTTGCTGGTCCGCTTGGCGAAGGGCGACGAGCGCGAGCTGCGGGGGATGCGACCGGGCCGGTGGCAGGCCGAGCACTTCGAGGACCTCCCGGTGTTCGTCATCCCGTGCTACCGGCGCAACCTGCAGCACCGCCCGGTCGGCTGGCCACAGATCTCGGTCTCCTCGTACTACGGCTCGGTCTACCCGGCGGTGCAGAACCTCCTGCTGTCCTGCCGGGCGGTGGGGTTGGGCGCCTCGTTGCAGACGTTGCCGATCTGGCTCGCGCCCGTGGCCCGGAGGATCCTGGGTCTCCCGCGGAGCGTGAACCCCGTCTGCATCATCCCGATCGGCTGGGCCCGTGGTCGTTACGGGCCCACCACGCGTCGCCCGATCGGGGAGGTGGTCCACCTGGACCGGTTCGGGAACCGGCCCTTCCTCGGAGAGGACCAGGCGTGAGGGTGGTGGTGCTCACGGCGATGGTGCAGGAGATGCGCCCGGTCGTGTCGGTCCTCGGTCTCCGCCCGGCGTCCGGGCGTGACCGCTACGAGGGCGCGGCCGGCTCCCACCTCGTGCGGGCCTCGGTCACGTCGATGGGCCCCGCCCGGGCCGCGGCCGCGGTCACGGAACTGCTCGACGAGGACGGGGCCGACGCGGTCGTCATGGTCGGTATCGCCGGGTCGGTCGACCCCGGGCTGTCCATCGGTGACGTGGTGGTGGCGGAGGAGGTGGTCGACGGATCCAGCGGCGCGGTGCTGCACCCGTCGCCTGCCCCGCACCGGTCCCCGTCGGGGAGGTTGCTCACGACGGACCGCCTCCACGGTCCGGACGACCTGCCCCGGCTCCGGCATGACGGTGTCACGGCGGTGGACATGGAGACCGCCGCGGTCGGCGCGGTGTGTGCGGAACGCGGGGTGCCGTGGTTCTCGATCCGGGCCATCAGCGACGCGGTCGGCGACCCGTCGACCGACGAGGCGGTCCTGGGCCTGAGCCGACCCGACGGCCGGCCCCGGCCCGGAGCGGCGGCGCGCTACCTGCTCACCCGTCCCGGTCGCGCCGCGCACCTCGGTCGTCTGGCCCGCGGGACCGGAGTGGCCGTGCGGGCCGCGGCAGCCGACCTGGCCCGGGCGCTGGACGCAGGGGCGGATGAGTGGAGCTGATGGGACTCGAACCCACGACCCCCTGCTTGCAAAGCAGGTGCTCTAGCCAGCTGAGCTACAGCCCCGGAACCGCTCAGGCTACCCGGCGTCGGTCGCCCCGACGGCCGCTCGTGGTGTGTCCGCACCGAGCGAGCGGATCCGGGCCGCCACGAGCACCAGCACCACGGACGCCACGACGGCGGTGCTCTCGAGGTCCGACTCGATCACGAACTGCAGCAGGGCCCACGAGGCGACGAGCGCGGCGGCGCCGACGAGGTGGATCCGCATGCGGCGCCGGGCCAGGGGCGTGCCGATCGCCCAGTTGAGCGCTGCGAGGCCGGCCATCACCAGCATCAGCGGGAGCAGGATGAAGCGTGAGGTGCGGGGATCCGACGCCTCGTCGGCCTGGTAGAGGATCCGCGACAGTCCCACGGCGGTGGCGGTCACGCCGAGGTGCAACGGGAAGTGGGCGTAGAGCCAGAGGTTGTGGCGCCGCTCCGGGTAACCGGCGCCGGGGATGTCGGTGAAGTAGAGCCACCACAGCGCGGCCACGATCACGAACGTCAGTGGCAGGCCCACGATGTCGAGCTCGTCGAGCGGCTCGTGCGTGGCCACCAGGCCCACCTTCACGAACGCCTCGCCGAGCATGATGATCGTGAACTCGCCGAAACGGTGGACGAGGTGGCGGCCGTCGAGGTGGAGGTGGTGGTCGGAGCGGGGCGCCGGCATGACCAGCAGCACCAGTCCGACACCCCAGGGGAGCAGGTACCACCAGCTGTCGATCAGGGCGGCGGGCACCATCAGCACGGCGGCGGCCAGGCACATCACGGCCCGCCCACCGAAGTTCGCCCGAAGTTCCGGCTTCTGCTTGAGCACGTCGCGGTACATGAGCGCCAGCACGACCAGCACCCCGAGGAACATCACGCTCGTCCAGTCGGTGAAGTCCTCCTTCGTGTAGTCGGAGGTCACCACCATGCCGAGCACGAGCATCATCTGCAGCACCACGAGGGTCCGCAGATACATCCCCCGGAGCTCCACCCGGTTGAGCAGCAGCGTGGTGCAGAGCCACGTGACCCACATGGCCGAGAACACCACTGCCAGCCAGATCGCGCCGCTCCACGAGGTGTCCTTGGAGTAGGTGCCGGAGAGCACCACGATCGCGGCCACGAACGCGAGGTCGTAGAAGAGCTCCAACCACGACTGTGGCGGCGACGGCGGCGCGGGTCGGGCGGTCTCGCGTGCGGCGGAGGTGCTCACGGTGGTTCAGGCTACGGACTCGCAGGCGGGTTCCGGTGCCCCGACGGCGCGGTCCCACGGGTGCGGTGGATTCCCGGCCGTTGCCGCCGAACCGCGCGGCCGTTGCCGTGCCGCTCAACCGCGGCCGCCGCCCGGTGACGGGGGCAGGTGGGGGAACGGGAACGCCCCGCCGTCCTCACCCGTCCGCGCCAGCGACCGGTACGAGCGGTCGGCGAACCACCAACGCCCGTCGACCCGCCGGTAGCGGTCCCGGTAGAGGCCGTACGCGGTGGACCACCCGCCGTCGGCCGCCACCCGTCGCTGCTCGCACATGAACACCCGGGCCGCGGCCGCATCGGGGTCGCCGCCGCCACGGAGCTCCACCAGGGAGTTCAGGATCACGAACTCGAAGAAGTCGAACCGATCGACCGCCCCGCCGATGAACCGGCCCAGTTCCCCGGGTCCGGTGACCGTGAACGGGTCGCGGGTGACCGTGTCGATGTGGATCGTCGCGTCGGGGAGGAAGAGCCCGGTGAGTTCGTCCCACGCCCGGCGGGTGACCACGTCCGCGTACCGGGCCTGAAGGTCGAGCACGGCGGCCCGGTCCACCAGGTCGCGCAGTTCGTCGTCGGTGGGTCGTGGCGGCGTGCTCATCGACATCCCCCTCCGGGATCTCCGGCGCCTCCGCGCCCGTTCCGGGCGTTGCGGACCCCTATTTCGCGGGTCATTGGTGGAGCTCGCCCTCGGCGACGAGCCGGTCGAGGGTCAGCTCCGGCTGTTCCTGCTCGAGCCGCTCCAGCCAGTACACCGACTCGAACAGCGCGAGCAGCGTGCCGTCGGAGCGTTCGAGCACGTCCACCCCCTGCATCGCCCTCAGCGCGGCCCGTGACGCCTCGTCGGTACGGCGGGCCACCCGGAACCGGGTGGGCGTGAGCTCCACGGGGGCGCCGAACTCGTTCTCCAGCCGGTGCGTGGCCACCTCGAACTGCAGGGCGCCGACCGCGGCGAGCACGGGGGCCTGGTCGCCGAAGTCGGGGTCGCGGAGCACCTGCACCACACCCTCTTCGTCGAGTTGCTGGATCCCGTTGCGGAACTGTTTGGACCGGCTCACGTCGGTGGTGCGGGCGATCGCGAAGTGCTCCGGGGCGAAGCTCGGGATCGGTGGGAACGTCACCGGGTCGGACTCGTAGAGCGAGTCGCCCACGCGCACGTCGCCGGCGTTCACCAGACCCACCACGTCGCCGGGGAACGCCTCCTCGAGCGTCTCGCGCTCGGAGCCGAACACCGAGTGGGCGTACTTGGTGGCGAACGGCTTGCCGGTGCGCCCGTGGGTGACCACCATCCCGCGCTCGAACCGGCCCGAGCAGACCCGGAGGAACGCGATCCGGTCCCGGTGGGCCCTGTCCATGTTGGCCTGCACCTTGAACACGAATCCGGCGAACGGTTCGTCCAGCGGGCGGGGCACACCGCCCTCGTCGGGGCGAGGCCCGGGCGGCGGCACCTCGTCGATCACGGCGTCGAGCAGCAGCCGCACCCCGAAGTTGGTGAGGGCGGAGCCGAAGAACATGGGGGTGGTCTCCCCGGCGAGGAACAACTCGGCGTCGAACTCCGTGCCCTCGAGCAGTTCGAGGTCGTCGGTGCACTGTGTCCAGGCGTCGCCCTCCTCCGCGGCGGCGCGTTCCGGGTCGACCACCTCCTCGGGCGCCTCCGTGGCGCCCCGGGCGGTGCGCGTGTAGCGGACGAACTCGCCGCTGCGGCGGTCGACCACGCCGCGGAAGTCGCCTGCGATCCCCACCGGCCACGTGACCGGGGTGCACATGATCGAGAGGTGCGACTCGATGTCGTCGATCAGTTCCAGCCCGCTCAGGCCTGGCCGGTCCCACTTGTTCACGAACGTGAGGAGCGGCAGTCCGCGGTCGCGGCACACCTCGAACAGCTTGAGCGTCTGCGGCTCGATGCCCTTCGCGGCGTCGAGCACCATCACCGCGGCGTCGCACGCGGTGAGCACGCGGTAGGTGTCCTCGGAGAAGTCGCGGTGGCCGGGGGTGTCGAGCAGGTTCACCACCCGGTCGCGGTAGGGGAACTGCAGCACGGTCGACGTGATGGAGATGCCGCGCTGCTGCTCGAGCTCCATCCAGTCCGAGGTGGCGGA
>CAIPVR010000250.1 GCA_903868545.1 uncultured Actinomycetes bacterium
AGAGCGAAGACCGGAAACAACTTTCTGTAATGCCGCCGGGGGGCCCTTGTCGGCAACTGTTCCGGAACGGCGTTCCGGAACAGTTGCCGAGCGCGCCACCGATGGTCGAGACTGGGCGCGGCGCGCGGTGGGGAACCGGGCGCGGGACCTGACGGATCGGGAACGGGAGAGCGCCATGCGGCCGCACGTGGAGATCGTCGACGAGAAGGACCTCATCTGGCACGTGGGTGAGTTCCCGCACGCCACGGGCGACGTGCGCCAGCGCCACCTGGCCTACGACGAGGAGGACGGCTCGCTGTCCGCCGTGGTGGAGTTCACCTCCGACTGGTCCCGGCCGGCGGGGGTGCACCACGCCGAGACCGAGTGGTTCGTGCTCGAGGGCCGCGTGCTGCTCGGCGACGCGGAGCTCACCGAGGGCGGCTACTGGATGGCCCCCACCGGCGTGTGGACCCCGGCGCTACAGGTCGACGCTGGCACCCGCATCCTGTTCTTCCGGGAGTACGGCGACTGGGCGTTCGACCCCTCCGACGGCGGCGACTGGGACACGGTGCGAGAGGACCAGGTGCTGGTGGTGCACCACTCGGCCCAGGAGGAGTGGCTCCCCGTCGAGATCGGCAGCCCCATGCGATTCGACCTCGGTGGCACGCCGCAGCCGGGCCTGTTCATCAAGATGCTGCACCGCGACGCGGTGAGCGGCTTCTACACGCGGCTCATCAAGGCCAAGCCCGGCTGGGTGGAGCACCCGCTGGCGCACCATCCCTGCTACGAGGAGGCGTACTGCCTCGAGGGCGGGTTCCACTACAACTTCGGCTCCATGTGGCCCGGCACGTACTTCTTCCGGCCGGCCCTCGTGCGCCACGGCGACTTCACCTCCGACGAGGTGGAGGGCTGCACCTGGCTCGTCCGCTGCGACGGCGACCTCGTCGACTGGTACACCGAGGACGCCCGGATCGAGATGCACGGCACGCCCACCAACTGGGGCGAGGAACTGCCCCACACCCTGCCCCCGGTACTGCCGCAGCCCGTGCGGTCCCGCTCGATCGGCGACATGGCCGACCGCGCCTACCAGTAGCGCCCGGCGGCGCCGGGCACGCCGCTCAGGTCTGGCCCGGATAGGCGTTGGCCGCGGCGGTGACCCCCGAGCCGGCGCGCACCGCGGCCGGGGCGTGCACGGCGTGGGTCTGCACGTACTCCTCGAGCCCTGCGGCGCCGAACTCGCGGCCGTAGCCCGAACGCTTCACGCCGCCGAACGGCGCGCGCAGGCTCATGCCGGTCCGGTTGTGGCAGTTCACGAACGTCATGCCGGCCTCGAGGCGTGAGGCCACGGCGAACGCCCGGTCCTCGTCGGCCGACCACACCGAGGACGCCAGCCCGAGCTCCGAGTCGTTCGCCCGGGCGACCGCCTCGTCGAGCGAGTCGTAGGGGAGCACCGGGACCGACGGCCCGAACTGCTCCTCGCTCACGAGTGCTGCGTCGTCGTCGAGCCCGGTCACCAGCGTGGGGCGCAGGAACCACCCGGCGTCGAGGTCGCAGGCCGCGGCCACCCGTCCGAGGGTGCGCACCTCCCCGCCGCGGTCGCGGGCATCGTCGACGAGCCGCACGACGTGGTCGCGTTGGGCGGCCGACACCATCGGTCCCATCGTGACGTGCTCGTCGAGGGGATCGCCCACCACAAGGACCCTGGCTGCCGCGGCGGTGAACGCCTCGACGAACTCGCCGAGGCGGGCCCGCGGCACGTAGAAGCGCTTGGCCGCCATGCACACCTGTCCGGAGGTGAGGAACGCACCGAACACCGCCCGCTCCATCACCCCGTCGCCGAGGTGGGCGTCGTCGAGGAACACCGCCGGGTCGTTCCCGCCGAGTTCCATGACGAGCGGGGTGAGCAGCGGGGCAGCGGCGGCGGCCACGTGCGCCGCGGTGGCGCCGCCCCCGGTGAAGGCCACCTTGCGGGTGAGCGGATGGGCCACGAGGGCGCCACCCACGTCGCCGTCGCCGTGCACCACCGACAGCACGCCGTCGGGCAGACGGGCAGCGATCGCGGCGAGGGCCCGGGTCACGGCGAGCGGTGCCAGCGGCGACGGCTTCACCACCACGGCGTTGCCCGCCGCCAGCGCGGGGGCCACCTTCAGGATCGACAGGATGAGCGGCGCGTTCCACGGCACGATCGCCACCACCACGCCGAACGGCACGCGTTCCACCCGCAGGCGGCCTGCGCCGTCGTCCACCTCGGTGGTGGCGAGCACCTCCGGGGCGAGTTCCACGGTGTGCCGGAGGCAGGCCGCGGCGAACCCCATCTCACCCCGGCAGTCGGCCACCACCTTGCCGAGCTCACGGGCCAGCAGCGGGCCCAGGTCGTCGGTGGTCGCGGCCACGGCGTCGGCCGCCTCGAGCAGCAGGGCGCAGCGGTCCTCTGGTGCACGGGCGGCCCAGGCCCGGTGGGCCGCGTCGGCCGCGGTCACCAGCGCCGCGGCTCCCGCCGGGTCGACGGTGGCCGCCCAGCCCACCACCTCGGAGGTGCGGGCCGGGTTCACCCGTTCGACGCGGCCGACCGCCGTCGGGCCGCCCGCGCCGAACGAGGCCGCCTCCACCGGCGCGGGGTTCACGGCGATGCGCT
>CAIPVR010000251.1 GCA_903868545.1 uncultured Actinomycetes bacterium
CGAGCGCCGCGACCACGGCGCCGATCCGTCGGGCCGGCCTCACGACCAGACCTGTGAGCGGAACGGCTCGCCCTCGGAGCGGGGACGCCCCCATTCGATGAACCACTCGGTGCCGAACGCCAACGCGAACTCGTCGGGCCCGAGCCGGAGGAACCACGAGTCCTCGGCGATCTGGCTCGCGTGGGCCTGCATCGCACGGCGCTTGAGCTCCACGTGCGCGCCGACGTCGATCGCATGGGTGATCTCGGCCGCGGGCTTCCCGAAGTTCTCGTCCTCGGGGGCCTCGGGCAGGGCCGGCGCCGCGGTGCCGTCGAGCTGCTCGTTGGCCACGGCCTCCTCGGCCGCCGCGAGCCGCTCGGCCATCGCCTCGCGGATGAAGTCCCGATTCATGGTGCCCTGCAGCACCGTGGGCACGCCGGCCAGCTCGGCGGCCCGGATCCCGACGCGGTGGACCTGCAGGTGGTCGGGGTGGCCGTAGACCCCGTAGTCGTCGTAGACGGTGAGCACGTCCGCGGACTCCTCGCGCAGCAGGGCCGCGAGACGGTTCGCAGCGGCCTCCACGTCCGCGGTCCAGAAGCAGTACGGGAAGTCGTTGGCCGGGTCACCCATCATCCCGGAGTCGACGTAACCCAGGAACTCCACCCGGTCGACACCCAGGATGCGCGCCGACTCGAACGTCTCCGCGATGCGCCGCTCCCAGAGCGCCTCACCCTCGGACAGGACGCCGGGGACCACCTCACCGCGCTCTCCGCGCGTGGCGACCACGAGCACCGTCCGGTGGCCCCGCCGCTTCGCCTCGGCGAGCAGGCCGGCGGTGCCGATGCACTCGTCGTCCGGGTGGGCGTGGAAGCAGACCAGGGTCGGCACGGTGCCGAGGGTACCGGCCACGGGCCGGGCCCGGGACCTCCGCGTCGGCCGTCTCAGCCGGCGACGGCGCCGCCGGCCCGCAGGTCGGCGATGCGCGCCGCATCCGCACCCAGCCACTCCGTGAGGATCTCGTCGGTGTGCTGCCCGGCGTGCGCGGGTGGGCGCCGGATCTCCGCCCCGGTGCGGCTGAAGCGGGGGGCCGGGGCGGGCTGTGGCACGCCCGCCACCTCCACGAACGTGCCGCGCTCCACGTTGTGCGGGTGCCGCGTGGCCTCCGACATCGTGAGCACGGGGGCGAAGCACACATCGGTGCCCTCCATGACCTCGCACCACTCGTCGCGGGTGCGGGTCAGGAAGATGGCGGCCAGACGCTCCTTCATCTCGTCCCAGCGCCCCCGGTCCTGCTGGTGGGGCAGCTCCTCACCCCGACCCGCGTAGTCCTCGGCGAGGCCGGTGAGCTCCACCAACTGGGCGTAGAACTGCGGCTCGATCGAGCCGATCGACACGAACGCGCCGTCGGCGCACTCGTAGGTGTCGTAGAAGTGGGCTCCGGTGTCGAGCATGTTCGTGCCCCGCTCCTCGTTCCAGATGCCCATGGCGGTGAAGGCCCACATCATGCTCATCAGGACCGCAGCGCCGTCGACCATGGCCGCGTCGACCACCTGGCCCTCACCGGAGCGCTGGGCCTCGAGCAGGGCGCACACCACGCCGAAGGCGAGCAGCATCCCACCGCCGCCGAAGTCGCCCACCAGATTGATGGGCGGAGTGGGCTTCTCGCCCGAACGGCCGAGGTGGGCGAGCACGCCGGCGAGGGCGATGTAGTTGATGTCGTGACCGGCCGTCGGGGCGTAGGGGCCGTCCTGGCCCCAGCCCGTCATGCGGCCGAACACCAGCTTCGGGTTGCGCGCCGCGCAGACCTCCGGTCCGAACCCCAGGCGTTCGGCCACGCCGGGACGGAAGCCCTCGATGAGCGCGTCGGCCGAGGCCACGAGGTCCAGCAGCACCGCCACCCCCTCGGGCGACTTGAGGTCGAGCGCGATGGACCGGCGACCCCGGTTGAGGATGTCGGTCGGCGGCGTGGCGGGGTCGCCGCCCATGGCGTTGGCGGCACGGTCCACACGGATCACGTCGGCCCCCATGTCGGCCAGCATGAGCGCCGCGAACGGCCCCGGGCCGATGCCGGCCACCTCGATGATGCGGATGCCCGAGAGCGGACCCATGTCGTTCTCCTCCATGATGGTCAGGACGTGATGGTCAGGACGTGGTGATCGGCCGGACCGCGGTGACCGGCCGGGACGCGGCGGTCAGCGGGCCTCGCCGGCGGCCACCGCGGTGCCCACGGCGTCGACCACGCGGTCCCAGTACTCCGGGGGCAGGTCGTGACCCATCCCCTCGAGGACCCGGAACTCCGAGCCCTCCACCAGCTCATGGGTGCGGCGCCCACCGCTGATGTCGATCAGCGGGTCGGCGTCGCCGTGCACCACCACGGTGGGCGCGGACACGGCCGGCAACGCGTCGGCCCGGCTACCCGACGCGAGGATCGCCACCAGCTGGCGACCCACACCGGCCGGGTCGTACGAGCGGTCGAGGAGCTGCTCGGTGCGCTCCCGGGCCCGCTCCTCGTCGAACACCCCGGGCGACCCGATGAGGCGCGCGAGCTCGACGCCCTGCGCCACCCGTTCGGCCCGGTCGTCGCTCGGCACCATGATCGTGGCCAGGGCGGCGAGGACGTCGGGGCGGGGCTGGCCCACCTCGGGCTCGCCGGTGGTGGAGTACACGGAGGTGAGCGACCGCACCCGGGGCCGGTGCTCGATGGCCATCGTCTGGGCGATCATCCCGCCCATCGAGCACCCCACCACGTGGGCCGCACCCACGTCGAGCGAGTCCAGCAGCGCCATCCCGTCGGCGGCCAGCGTGCTGAGCGTGTACGGGGCGCCGGTCACCTGCTCACCCGCCAGCGCCTGCACCATGGCGGCCATCTGGTCCACCTCCTCCCCGTGGAGGTGGGTCGACAGACCGGTGTCACGGTTGTCGTAGCGCACCAGGTGCACGCCCAGTGCGGCGATCATCTCGCACATCTGGTCGTCGTAGCCGACGCATTGGGCGCCGAGGCCGCACACGAGGAGCACCGTCGGGTCCGACGGGTCGCCGAAGGTGTCGAAGTACAGGTCGATCCCGTTCGCCGTGGTGGTGGGCATGGCTGGCAGTGTTCCCGTGCCCCGAACGCCGGGTCAAGGAGGGAGGGGTGGCTCCGGCCCGATCCGTCCGGGCCGCGCGGGTCAGGCCGCGTGCGCCTCCACGCCGCCCACCAGCGTCCGCCGCACGGCCAGGTCGTCGTCGAGCACCACGAGGTCGGCCGGGTCGCCGGGGCGGAGCCGCACCTCCGGCAGGCCCAGGAGCCGGCGGGCCGCACCACCGCACGCATCGGCGGCCGCGGCCGGCGCCACGCCGAGGCCCACCAGCCCGCGGTACAGACCGTCGGGGGTGGCCACGCTCCCAGCGAGCGTGCCGTCGGCGAGACGGGCGGCGCCGTCGGCCACCACCACCTCGCGCCCGTGCTCCTCCCAGGTCCGGGACCCGGTGCCGGCCGGCGGGATCGCGTCGGAGGTGACCGCCACCCGTCCCCGGGCCGCGGCCAGGGTGAGGGCCACGACCTCGGGCGACGTGTGCACCATGTCGGCGATCAGCCCCACCGTGACGCGCGGGTCGGTGAGCGCGACGCCCGCCGGGCCGGGGTCGCGCGGGGTGAAGCGACGGTGGGCGTTCCAGCAGTGGGTCAGGTGACGGGCACCGGCATCGACCGCGGCGCGCACCTCGGCGGCGGTGGCGTCGGTGTGGCCGACCGACACCACCACCCCGGCGGCGCACAGGTCGGCCACCAGCACGGTGCCGCCCGGGAGTTCGGGTGCCATGGTCACGAGACCCACCGGTCCGGCCCGGAGGAAGGAACCGGCGAGGACCGGGTCGGGGTGCAGGAAGGTCGACGGCTCGTGTGCACCCACCCGGGCCGGGTTGAGGAACGGCCCCTCGAGGTGGGCACCGAGGAACCGGCAACCATGCGGCGGCGCGGCGTGCACCTCGGCGAGCACCCCCAGGGCAGCGCGGTACTCCTCGGGCGAGCAGGAGAAGAAGGTGGGCTGCACGGCCACCGCTCCGTGGGCGGCGAGGGCCCGGGCCGCCGCGGCATAGCCGTCGGGGTCGGCCCGCCGGAACTCCACCCCACCGAAGCCGTTGACCTGCAGATCCACGAAGCCGGGCACCGCCGTGCCGGTGCCGGCGCCGGGCAGGCCGACGGCCGCGACGGTGCCGCCGTGGGTGTCGACCTCCACGTCACCGGCCACCACCGCTCCGTCCACGAGTGCGGCGGCCACGCCGAGGCGGGCGGTGGTTCCCCCCGGCACGGTCAGATCCGGTGCCGTGGCGCGGGCACCGCCACTTGGTCGCCGTGGCCTCGCGCCGAGCGGTACACGGCGTCGGCCAGCACGTGGGCACGGAGCGCGTCGGCCGGGTCGGGGTCGAGCCGACCGACCGGCTCGCCGCGCAGGTGCGCCGCGACGGCCCGCAGGAACCGTTCCTCGGCGCTGCGCAGGTCGACGCCCCGCTCCGTGAGCCAGGCCCGGAGCGCCTCACCCTCCAGCACCTCCTCGCCGGCGGAATCCTGGCGTCGCAGCGGCCCGTCGACATCGCCCTCGAGGGTGAGCACGGCGCGTTCGCAGAACACCTCCACCCGGCGCTGGCTCGGCCGGCTCAGCACGTCGTGCCACACGGTGGTCAACGACGCGGTGGCACCGCCGGCGAAACGGGCGAGCAGGGCGACGGAGTCCTCGATGCCGACGATGCCGTGGAACCCGGCCTCCTGTGCCGCCACCGTGTCCACCTCGCCGAAGAGCCACTCGAGGATGTCGAGGTCGTGGATCGAGTGCTCGAGCAGCACGCCCGAGCCCGCGAGCGCCGGGTCGCCGCGCCAGGTGGAGGCGTACATCCCCTGGGTGGGCAGGTACTGGTCGTCGCGGAAGACGACGTTCATCACGCGCCCCACCGCCGGGTCGCGCACCATCTCCCGCAGCCCCAGCAGCGCCGGACTGGACCTCAGCACCAGGCCCACCATGGACGGCACGGCCGCCAGGGCGTCGGCCACCTCCCTCGCCCCGGCCAGGTCCAACCCCAGCGGCTTCTCGCAGAACACCGCCCGCCCCTCGGCGGCGGCGGCCCTGGCGAGCGGCAGGTGCTCGGAGGTCCAGGTGCAGATGAACACCGCGTCGGAGGCGGCGATCACCCCGGCCGCGTCGGTGACCTCGGCGCCCTGGCCCGCGGCCAGTGCGGCGGCGCGGCCGGCGTCGGGATCGTGGACCGCCACCACCCGGTTGGGCACGGCGGCCAGGTTGAGCTGCACCGCGTGGTAGGCCGCGATGAGGCCGGCGCCGAGCAGCCCCACCCGCACCGGTTCGTCGTCGGGGATCTCCTCGGGCACGGCACCGGACCCTACCGGCGCGCGGCCCCGCGAATACGGTGACCGGCATGGCCGACGCCTCCCGACCCGCCCCGACCTTCGGGGTGCACACCAGCCCCGCCAATACCGACGTCGACGAGCTGGCGGCGCTGTGGGCCCGGATCGAGGAGGGCCCGTTCGACTGGATCTCGATCTGGGACCACTTCTACGGCGCCGACGGCGAGAGCACCCGCTGCCTCGAGGCGGTGGCGGTCCACACCGCACTCGCGCTGCGCACCACCCGTGTCCGCTGCGGCGCCCTGGTGTACTGCGCCGGGTTCCGCCACCCCGGCGTGCTCGCCAACGCGATGGCTGCGGTGGACCACCTCTCGGGAGGGCGGTGCGACGTGGGCCTGGGCGCAGGATGGCTCGGCGCCGAGTACCGGGCCTACGGCATCCCGTTCCCGGGCGCCGGCCGACGGCTCGACCTCCTCGACGAGTACGCGCGGTGCGTGCGGGCGCTGCTCCACCACGGGGAGGCCACCTTCGCCGGCGAGCACTTCCGCCTCGACGGCGCCGTGTGCGACCCGCAGCCGGTGCAGGACCGCCTGCCCGTGTGGATCGGCGGCGGCGGCGAGCGCAGGACACTGCGGATCGTGGCCGAGCTGGCGGACGGCTGGAACGTCCCGTTCGTCTCGCCCGAGGACTACGCCCGGAAGAACCGGGTGCTCGACGAGCACTGTGCGGCGGTCGGCCGCGACCCGTCGGAGGTACGCCGGTCGGTCAACGTGGGCTGCGCCCCCACCGAGGCGTCGCTGCACCGGCAGTTCGGCGCGATCGCCGAGTTCGTGCGACCCGGCGTGCTGATGGGCTCCCCCGACCAGCTCGTCGACGGCATCGGCCGCTTCGTCGACGCCGGCGCTCAGCAGGTCAACCTCGCGCTGCGGGCACCGTTCGAGCTCGAGGCCCTCGACGTGCTCGCCGAGGCCGTGGAGGGGTGGGACCGGTGAGCGAACGCATCGACCCCCTCACACGACGGCCCACCTGGATCGTGGGCTCGCGCCAGAAGCGACCCAACCTCCCCTCCAGCGGGTGCCCGTTCTGCCCGGGCGGGATCGAGGCCCCCGACGACTACGACGTGCGCTGGTTCACCAACCGGTGGCCGGCCATGGGCGACGACCGCTGCGAGGTGGTGCTCTACACCTCCGACCACGACGCCGAGTTCTGGAGCCTCGGCGTGGCCGGGGCGAGGAAGGTGGTCGACCTCTGGGCGGACCGGACCCGCGAACTCGGCGCCCGCGACGACGTCGACTACGTGCTGGTGTTCGAGAACCGCGGACCGGAGGTGGGCGCCACGATCGCCCATCCGCACGGCCAGATCTACGCGTTCGACTCGGTCCCACCCGAACCGCTGCGCGAACTGGTCGACGGCGTGCTCGACCCGTCGCGGGTGGCGGAGGAACTGGTGGTCTGCCGCCACGGCGACTGGACCGCCTGGGTGCCGGATGCCGCCTGGTGGCCCTACGAGCTGAGGTTCGCGCCCACCGGCGAGGTGCCCGACCTCGTGGACCCGGGATGTGACCGCGACGGCCTGGCCGCGGTGCTGGTGGACGCCCTCGCCCGACTCGACCAGCTCTTCGACGCGCCGATGCCCTACATGTTGTGGATCCACCAACGCCCGACCGACGGCGGCGACTGGCCCGGCGCGCGGGTGCACGTCCACGTGGCGCCGCTGCTGCGGGCTCCCGGCGTGCAGCGGTTCGTGGCCGCCGCCGAACTGGGCGGCGGCGTGTTCTTCAACCCCGTCACCCCGCCCGACGCGGCGGCCGCCCTGCGCGACCGGCCCGGGCCCCCGGCATGAGCGACCGGGGCGCGGTGGACGGGGTGGCGCGGCCGGGGGACGTCCGGGCGTACGCGCCGGGGCGGGTGAACCTCATCGGCGACCACACCGACTACATGGGCGGCCTCGTGCTCCCGATGGCCGTGGACCTCGGCACCACCGTGACGGGCCGGCGGGGCGGGCACCGGCTGCGGCTGCGGTCGGAGGGATTCGACGACGTCCTCGACGTGGGGCTCCCGGTCACCGACCCCGCCGCGGTCACCCCCGGGTGGGGCCGGTACGCGGCGGGGGTCGCCGCCGAGCTGGGCGCGGAGTCGGGCCTCGACGGCAGCGTGACCTCGACGGTGCCCGCCGGCGGCGGGCTCAGCTCGAGCGCGGCGTTGGAGGTGGCCGTGGCGCTCGCGCTGGGGGCCGAGCTCCCCGCGGTGGAGCTCGCGGACCTGTGCCGCCGGGCCGAGACGGCGGCCACCGGGGTGCCCTGCGGGATCATGGACCAGCTCTGCTCGGCGGCCGGCGTGGAGGGCCACGCGCTGCTGATCGACTGCGCCACGCTCGACGTCACCCCGGTGCGGGTGCCCGACGACGCGGCCGTCTGGGTGGTCGACCCCGGCGAGCCGCGCGCGTTGGTCGGATCCGCGTATGCCGAACGCCGCGCCACCTGCGAGGCGGCAGCGCTGCTCGTGGGGCCGCTCCCCCGCGCCGACATCGCGGCGATCGAGTCGCTCGACGACCCGGTCCTGCGGGCCCGGGCCCGCCACGTGCGCACCGAGTGCGACCGCGTGCACGGCGCGGCCGCAGCGCTCGCGGCGGGCGACCTGGAGCGGGCCGGGCAGTTGATGGTCGAGTCGCACCGGTCGCTGGCGACCGACTTCGAGGTGTCCACCCCGGGCCTCGACCGGGCGGTGGAGCAACTGCTGGCGATCGACGGCGTGTACGGGGCCCGACTGACCGGCGCCGGATTCGGCGGGAACGTGGTGGCCCTGGCCCGGCCCGACGCCGAGGTACCGGGCCGGCGGGTACGGCCGTCCGCCGGGGCCCGACTGCGCTGAGCGCCGGGCCGGCCGGGTCAGGCCGTCGGGGGCGGGCCGGCGGCACCGCCGAGCAGGTGGGCCTTCTGCTGGTCGAACTCGGCCTGGGTGAGGTGGCCCTGGTCGCGCAGGGCGGCGAGCTTCGCGATCTCGTCGGCCACCGACGCCGCACCGGAGGGCGCCGCCGCCTGCTGGTAGTGGGCGTTCGTGATGGCACCCATCCGGTCGAACTTCCGGTTCTCGTTGTCCTCCATCGCCTGGTACAGCAGGTTCTGCACGGCGATCGGGTCCTTCACGTCCTCGAACCGCTGGATGCCCATCTCGCCGGCCGACTCGACGTGCAGCGTGCCGGCGCCCACCATCCGCTCGAACAGCTTCTGGTGGAAGAACACGGTGTTGATCCGCTCCAGCGGGATCTCGATCCCCCGCTTGTGGATCACGCCCTCGCGGTAGATGCAGCGGTCGGTGGTGATGACGAAGTTCGTGGAGTACCAGACGATCAGCCGGTGACCCAGGTGGAGGAGGGCGCCGAGGATCACCAGCACGCCCACCCACGAGAGCAGGGTGCCGACTGCACCGCTCCAGCCGATGGAGAGCAGGAAGATGCCGATGGCGGTGCCCACGACCACGTAGACCACCGACCGCACCATCATGATCCAGTGCGGATGGGTGTCCACCAGGATCTTCTCGTCGCCGTAGAGGAGCTTCGGGTCGTATCCCACCCCGACAGGCTAACCGTGCGGGTCGCCGGGCCCGGTGCTTCCGGGCGTCGCCGTCGGGGCGCGCTGGTACGGTCGGCCCATGGAGCAGCTGGGCCCCTCCGGCACCCGTCCCGGCGCCACCGCCACCCCCGGTGACGCGGCCGACCCCGACGCCACGGCCGCCGACCGCCTGCTGCAGGGCCTCAACGCCGAGCAGCACCGGGCGGTCACCTCCACCGACTCGCCCCTGCGCATCCTCGCCGGTGCCGGTTCCGGCAAGACCCGTGTGCTCACCCACCGCATCGCCCACCGCGCCCTGACCGACACGCTGGATCCCCAGCGGGTGCTGGCGGTCACCTTCACCCGCAAGGCGGCCGGTGAGCTCCGCGAGCGCCTCGGCCGCCTGGGCCTCCGCCAGGGCGTGCACGCCGGGACCTTCCACGCGATCGCCTACGCCCAGCTGCGCCAGCGGTGGGAGGAGCGCGGGGTCCGGCCACCCGAGCTGCTCGACCGCAAGGTCGGCTTCGTCGCCCGCCTGATGCCCGGGCGCGACCGGACCGCCCCGCTCGACGTCGTGGCCGAGATCGAGTGGGCCGCGGCCCGTCGGGTGCCGCCCGAGCGCTACGAGGAGGCGGCCGCCGCCGCCCACCGCCGTCCACCGATGCCACTCGCCCAGGTGGCCTCGGTCTACGGCCGCTACGAGGAGCAGAAGCGACGCCGCCGTGTGGTCGACTTCGACGACCTCCTCCGCCTCGCCGCCCGCGACCTCGCCGCCGACCCGGTGTACGCCTCGGCCCGCCACTGGCGCTACCGGCACCTGTTCGTCGACGAGTTCCAGGACGTCAACCCGCTGCAGTTCCACCTGCTGCGGGCGTGGCTCGGCCCGGAGTCCGACCTGTGCGTGGTGGGCGACCCGAACCAGGCCATCTACGCCTGGAACGGTGCGGACGCCCGCTACCTGGTGGACTTCGACTCGTTCTTCCCCGGCGGGGGCACCGTCACGCTCAGCGAGAACTACCGCTCGTCGCCGCAGATCCTCGCCGTGGCCAACGCGGTGCTGGCCGCCGGCGGGGGCAGCGCAGGTGGTCGCGGTGCCGGCCCGGCCATCGAACTGCGGCCCAACCGCCCGTCCGGGCCGGTGCCCTCGGTGCGCACCGCCGCCGACGAGACGGAGGAGGCGCGGATGGTCGCCCGCGCCCTGCGCGACGCGCACCGGCCCGGCGTGCCGTGGTCGCAACAGGCGGTGCTGGTCCGCACCAACGCGCAGGCGGCCGTGATGGCGGAGGTGCTCCAGTCGGCGGGGATCCCCCACCGGGTGCGGGGCTCGGCCAACCTGCTGGAGCAGCCGGAGGTGCGCCAGGCGCTCGCCGCGGTGCGCCGGGCACCGGGCCTGCAGGTCGCCCTCGCCGACCTCGAGGCCGAGGCCATGGGCCCCACGTCCGACGGCACCACCCCCGACGCCACCGCTCCGGTCACCCCTGCGGCGGGCCCGGCCACTGCGGCGGAGCCCACCATCGACCTGCGCGAGCCCTCGCACCTCACCGAGGAACGCCGGGCGAACCTGGCCGAGCTCGTCCGGCTCGGCCACGAGTACGTCGCACTCGACCCGGGTGGCGGCGTGGCCGCGTTCCTGGCCTGGCTCACCTCCACCCTCCGCAGCGAGGACCGCGTGGGTGGCGACGTGGTCGACGTGGTCACGTTCCACGCGGCGAAGGGGCTCGAGTGGGCGGTCGTGCACGTGGCCGGACTGGAGGAGGGCTTCGTCCCGATCCACCACGCCGCCGAGGACCCCGACGCGCTCGACGAGGAACGGCGCCTCCTGTACGTGGCCCTCACCCGGGCGCGGGAGGAGTTGCACTGCACGTGGGCCCGCCGCCGGGCGTTCGGGTCCCGCTCGCTCAACCGATCACCGTCACCGTGGCTGGCAGCGGTGCGGGCCGCAGTGGGCGTCGCCCCGGCGGAGCTCACCCGTTCGGAGGGCGCGCGCCGCGCCCGGCGGGCCCGCGCCGCGGTGGGCGCGGGCA
>CAIPVR010000252.1 GCA_903868545.1 uncultured Actinomycetes bacterium
CGGTGCCGGTGTTGGTGACGCCGTCGTCGTCGGCGAGCGACACCCCGGCGTTGTTGTAGAGCACGTGGAGGCCGCCGAACTCGGTCACCGCGAAGTCGACCGCGGCCCGGACCGAGTCCTCGTCGGTCACGTCGGTGGACACGAACGCGGCCCGGCCGCCGGCTGCGGCGATCGCCGCGACGGCGTCGCTGCCGTCGCCGACGTCGGCGATGACCACGTCGGCGCCCTCGGCCGCGAAGAGCTCCGCGGCGGTGCGACCGAGTCCGGCCGCGGCGCCGGTGATGAGACAGACCTTCCCGTCGAGACGTGCCATGGTCGTTGCTCCGTGGGGTCGGGGGTGACGGACGGCGCGCACCCTAGCGAGCCGTCCGCCGACGCCCTCCATCGGGGCCGTCGGCTACGACCCGCCCTCCGCCCCTCCCTACACTCGCCGCCCATGAGCACCCAGGCCCGCGACCTCACGGCCCTCGAGCAGCCCCACGACCTCCTCATCGCCGGCGAGGAGCGTCCCGCCGCCGACGGCGCCCGCTTCACCGTGGCGGAACCGGCCACCGGTGCGCCCCTCGCCGAGGTGGCGCGGGCCGGGGCGGAGGACCTCGAGCTGGCGCTCTCGGCAGCGGCCCGGGCGTTCGACTCCGGGACGTGGTCGTCGGTGAGCGCCACCGACCGGGGAAGGGTGCTGCTGCGGGTGGCGGAACTGATCCGCGAGCGCCTCGAGGACTTCGCGTGGGCCGAGGTGCGCAACGCCGGGCACACCATCGAGGACGCCCGCTGGGAGGCGGGCGCCATGGCCGACGTCTTCGAGTACTACGCCGGTGCCGCCAACAAGCACCTGGGCTCGGTGGTCCCCACGCAGGACGCCGGGCTCGGCCTGGTGCTCCGGGTGCCGGTGGGGGTCTGCGGGCTGATCGTGCCGTGGAACTTCCCGATGCTCATCGCCACCTGGAAGCTGGCCCCGGCCCTCGCCTGCGGGAACCCGGTGGTGCTCAAGCCGGCGTCCCTCACTCCGCTGACGGCGCTGATGCTGGGCCGGACGCTCCTGGACGCGGGCGTGCCGCCCGGATGCGTGAGCGTGCTCCCGGGCCCGGGCGCCACGGTGGGGGAGGCCCTGGCGGCCGACCCGAGGGTGGCCAAGGTGTCGTTCACGGGCGACTCGTCCACCGGCGCGCACCTGATGCAGGTGGTGGCCCCCAACATCACCCGCATCTCCCTGGAGCTGGGCGGCAAGTCCGCGGCCGTCGTGTTCGCGGACGCGGACCTCGACGCCGCGGTGGAGGCCATCCCGTACTCGGTGTTCGCCAACGCCGGCCAGGACTGCTGTGCGCGGAGCCGCCTGCTGGTCGAACGTCCGGTGTACGACCGGGTGGTGGCGGCCCTCGCCGAGCGCACGGGACGACTGGCGGTCGGTGACCCCGCCGACGAGGCGACCGAGGTGGGCCCGATGATCTCCGAGGGTCAGCGGGCCACCAGCCTCGAGTACCTCGACATCGCACGCGCCGAGGGGGCCGAGGTGGTGTGCGGCGGTGAGACGTTCGGGCCCGGGTGGTACCTGCGTCCGGCGGTGGTCGCGGGTGCCGACAACTCGATGCGGGTCGCACGGGAGGAGATCTTCGGGCCGGTGGTGACCGTCATCCCCTTCGACGACGAGGCCGACGCCGTCCGGATCGCCAACGACAGCGAGTACGGCCTCTCCGGCACCCTGTGGACCCGCGACGTGGGTCGGGCCGTGAGGGTGGGGTCCGCGGTGCGGACCGGGGTGATGTCGGTGAACACGAATCGCTCGGTCCGCTACGAGTTGCCGTTCGGCGGCTTCAAGCGGTCGGGCGTCGGCCGCGAACTCGGGCTCGCGGCGCTCGACCACTACACCGAGTCCAAGACCCTGTTCCTCTCGGCGGACTGAGCGCCCTCCCCCCGGCTCTGTGTCGCGGTGGAGTACTCATGAGTCGCCGAGCGCGACACAGAGCGGGTGGGAGGGGTCAGGGCCGAGGGTCGGCGGGACACTCGAGGGTGGGCAGCGGGTCGCCCGGCGGGGCGGCCAGACCCACGAAGTAGCTGCCCGCCCATGCCACCAGCCCGGCGGTGAGGTCGAACGCCACCCGGGTGGCGTCGGGGTCGCGCTCGGCCCACCCGGTGAGCGCGGCGCGCAGCGC
>CAIPVR010000253.1 GCA_903868545.1 uncultured Actinomycetes bacterium
CACCCACCTCGATCACCCGGCGGGCGGCGACCAGTCCGGCGAGCTCCTCCTCGAGACGGCCCGCCGGCCCCGGCGCGCAGCGCGCCGCGAGCTCACCGCGGTCGAGCGGCCCGAGCAGCCGCAGCAGGTCGTGGAGCTCGTCGGCGTCACGGGCCGCGTGGTCCGGGGTGAGCCGCTGGAGCTCCGCCTCCACCGCGGCGACCACCTCCGCGTCGAGGAGCGAGCGGAGCTCCTCGGCACCGAGGAGGTCGCGCAACAGCTCGCGGTCGAGGGCCAACGCCGCGGCGCGGCGTTCGGCGAGGGGCGCGTCGCCCTCGTACATGTAGACGGCGATCCAGCCGAACAGGAGTGACCGTGCGAAGGGCGAGGCCTGTGGGGTCTCCACCTGCACCACGCGGATGCCGCGGCCGCGCACCTCGGCGAGCACCTGCCGGAGTGCAGGGAGGTCGAACACGTCGTTGCAGCACTCGCGGGTGGCCTCGAGGAGGATCGGGAAGCTCGGGTAGCGGGACGCCACCGCGAGGAGGTCGGCCGCCCGCTGGCGCTGCTGCCACAACGGCGTTCGGCGGTCGGGCCGCCGGCGGGGCAGCAGCAGGGCCCGGGCCGCGCACTCGCGGAAACGGGCGGCGAAGGCCGACGTGCCCGGGAGCGCCTCCACCACCTCGCGGTCCACCTCGTCGGGGTCGGGGAAGAGCACCTCGGACGGCACGTCGTCCGCGGCCTCCGGCAGCCGAACCACGATCCCGTCGTCCGACCAGAGCACCTCCACGCCGAGGGCGTCGCCGCCCAGCTCCTCGAAGTGGCCGGCGAGCCGCGCCCGCAGCACCGTGGCCCACGGGGCGTGGACCCGGGCGCCGAACGGAGAGTGGATGCAGAGCCGCCAGTCGCCGATCTCGTCGCGGAAGCGCTCCACCACCAGCGTGCGGTCGTCGGGCACCGCGCCCGTGGCCTCGGCCTGCTCGTCGAGGTAGGCCAGCACGTTGGACGCGGCGAGGTCGTCGAGGGCGTGGTCCTCCCGCAGCCGTTCGGCCGCCTCCGCCGCGGGCAGCGACCGGAGGGTGCGGACGAACCCGCCGAGCGCACGCCCGAGCTCCGCGGCGCGGCCCGGCCCGTCGCCGTGCCAGAACGGCATCTTCCCGGGCTGGCCGGGCGCCGGGGTCACCACCACCCGCTCGAAGGTGATGTCCTCGATGCGCCACGTGGACGCACCGAGGAGGAACGTCTCGCCCACCCGCGACTCGTAGACCATCTCCTCGTCGAGTTCGCCCACCCGGGTGCCGTCGGGGAGGAACACGCCGTAGAGGCCCCGGTCGGGGATGGTGCCGCCCGAGGTGACGGCCAGGCGCTGGGCACCGGCCCGGCCGCGGACGGTGCCGGCCACGCGGTCCCACACCACCCGCGGCCGCAGCTCGGCGAACTCCTCGGAGGGGTAGCGGCCCGCGAGCATGTCGAGCGTGGCCTCGAACACCTCCCGGCTGAGCGTGTCGAAGTTCGCGGCCGAACGGACGAGCGCGAAGAGCTCCGCGTCGGTCCACTCGTCGTCGAGCGCGCAGGCGGCCACCAGCTGCTGGGCGAGCACGTCGAGCGGGTTCGCCGGCACGCAGGTGGTCTCGATGAGGCCGTCGCGCATCCGCTGGACCACCACTGCGGCCTCGAGCAGGTCGGCCCGGTGCTTCGGGAAGATCCGGCCCCGGCTCGGGGCGCCCACCTGGTGGCCGGCGCGGCCCACCCGCTGCAGGCCGGCCGCCACGGACCCCGGCGACGCCACCTGCACGACCAGGTCCACCGCTCCCATGTCGATGCCCAGCTCCAACGAGCTCGTGGCCACCAGCCCACGCAGCTCACCCCGCTTGAGCTGGTCCTCCACCTCCAGCCGGCGCTCGCGCGACAGCGAACCGTGGTGGGCCTTGACGAGTTCGTGGCCCTCGACGGCGGAGGTGCCGGAGGACTCCGCGCCCCCATGGTCGGGATCGACCGACCCGGACGGCTCGGCGTCGAGCTCGTTGAGCCGGCTGGCGAGGCGCTCGGCGAGGCGGCGGGCGTTGACGAACACCAGCGTGGACCGGTGCTCCTTCACCAGCTCGAGCAGCGCCGGGTGCATCGCCGGCCAGATGCTGCGGCGCACCGGCCCCGCGGACACCGGCCCCGAGGCCGGCCCCTCCACCACCTCACCGAGGGCGCCGAGGTCCTCCACCGGCACCACCACCTGCAGGTCGAGCTCCTTGCGCACCCCGGCGTCGACCACCTCCACGGGCCTCGGCACGGGCGGGTCCGCCGCGTCGGGGCCGGCCGTGCCGCCGCCGAGGAACCCGGCCACCACCTCGAGGGGGCGTTGCGTGGCCGACAGGCCGATGCGCTGCACCACCGCGGCGCGCTCCGGGGCCGGTTCCCGTCCGGCGGCGCGCACCAGGTGTTCGAGCCGCTCCAGCGACAACGCCAGGTGCGCGCCGCGCTTGGTGGGAGCGAGGGCATGGATCTCGTCGACGATCACGGTCTCCACGCCGGCGAGGGTCTCGCGTGCCCGGGAGGTGAGCATGAGGTACAGCGACTCGGGGGTGGTGATCAGCACCTCGGGCGGCCGGCGGACGAGGGCGCGGCGCTCCTCGGCCGTGCTGTCACCGGTGCGCAGCGCCACCGTGGGGGCCCGGAACGGCTCGCCGAGCCGCTCCGCGGCCAGGGCGATCCCCTTGAGGGGGGCCCGGAGGTTCTTGTCGACGTCCACGGCGAGCGCCCGCAGCGGCGACACGTAGAGCACCCGGACCCCGGGCTCCGTGGCCGGCGACCGGCCGAGGCGGTCGATCGCCCAGAGAAAGGCGGCGAGGGTCTTGCCCGACCCGGTGGGCGCGCAGAGGAGCGTGTGCCGCCCGGCGGCGATCGGGCCCCAGGCGCCGGACTGTGCCGCGGTGGGAGCCGGGAAGGAGGCGGAGAACCACGCCCGGACCGGCGCGCCGAACCCGCTCAGCGGATCGTCCGGACCGGGTCCGTCGGCGGACCGGCCGGTGGGAGTGCGGGGCGCCACCGGGCGGACTGTACCCACGGGCCCCGACGGCGTCCCCGCCGGGCACTTCTTCCCGGCCGATGAAGTCCTGACGGCGTCCTGAGTCGTTCTTGAGGGGACAGGCGGCACCGTGGTGACAGCAACGAACGGTGACGGGGCGATGATCCGTTCGACGGGGCCGGGTGACTGGGGCGGTCACCCGGCCCCGCTGCTGTTTTCCGGCCGGTGCACCAGTGCGCGACGGCGTAGCATCCGGGCCATGCCCAGCACCGCCCCGAGGGGCCGAGGAGCCACGGCCCGCGCCACCACGGCACGCGCGAAGGAGTTCCACCCGGCCTTCGAGGAGTACTGCGAAGCCATCTGGGAACTCCGCGAGGACCAGATCGACGTGATCCAGGCGCGGATCGCCGAACGCCTCGAGGTGTCCCGCCCGGCCGTGTCGGAGATGATCCGGCGACTCGAGGCCGAGGGGCTGATCGAGATCCGGGACGGCTCGATCGTGCTCAGCGCAGACGGCCGTTCGCTGGCCGAACGGGTGGTCCGCCGGCACCGACTCGCCGAGCGCTTCCTCACCGACGTGCTCGGCCTGTCGTGGGCCGAGGCGCACGTCGAGGCCGGGAAGTGGGAGCACGTCATCTCCGACTCGGTGGAGGCGGCGCTCAGCCGGGTGATGGGCGAGCCCACCACCTGCCCGCACGGCAACCCGATCCCGGGCGCCGACTACACCGCCCCGGCGAGCCGGCCGTTGTCGGAACTCACCGTGGGCGCACCCTTCACCGTGAGCCGCATCCCGGAGGAACTCGAGTTCACCCCCGGCCTGCTCGAGTTCCTGGAGTCCAACTCCCTCCTGCCGGGGCACGCCGGCGTGCTCACCGCGCTGAGTCCCGACGGCACCGCGACGGTTGAGATCGACGGCCGGGCCGTGGGCATCGGCAGCTTCGCCACCGAGCGGATCCTCGTCACCACCTGACCCGGGGGTCGACCGCCCGAGCGGGCAGTTGTTCCCGCACGGTTGCCCCACTGGGCCGAATGGCCTACCGTCCGAATCGAGGGCCACGACCTTCGGTCGGGACCCGATGGGGCGACAACAGATGGGGCGGAGCATGGCGGTCGAGCACCACCTGCTCTACGGCGAACCGGACTTCGCGTGCACTCGTGTGGCGCGCGTGCGGGTCAGTTCGACCGTGGACGACAACTATCCGGCGAGACTCCAGCAGGGTCACCTGGAGTCCTACCTGCTGGAGCGGGCCGACCAGCTCCGCGGCGACGCCTTGGTGAACCTCCGTGTGGAGGTGTCGCGCTGGCACCGCCTGATCCGCCGGCGCCGCATGACCCTCCACGGTCACGTCGTCCGTTACCTCGACGCCGCCGCGCCGCCGGTGGTGGACCTGCGGGGCGCGATGACCCCACAGCCCGACGCCCCGAGGATCGGAACGGACCGATGATCGTGGGCCTCCCGGAATACCACGAGCGGCTCGGCCGGGTCGGGGTGAAGGTCTTCGACAACGACCGGCGGCCCTGGGCGAAGATGAAGGACGCCGCCGAGCGCCGGCTCCTCGAGCAGGCCACCGCGCTGGGTGCCGACCAGGTGATCGACATCACCTTCCACCGGTCGGGCTGGTTCCGGTACCGGTGGCTGCGGGCCCGCGGCACGGCGGTGCGCTCGATCCCGATCGAGGAGACCTGAGCGGCCGGACCCTCAGGCCAGATCGCGCAGCACGGGGGGCAGTTCGCCCGAGTGGATCACCGTCAGCCGCTTGGTCGACCGGGTGAGCGCCACGTACAGCGACTGGGGGCCGCGTACCTCCTCGGCGAGGATCCGGCCGGGCTCGACCACGATCACCGAGTCGAGCTCCAGGCCCTTCACCAACGAGGTGGGCACCACCGTCACCTGGCGGTCGAGCCCCTGACGGGTGGCCCGGCCGTGCTCCACCCCGGCCTCGCCGAGCGCCGCGTCGAGCCGGTCGACGAGCGACGACGGCGTCACCACGGCCACGTTGCCGGCGCCGACCACCTTGAGCTCGCGGCGCACCGCGTCCACCACCTCGAGGTCGAGCGCCGCGTCGTCGGTACCCACGAGGACGGGTTCGTCGCCGGTGTGGCGGATCGACGACGGCGGCCGGAGCCCGGGCGCGGCGAGGCGCAGCACCCGGGCCGCGAGGTCCATGATCGGCCCGGGGACGCGGTAGCCGACCGTCAGCTCCGCCCGGCGCGGCGGGCGCCGCGACGGCAGGAGGTCGAGCACCGACTCCCAGTCGTCGTGGGCCCACGCGCCGGTGGCCTGCGCGATGTCACCCACCACCGTCATCGAGCCGTTCAGCGAGCGGCGGTCCAGCATCCGCAGCTCCATGGGCGACAGGTCCTGGGCCTCGTCCACCACGATGTGGCCGTAGGTGCGGACCACGTCGCGGTCGCGGTGCCGTGGCCGGGGCCCGAGCCGCTCGAGCGCCTCGTCGAGCAGGGGGACGTCGTGGTGGGTGAAGCTCGCCTCCGTCGGGTCGGAGCGGCGAGGCCTCGCCAGCCGGCGGTACTCCTCGGCCGGGAACCAGCGCTCGCACGCGATCCGCAGCAGTCCCGGGGAGCCGAACAGGTCGTTCAGGAGTTCGGCGGGCGTCAGCACGGGCCACATCCGCTCCAGCGCCGCCCGCACCTCGGGGAGCCGGCGGGTCCGCTCCCGCACCACCTCGGGCGTCTCCTCCGTGCGGGCCGAGGCGCAGAGCCGCTCGAACAGGAGCTGCTCCACCAGCTTCCGACCGGCGTTGTGGGTGCGGAACCGCCGGCGAGCGGTGGCCACGATCTCGGCGGACTCGGCCGGGGTGACCACGAGGCGCTGCACGCCGTAGGGGACCCGCAGCGGCTCGCGCAGCGGTCGCTCCCGGTCCCGCACCGCCTTGGCCACCACGTCGATCATCCGGGGATCGCCCTTCACCCGGGCGGTCGGCTCGTCGTCGTAGCCACCCACCCGGGCACCCGGCACGAGGTCGGCGAGCACGGCGATCTCCACCCCGGCCTCACCGAGCGACGGCAGGACCTGCTCGATGTAGGAGAGGAACACCCGGTTCGGGCCGACGACGAGCACGCCCTGGCCCTCGAGCGGGAAGCGATGCGTGTACAGGAGGTACGCGGCCCGGTGCAGCGCGACGACCGTCTTCCCCGTGCCCGGACCCCCCTGCACCACCAGCACGCCCGGCAGCGCCGAGCGGATGATCACGTCCTGTTCGGACTGGATCGTGGCGACGATGTCGCTCAGGCGACCCGAACGGGACTCCTCCAACGCGGCGATGAGCGCACCGTGACCCTGCACCTCGCCACGGTCGAGGGCCTCGGTGGCCGAGCCGAACAGCTCGTCGTCGATGCCGAGCAGCACGGGGCCGCGGCTCGCGAAGTGGCGGCGGCGCACGAGACCCATCGGGTCGCGGCCGGTGGCCCGGTAGAACGACTCGGCCACCGGCGCCCGCCAGTCCACCACCACCGGGTCGCGCCGCTCGTCGGCCACGGCGAGGCGGCCCACGTAGAACGTCTCCCCCACGCCCCCGGGCGGGGTGGGGCCGACCGCATCCTCCGTGGTGGGTTCCCCGACGCCGTCGGTGTCGATCCGCCCGAACACCAGCGACAGGTCGCCGAGGTCGAGCTGGGCGAGCCGGGCGTCGACCCGGTCGTGCACCACGTCGCGTTCGAAGCGACTCTGGAAGGTGCCGCCGGCGCCGCCCTCCACGCTGGACCGCATGGCCTCCACCTCCCGCCGGGAGCGCTCCAGGCACTCGTACGCGTGGTCCACGTAGGCCTGCTCGGCCTCCAGCTCGGGATGGTTGGGCACTGCACTCCTGGCGCTGCTGCTCCGGGGGGAACCGTCAACTGTACCCGTCGACCCCGCCGGCGACCACGGCGCGGACGCACCCGACGGCGTGCTGGACTGACCCGGTGGACACGTCGTCGGGACGGGAACTGGTGGCCGTGGGACCGGCCGGCGCGCCGTCCTGGATGGCCGAGGCCGTGCGGGCCGGCGGCGGGCGGGTGGTGCCCGCCGAGCGGGCCCACGCCGTGCTGTGGGCCGACCCGGACGACCCGGCCGGACTGCGCCGCCTGCTCGACGACCACGGTGACCGCATCGCATGGGTGCAGCTGCCCTGGGCCGGGATCGAGCCGTACGTCGGGGTGATCGACGAGGAGCGCCACTGGACGTGCGGCAAGGGCGTGTACGCCGAGCCGGTGGCCGAGATGGCACTCACCCTGGCGCTGGCCGGGATGCGCGGGCTCGGGCGCTACGCCCGTTCCGGCCGCTGGCGGGAGGCGGGCACGATCGGGACGAACCTCGCCGGCGCCCGGGTCACCGTGCTGGGCGGCGGCGGCATCACCGACGAACTCCTGCAGTTGCTGGCGCCGTTCCGCTGCGACGTGACGGTCGTCCGGTCCCGGCCGATCACCATGGCCGGCGCCGCCCGAGTGGTGGGCCCCGACGAACTCGACGCCGCCCTCGAGGAACGTGACCTCGTGGTGCTGGCGCTCGCCCTCACGCCCCACACGCGCGGCGTCGTCGACGCCCGGCGCCTGCGGCTGCTCACACCGTCGACCTGGCTGGTGAACGTGGCCCGCGGTGCGCACGTGGTGACCGACGACCTCGTGGCGGCGCTCGGCGCCGGCACCATCGGTGGTGCGGGCCTGGACGTGACCGACCCCGAACCCCTGCCCGACGGCCATCCGCTCTGGTCGTTGCCCAACTGCATCATCACGCCGCACGTGGGGAACACCCCGGAGATGGCCCGGCCCCTGCTCGCCGCACGGATCACCGAGAACGTGGCCCGGTGGATCGCGGGAGGACCGTTGCTCGGTCCGGTCGACGTGGCCCTCGGCTACTGACGGACTCCACCACCACCGCCCCCTCCACCGGACCCGCCACCCGGTGCCCCGTCGCCGAGCAGGCCCGTCACCACCTGCTCGAGGACCGGCCGGGGGGCGTCGTGCGCGGCACCGAGCAGCACGGCGTCCACCACCACGGCAGCCGCCTCCCCGGGCGGCCCGCCGGTGGCGTCGGTGAGGGCGTCGATCAGGGGTCCCGCACCCCGGCCGGGCACCGGCCACCACGAGGGCGGCCCCCCGGGCGCGAGCCCGGCCCGCAGCAGCGAGCCCACGAGGGCGCGGTGCGAGCAGACCGCGTCGACCAGGGCCCGGGCGACCTCGTCGACGGGCGTTCCCCGCGGGCAGGCCCTCGACACGTCGTGGCACACGTCGACCCACGCGATCCCTGCGAGGTGGTCGCGGTCGGGCGCCACCTCCGCGAGTCGGCCGGGCGGGAGCCCGCTGAGCTGGCCCACCTTCCGCAGCGTCACCCCGCCCCAACCCACCCGGTCGTTCAGGCGGCGCACCGCCCCCGTCACGGCGTCGAGTTCGGACGGTCCGAAGGGCTGGTCGGACAGCACCGCCACGCGGTGCGCGAGGAGGTCGTCGAGGTCGTCCGGCCGGCGGGTGAGGCCGCCCCAGATCGCCTCGAACAGCCGCCGGACCCCCTCGGGCTCGGCGCCGCGGACCATCCGGAGGTTGAGCACCGCGCCGTCGAAGGCCATCACGAACGCGAGGGCCACCGCCTCCGGCGTGACGCCCTCCACCAACGAGCGGCCCGTCAGCTGACAGAGCCGTTCGGCGACCGCAGCCCATTCGGCGAGCACCGTCCGGTGCCATTCGGCCGCGTCCAGCCTGAGGACGTCGTCCGCCCCCGCCGCGGCCGCGGCCAGGAACTCCCGGTTGTACTCGACGGTGAGCGGGCCCGTCGCGTAGTCCGCCGCCAACCGGGCGAGGGCGTCGAACAGTTCCGACACCGAGGGACGCGATCGGCCGCTGCCGGCCGCCTCCTCCAGGTCGGTGACGAATCCCTCCACCACCGCAACGACGGGACGGCCGTCGAACGCGGGGCCCACGACGGCACTCCGCATGGCGGCCTGGGCCGTGGTCCGGACTCGGCCACCGCCGGCGGCCTCGGGCGGGAAGAGCGCCTGGAGCGTCGAGGGCGACACCCCCGCCTCGGCCGCGAGTCGGGTCGCGGTGACGAACGACGCGAGGTCGTCGAGGGTGGCGTCGTGGACCATCCGGAGCGCGGCCTCCCGGATGCGGTCGGCGGCGCCCGAGGCCGGGTTCACGCCAGCACCGCCCGGGCCGCCGAGACCACCGCACCGACCGGGAGCTCCGACGGCGAGCCCGCCAGGGCCAGCGTCGCCTCCACCGCGCCGAGCGCACGGTCGTCGTCCCGGGCACCGGGTACCAGGCCGGCGAGGCGCCGCACCACGACCTCGGCGTCCTCGCCGGCGGGCACCGCGAGGGGTTCGTCGGCCAGGTCCAGCCGGAGTCCCACGAGGGCGGCCGACGCGGCGCGGTTCCGGCAGGCCAGTTCTGCCAGCGCCTCGAGCGGGTCACCGGGACCGTCCTCCGCCCGTCGCTCCAGCCGGTCGGCGAGGTCGACCCAGACGAGCGGAGCCAGGTGGCGCCGATCGGGTCGGGACCGGATCAGGCGGCCCATCGGCACCTCCGCGGTGGCGGCCACGGACTCCAGGAGCACCGACGACCACCCGTAGCGCCCGTGGAGGGCGACGGCCGCCCGGGCGACGGCGGATTCCTCCTCCGCGGTCAGCCGGTGCGGGCGACCGATCCCGCTGACGCTCGCGTGGGTCTCATCGGCACCCGACCCGACCGGCCGGGTGAGCCCCGCCCACAGGCCGAGGA
>CAIPVR010000254.1 GCA_903868545.1 uncultured Actinomycetes bacterium
GGCCCTCCATCTTCCCGCCCCCGTGGGCGTTGTCCTGGGTGAGCTCGAAGCCGTGCGCCTCGCCCCGCTCCTTCGGTACGACGAACATCGACAGGCCCTTGTGGCCGGCGGCGCGGTCGGGGTCGGTCCGGGCGAGCAGCATCAGCACGTCGGCCCGGGCGCCGAAGGTGCACCACGTCTTCACGCCGTTGATCAGGTAGCCGCCGTCGACCGGGGTGGCGGTGACCTTCACGCCGGCGACGTCGGAGCCGTAGTCGGGCTCGGTGACGGCCACGGCGTTCATGACCTCCGCGGTGGCGAGCCTGGGCAGCCACTCCTGCTTCTGCTCCTCGGTGCCGCCGGCCTCCAGGGCCCGGGCCAGGATCTCGGGGCGGGTGATGAGCGAGCCGCCGGCGCCGAGCGAGCCGCGGGACAGCTCCTCGGTGGCGACCACCATGGCGATGTAGTCCGACTCGTCACCGCTCGCGAACCCGCCGTACTCCTCCTCGATCGACAGGCCGAAGGCGCCCATCTCGGCGAGGCCGGTGATGATCTCCTCGGGGATGTCGGCGTTGTGGCGGTGGATGTGTTCGGCGATCGGCACGAGCTTCTCCTCGGCGAAGCGCCGGAAGGTGTCCTGCACCAGCTCGAAGTCGTCGGTCAGGCCGCGGGGGCCGTCGGTGTCGGCCAGCGAGGCCAGGAACTGCGGGTCGCGGTAGGTGGCCACGAACTCCCGGGCCGCGTCCAGCGCGCCGGGCTCGACGTTCCACTCGGTCTCCCGGCCGTAGATCTTGGCGGCCAGGTCGGCGATCACGTCCGCCGCGAACGCCGCGGTGACCAGCGACTCGGTGTCGCCCTTCTGGCCGTAGGACAGGAGGCCCCGTGCGGCCATCACCCCGGCCGCGGCGTGGGCCACGTCGTAGGCGAGGACCTGGTTCTCGTCGATCCCGTCGTTCGCCAGCCGGGAGATGCCCCGGTCGAGCACGGCCTGGGCGGCGTCGAGGGCGGCGGCCGCGGTGACCAGGTCGGCCGAGGTGGGGGGAGTGGTACCGGTGCTCATGGGCCGAGGTTACCGCCGGGTAACCGCCACCTCCCAAGCCGCGCCGACGTCCCGCGCCGGAGCCGGGCCACGGGCGGCCAGTGGCCGTCCGGCCGCTGCGTTCGGTGGCTCCCCGGCGCGCGAGGCTGGGGCGATGACGGTCCATCCCGTCGCCGCCGGCGGCTTCTCCTCCGCCGCCTCCAGCTACGCCCGCATCCGGCCCGCCTACGCCCGTGCGGCGGTCGGTGAGGTGGCCGACGCGGCACGGTCGGTCGGTACCGGCGCCCGCCTGCTCGACGTGGCCGCCGGGACCGGGATCCTCACCGGTCAGCTCGCCCGGCTCGGCCTCGACGTGACCGCCGTCGAGCCGCTCGACCCGATGGCGCGGCACCTGGTGCGGGCGGTACCCGCGGCCCCGGCGGTGCTCGGTGTGGCCGAGGCACTGCCGCTGCGGTCCGGCACCTTCGACGTGTGCACCGTGGCCCAGGCGTTCCACTGGTTCGACGCGCCGGCGGCCCTGACGGAGCTGGCCCGGGTGCTCGTGCCCGGCGGCGAGCTGTTCCTGCTGTGGAACGCCCGCGACGCCTCCGAGCCGTGGGTGGCGGCGCTCACCGACCTGGTCGAGGCCCGCACGGGCGGCCGGCCCTACGACGACCACCGGGAACAACCGTGGGACGACCTCGTCGCGGCATCGGCCCGTTTCGGCCCGCTCGAGACCCGCCGCTGGCCCAACCCAGTACCCACCGACGTGGACGGCGTGCTCGAGCGCCTCCGTTCCACCAGCTTCGTGGCCACCCTCGCTCCCTCGGCGAGGGAGGCGTTGCTCGTCGAGGCGGGCGAACTACTGACGGACCGGTTCGGGCTCTCGGGCCGGTTCACGTACCCGCACGACACGGTGCTGCACCGGTGCCGGCGCCTCGACTGACCGGCGAGCAGCGCAGGGTCCTCGACTGGGCTGCCGCCGCCCGCCGCGACCTGCCCTGGCGCCGCACCCGCGACCCCTGGGCGGTGCTCGTGGCCGAGGTCATGCTGCAGCAGACGCAGGTGGACCGGGTGGTGCCCCGCTGGGAGCGGTTCCTCCGGCGCTGGCCGGACCCTGCGGGGTGTGCTGCCGCGACCGTGGCCGACGTGCTCACCGAGTGGTCGGGCCTCGGCTACCCGCGTCGGGCCCGCGACCTGCACGGCGCCGCGGTGCGGGTGCGCGACCACCACGGCGGGACGTTCCCCCGGCACCTCGACGACCTGCTCGACCTGCCGGGCGTGGGTCCGTACACCGCGCGGGCCGTGCTGGCGTTCTCGTTCGAGGAGGACGTGGCGGTGGTCGACACGAACGTGGGCCGGGTGCTGGCCCGGCGCGCCGGGCGTCGTCTCACCCCGCGCGAGGCACAGCTCGCCGCCGACGAGTGGGTGCCGGTGGGGGAGGGCTGGGCCTGGAACCAGGGGATGCTCGACCTCGGCGCGCTCCGTTGCCGGCCGGCGGTGCCGGAGTGCACGGGTTGTCCGGTGCGCCGGACCTGTCTCTGGGCGAGGACCGGTCGGCCGCTGCCGGACCCGGCGGCGGGCTCGGCGGGGGTGTCGCGTCGGCAGGCGCCGTTCGAGGGGTCCGCCCGTCAGGCCAGGGGCCGGCTGATGCGTGCGCTGGAGGCCGGGCCGGTGCCACCGTCGGAGCTCTCGGGGGTGACGGGTCGAGACGTGGCTGCGGCGGTCGTGGTGGCCGACTCGCTGGTGGCCGACGGACTCGCGGTCCGGGCGGCCGACGGTTCGCTCACCCTGCCCCGCTGACGGCCCGGGCGGGCGCTCGCCCCCGCGGGCTCTCCGGTCCCTCGCGGACTTCGGCGGTCAGGGGCGCCGAGA
>CAIPVR010000255.1 GCA_903868545.1 uncultured Actinomycetes bacterium
GTCGCTGGGCGGGTGGTCGCTGGGCGGGTGGCCGCGGGGCGGGTGGTCGCTGGAGCGGTGGCGGTCGTGGTGGTCGGTCCCGACGGCGCCGGTGCGGCACCGGCCGCGCCGGGCACCGACGCGAGCGCCACGGTCACGGCGAGCGAGGCGGCGAGGAGCGCCAACCCGGACCGACCGGCACGCGCCGGGCGGGCCGGGCGACCCGGCCGGAACGGCGGTGATCCTCCACGGCGATGCGAATGCTCCACGGGTTGTTCAACGCCCGACGCGGCAGCCGCGTTGACGGCACCGCCGACGCGGCCCGTGGGGCCGGACCGTCCGGCGCGTGCCGGTCGTCGGGCGGCGACGGACACACCGGCGGCGCGCCCACGGAAGTGCGGATCGTCCCTCATCGCCCCCTCCCATCGGCAGGAGGGAGCATCCGCTCAAGGGGTCGCGGCGCAGCGCCCCCCGGGGGTCACTGCCCGAGCAGGCCGCCGAGCATGCCACCGGAGCCGGACTGTGCCTGCTGGGCGCCGCCCTGCACCACGCTCTCCGACGGCTGGACCATCACGTAGCCCTGCCCGCCGAAGGCCATCTGCACCAGCTCACCGGAGCCGCCGCGCATCATCGACTTGAGGCCGCCGGTGTCCACCCGGACGTCCATGGAGACCCCGGAGGTCCACAGCACCACGGCGTCCGCGTCGGCGTACGTGGGCGCCCCGGCGACGTCGAGCACCACGGGCTCACCCTTGGTGGTGACCGCCACGTACCCGGTGCCACGGAGGCTGACGTTGTAGAGCCCGCCCGCCATCATCGACGCCCGGCCCGCGTTGACCCGGTGGATGTCCCACTCGATCGACGCGGAGAAGGCCAGCACGCTGGCACCGTTCACCGAGACCATGTCGTTCTCGAGGTAGAAGACCTGGATCTCGGACGCCATGTCGGCCAGGAACAGTTCGCCGGCGCCCTCACACAGCATGATGTCGACGCCCTCACCGGTGAGCTTCGACTTCACCATCTTGTTGAGGCCGCCGGAACCGGCCTTCGTGAAGCGCACGTCGCCCTGGTAGGCGACCATCGAGCCGGTCTTCGCGTTGACGGGCCCGTACTGCATGAAGCACTTGAGCATCTTCTTGTTCTGGAGGGTGAACGGGTCCGCGCCGGCGGTCTCCGCGAACTCCTGGAACAACGAACCGTGGATGGGCATGGCGACGTCTCCTCCGACGGTGGCCTGGTGGCCTTCACGCTACCGGTGCGGCCCGGGGGATCAGCGGAAGTCGCGCGAACCCGCCGTGGCCGGGACGGGGAGCGCCTCGATCCGGTGCGCCACCACGTTGAGCACGCCGTCGACGGTGCGTTCGAGGAGGCCCGACACGAGGAGCGCCGGCGCCGAGCGGACCACCGCCCGGTGCCGGGCCCAGCACCCAACCGACACCACCACGTTCACCAGTCCGGTCTCGTCCTCCAGGTTGAGAAAGGTGACGCCCGACGCGGTGGCCGGCCGCTGGCGGTGGGTGACCACTCCGGCCACCCGGACGCGGCTGCGGTCCTCCCGACCGCCGAGTTCGGCGGCGACCACCACGCCGCGACGGTCCAGCTCCCGGCGGACGAACCGGGTGGGGTGGCCGTCGGGGGCCACCCCGGTGGCCCACAGGTCGGCCACCGCGGTCTCCCGGTCGTCCATGCCGGGGAGCTGCGGCGCGTGGAGTCCGAGCGCTGTGCCGGGCAGTCGCCCCGGGCGCACCTCCGCGGCCGCCCCGGCGGTCCACAGCGCCCGGCGGCGGTCGAGCAGCCGGCCGTCGGCGCCGCGGAAGCAGCCGAACGCCCCGGCGGTGGCCAACGCCTCGAGCCGGGTCCGGTCGAGACGGACGCGGCGGGCCAGGTCCTCCACCCCGGCGTAGGGACGGCCGGCGGCAACCTCCTCGGCCAGGTCGGCACCGATGCCACGCACCGAGCCGATGCCCAGCCGGACGGCGGGGCCATCGAATCCCCAGGTGGACGGGTCTGCGTCGTCCCGCCCCCGCCCACCCCCGCTCTGTGTCGCGCCGACGCAGTCATCAGTAGTCACACGCGACACAGAGCCGGGGGGAGGGTCGCCGGCCGGCGCCCACTCGAGGGTGGCGGTGGCGGCCGACGCGTTCAGGTCCGGCGTGAGCACCGTGACCCCGTGGCGCCGGGCGTCCTGGCACAACGACTGCGGCGAGTAGAAGCCCATGGGCTGCGCGTTGAGCAGCGCCGCGCAGAACGCGGCCGGGTGGTGGTACTTCAACCACGAGGACGCGTACACGAGGTAGGCGAAACTCACCGAGTGCGACTCCGGGAATCCGTAGTTCGCGAACGCGGCGAGCTTGTCCCAGATGGCGTCGGCCACCACACCGGTGATCCCGTTGCGGGCCAGGCCCCGGTCGAAGCGCTCCCGTAGTTCGGCCATGCGACGGGCCGAACGCTTGGAGCCCAGGCCTGACGGAGCCGGTCGGCCTCCGCCGGACTGAAACCGGCCACGTCGATGGCCATCTGCATCAGCTGCTCCTGGAACAGCGGCACCCCCAGGGTCTTCTCCAGCGCAGGGCGCAGCAACGGGTGCAGGTAGGTGACGGGCTCCTCACCCTTGCGGCGGCGGATGTAGGGGTGCACCGAACCGCCCTGGATCGGACCGGGCCGGATGAGGGCCACCTCCACGACCAGGTCGTAGAAGCAGCGGGGCCGCAGCCGGGGCAGGGTGGCCATCTGGGCCCGTGACTCCACCTGGAACACGCCCACCGAGTCGGCCCGGCACAACATGTCGTAGACGGCGTCCTCCTGCGGCAGCTCGGCGAGGTCCACCTCGATCCCCCGGTGGTCGCGCAGCAGGTCGATGCAGTGGTGCAGCGCCGAGAGCATCCCCAGGCCCAGCAGGTCGAACTTCACGAGGCCCGCTGCCGCGCAGTCGTCCTTGTCCCACTGCAGCACCGAACGGTTCTCCATCCGCGCCCACTCCGTGGGGCACACCTCCACCACCGGCCGGTCGCAGATGACCATGCCCCCGGAGTGGATGCCGAGGTGACGGGGCAGGTCCGCGAGCCCGCGGGCGAGGTCGAGCACCGTGTCGGGCGCGCTGACCCCGCAGCCCTCCCCCACCGCCGCGGTGCGGTCCGAACGCTCCGGCACGCCACCCCACCGGTCGATCTCCTTGGACCAGGCGTCCTGCTGGCCGGGGGCGTACCCCAGCGCCTTGGCCGCGTCGCGCACCGCGGAGCGGGCCCGGTAGGTGATCACGTTCGCCACCTGCGCCGCGTGCGAACGGCCGTGACGCTCGTAGACGTACTGGATGGCCTCCTCGCGACGACCCGACTCGATGTCGAGGTCGATGTCGGGGGGACCGTCGCGCTCGGGCGACAGGAACCGCTCGAACAACAGACCCAGGCGCACGGCATCGGCCTTGGTGATGCCCAACGCGTAACAGACCGCCGAGTTGGCCGCCGAGCCCCGGCCCTGGCAGAGGATGTCGTTGCGCCGGCAGAACTCGACGATGTCCCACACCACGAGGAAGTAGCCGGGGAAGTCGAGCTGCTCGATGAGCGCCAGCTCCCGGTCGATCTGGGCCCACGCCCCGGGCACCCGCTCGGCGTGGCGGGGCCCGTAGCGACGGGTGGCGCCCTCCTCGGTGAGCCGGCGCAGGAACTCGGCCTCGGTGAGCGGCCGACCGAGTGCCGGCTCCACCGGGCACGGGTACGGCGGCAGGTTCGGGGCCACCAGACGCAGGTCGAACGCACAGTCCCGGCCCAGTTCGGCCGCCGCGGCCACCACGCCGGGGTACCGGGCGAAGCGTCGGGCCTGCTCGGCCCCCGACCTCAGGTGGGCCGCCCCCCCACCGGGCAGCCAGCCGTCGAGCTCGTCGAGGCTGCGCCGTGCCCGCACGGCGGCCAGCGCGGTGGCCAGACGCCGCTCGGCCGGCGTGGCGTGGTGGACGTTGTTCGACGCCACCAGCCCCACCCGGGCCCGCACCGCGAGCTCGGCGAGGGCGTCGTTGCGGGACGAGTCGAGCGGGTCGCCGTGGTCCCAGAGCTCCACGAAGGTGTGCTCCGCGCCGAAGGCGGCCACCAGTGCCCGCAGTTCGCGTTCCGCGGCGGCCGGGCCGTCGGCCACCAGCGCCGCGGGCACCGTGCCCTTGCGGCAGCCGGTCAGCACCGCCCAGTGACCCCGGGCCCGGCCGGAGGCCGCCTCGGCCACCTCCGCGAACGACAACCGGGGCCGGCCCTTCTCCCCCGCCATCTGGGCCTCCGACAGGAGCGTGCCCAGCCGGGCGTACCCCACCGGGTCGCGGGCCAGGACCAGCAGATGTCTCCCCCCTGGATCAGGAGGACCCGGCCGTGGCTCGGGTGCGTTGAGCGTGACCTCGGCACCGAACACCGTGGGCAGGCCCAGGGCGCGGGCCGCCTCGGCGAAGCGGACGACGCCGTAGAAACCGTGGTGGTCCGTGAGCGCGAGGGCCTCCAGGCCGAGACGGGCCGCCTCCTCGGCCAGGGCCTCGGGCTGGGAGGCACCGTCGAGGAAGGAGAAGGCGGAGTGGCAGTGCAGTTCCGCGTAGGGCACGGTGCCGGAGGGCCGCAGCACGGCGGGTGCGCTGTAGGGCTCCCGGTGGTGCGACCAGGCGGGGCTGTCGCCACCGTCGCCGGGGTGGGCCGGGGCCCGGTGGCGCGGTGCGATCGGATCGGCACTCCCCGGGGCACGGTCCTTCCCCGGGGCACGGTCCTTCCCCGGGGCACGGTCCGACAGTCGACGTTCCAGCTCCGACCACGGCACGTCGGGGTTGTTGAAGCCCACGACCCGAGCGTATCGAACACCTGTTCGATCCTCCACCTGGACGTCGCCGCCGCAACCGGTGCGGATGACCACCGGAACCGCGGGTCCCCACACACGTCCGCGGACGGAACCGCGGGAGGCGCCGCCGCGGTCGAACCGGCGGTCGGCGCGTCACCAGGCGACCGAGCGACCCCTGAGCACCGTGCGCAACAGGAACGCCGTCGGCACGGCGGCCACCACGACCAGCACCAGCGACGGCAGACCCGCCTCGGCCCACCGGGAGTCGCTCGAGGCCTGCCACACCCACACGGGCAGGGTGTCCACCCCGAACGGTCGCAGCAGCAGCGTGGCCGGGAGCTCCTTCACCACGTCGAGCGCCACGAGCGCGGCCGCGACGGCCAGGCCACCCCGGGCGAGCGGCAGCTGCACCCGGCCGACCACACGGCCCGGCCCCGCGCCGAGCATCCGAGCCGCGTCCTCGGCCGAGCGGCCCACCCGGCCCACCGCCTGCTCGGCCGGCTTCACGGCCAGGGCCAGGTACCGCACCACCAGCGCCACCACCAGCCCGAGGAACGACCCCACGAGCAGCGTCCCCCGGGGCAGCCAGCCGGTGCGGTCCACGGCGGCGAGCACCACCAGCACCCCGAGGGCGATGACGGGCCCCGGCAGGCCGTAGCCCAGCGTCGTGGACGTGGCCAGTGCCCGTGCACCGCGGCCGCGCGACCACCGGGTGGCCAGGGCGACCACCACCCCCACCACGGTGCAGGCCAGGACGGTGGCCACGGTCACCCGCACCGTGGAACCGAGGTGATGACCCACACCGCCGGCGGCGGACGCGGTGGCACCCCGGCCCACGGCCTCGGCCGCCCACGCGACGAGACGCGCCACCGGGAACACCAGTGCCACGGCGACGACCCCCGCCGCGCCGGCCACCGCCCACCACCCGGCACCGGCGAGGCGCACCGGCTCCATGCGCCGGGTGTCGCGCCCGCCCGCCGCGGTGCCGGACGCGCTGCGACGCGTGGCGCGCCGTTCCGCGAGCAGCAGTGCGGCCGCGGCGAGGAGCAGCAGGCCGGCGAGTTCCGTCGCGGCCTCCCGCTGCGCGAGGCCGAACCACACCCGGAACACGCCGTCGGCCACCGTCTGCACGTTGAACAGGCGCACGGTTCCCACATCGGTGAGCACCTCGAGGGCCACGAGCACCGAACCGGCCAGGACGGCCGGACGCGCGGCGGGCAGGGCCACGCGGCGGAACGCGGCGCCCCGGGGGCAGCCGAGGGTCCGGGCCGAGTTCCACGCCCCCGCCGGCTGGTCCCGGAAGGCGGCGAGCGCCAGCACGTACACGTAGGGGTAGAGCGACAGGGTGAGCACGACTGCGGCCGTGCCGAGGTTGCGCACGCCGAAGGTGTCCACCCACACGAAGCCGCTCACGTAGGCGGGCACGGCCAGGGGCAGGGCGAGCAGCCACACCAGGAGGTTCCGCCCGGGGAACCGGTGCGCCGCGACGAGCCACGCCAGCGCGGTGCCCAGCACCGCACTCGCCACGGCCACGACCGTCACCAGCACCACGGTGGCAACCGCCATCCCCGGCAGCCGGGTGGCAGCCAGGTGCGCCCACACGTCGGTCTCCGGGCGGAGCGCCGAGGAGACCAGCGCCGCCACCGGGGCGAGCACCAGGAGGGCCGCACCGGCGAGGCCGGCCCAGAGGGCGGCCGGGAGCCGGGCCGACGCCCGGCCGGTGCTCACTGGTAGCCGGCCCGGTCCAGCAGCATCACGGCGTCGGGCTGGAGGGTGCCGAAGCGCTCGACGCGCACCGGGTCGGGCGTGAACCCGCCCAGGGCCACCAGCTCGGGCCGCGGGGCCACGTCGGGGTTGGCGGGGAACTCGAAGTTCACCTCGGCGAAGCGGGCCTGGCCGTCGGTGGCCAGCCACTCGAGCAGGCGCCGGGCGCCGGCCGGATTGTCGCCGTGGCGGGTGATGCCCGCGCCGCTGATGTTCACGTGCACGCCCGGTTCGTCGGTCACCCAGCTCAGCCGCACCGGCTGCTCGCCCTTCTCGGCCTCGAGGCGGGGCAGGTAGTAGCTGTTGACGATCGCCGCGTCGCAGCGACCTGATGCGATGGCGCCGAGGATCTCACTGTCGGAGTCGATGTAGGTGGGCTCGTTGGCCACCCACGACTCGACCACCTCGGTGGCACCGTCCTCGCCGCGGGAGGCGATCAGCGACGACACCAGCGACTGGGTGTACGGGTGGGTGGACGGGCGGAGGCACAGGCGGCCCTTCCACTTCGCGTCACCGAGTCCGTCGTAGCCGGTCGGCACGTCCGCCTCCGGCACCCGTTCGCTCGAGGTCACCACCGTGCGGGCCCTCACCGACAACCCGTGCCAGGCACCGTCCCGGTCGCGCAGGCGCTCCGGGACGGCCCCGTCGAGCACCTCGGAGCGGGCCGGGGCCAGCACCTCGGCCCGCTCGGCCAGCTCGAGGTTGCCGGCGTCCGCAGCGAGGTAGAGGTCCGCCGTGGTGTTCGGGCCCTCGACCACGAGCCGCTCCCGGAGCTCGGGGTCCTTGCCGGTGGTGAACTCCACCGGGATGCCGGTGGCCTTGGTGAACTCGGCGAAGACCGGCTCGATCCCGTAGTGACGGCCGAGGTACACGGTCACCGGCTTCGACGTGTCGATCGTGGTGGCGCCCCCGCCCCCGGCCGACGTGGACGGCTCCTGCGCCGTCTCCCCGCCGCACGCCGCGGCCACCAGGGCCAGCGCCGATCCGGCCAGCACCGTCAGACGGCGGCGGACCCGGCCGCCGGGTCGGGTCGTGGACCTCGTGCGCATGTCAGCGTTCCTCCTAAATGGAGTTCGGTGTACCTACCACGTTGATAGGCACACCTAACTCCCTAGGAAAGGAGCTGTCAAGAACAGGAACCTCCCGACCTGTGTGATGGCGGTGGGGCGGCGGTGGGGCGGCGGCGGGGCGTCAGCAGGACAACGGCATCGGCGCACGCGCCGGATCGGTCGGCTCCTCCCCGTAGCCTGCAGCGCGTGACCGACGTGCAGACCCCCACCGACACCTCCCCCGACGACCCCTCCGGCACCCCCGACGCCGACCTGACCGCCGCGGACGTCGCCTGGGACCTCGAGCCGCTGCTGGGCGACGCCGACGTCGACTCGCTCCTCGACCGGGCCGAGGCCCTCACCGATGAGCTCGCCGTGCTCCGCGGCACGGTCGGCGAGCTCGACGCCGGGGCTCTCGCCGACGCGATGCACCTGCAGGCCGAGCTCGCCGAGGTGCAGGGCCGCGCCGGCTACTACGCCATGCTCCGCTTCTCGGAGGACACCGTCGATCCGGAGCGGGGCGCCCTCGTGGCACGCGTCAACGAGCGCGGCACGGAACTGGCGGCCCGACTGGTCTTCTTCGACCTCGAGTGGGCCGCCGTGCCCGGCCCCCGGGCCACGGAGCTGCTCGCGGACCCGCGGCTGGACTTCTGCGCCCACCACCTCCGCTCCGTCCGCCGTTACCGGGACCACCTGCTCACCGAGCCGGAGGAGCGGGTGCTCACCGAGACGTCGGTGGCCGGGTCCGGCGCGTGGGTCCGGTTGTTCGACGAGCTCACCTCCGCCATCGAGGTGGAGCTGCCCGAGGGCGTGGGCCAGGGTGGCACGGCCTCCCTCGAGCAGGGGCTGTCACTCCTGCAGCACCCCGACCGGGGCGTGCGTGCCGCCGCCGCCGCGGCGGTGACCGAGGGGCTCGCCCCCGGCCTCCGGACCCGCGCCTACGTGTTCAACACCCTGCTGCTCGACAAGGCCGTCGACGACCGCCTGCGCGAGTACCCCACCTGGATCTCGGCGCGGAACCTGTCGAACGAGGCGTCCGACGATTCGGTGCAGGCCCTCGTGGACGCCGTGGTCGCCCGCTACGACATCCCGCAGCGCTGGTACTCGCTGAAGGCGCAGGTCCTCGGTCTCGAGCGGCTCGCCGACTACGACCGGATGGCCTCGGTGGCGGAGGACGAGTCCGAGGTGGGCTGGGCGGAGGCGCGTTCCATGGTCCTCGACGCGTATGCCAGCTTCAGCCCCGAACTCGCCGACATCGCGCGCCGCTTCTTCGACGAGGGATGGATCGACGCCCCCGTCCGGCCCGGGAAGCGCCCCGGGGCGTTCTGCGCCTACACGGTGCCGAGTCACCATCCGTACCTGCTCCTGAACTGGACGAGCCGCAACCGCGACGTGCTGACCCTGGCCCACGAACTCGGCCACGGCCTGCACGCCTACCTGTCGCGCGAGCAGGGCGTGTTCCACCAGTCCACCCCGCTCACGCTCGCCGAGACGGCGTCCGTGTTCGGCGAGACCGTCACCAACCACGCGCTCCTCGGCCGCCTCGACGACGCCGGCGCCCGGTTCGCGCTGCTCGCCTCCACCCTGGAGGACTCGATCGCCACGGTGTTCCGCCAGGTGGCCATGAACCGCTTCGAGGACTCGGTGCACACCGCCCGGCGGGAGGAGGGCGAGCTCTCCGTGGAGCGATTCGGCGAGCTCTGGGCCGCCAGCCAGGAGGCGATGCTCGGCGACACCGTGGAGGTCACCGACGGCTACCGCACCTGGTGGAGCTACATCCCGCACTTCATCGGCACGCCCGGCTACGTGTACGCGTACGCCTACGGCCAGCTGCTCGCGCTCTCCGTCTACGCCCGCTACCAGGAGCGGGGCGACGCGTTCGTGCCGGCCTACCTGGAGCTGCTGCGCGCCGGTGGATCACGGGAGCCGGCGGAACTCGGCCGGATCGTCGACTGCGACCTCGAGGACCCGGGCTTCTGGGACGCCGGCCTCGACATCATCGCCCGCCAGCTCGACGACGCCGTCGACGCGGCCCGCGCCGCCGGGCGCATCCCCGGCTGAGACACCGCCGCCGGGCGCATCCCCGGCTGAGACACCGCCGCCGGGCGCATCCCCGGCTGAGACACCGCCGCCGGGCGCATCCCCGGTTGCACCTCGTCCGCGACGCGGGCATCCAC
>CAIPVR010000256.1 GCA_903868545.1 uncultured Actinomycetes bacterium
GCGCGGCCCTGGCGACGGGCCGGACGGGTGGTGCGCGGCCGGCGGCGGCGCCGGTCGCTGAGTGCCGGGCTCGCGGTGGTGGCCTGGCCCCAGACCTTCACGAACCGCTGCCCGGCCGTGATCAGGTTGAGCACCACGATCAGGCCGAGGATCGGCACGAGGATCCCGGAGAACAGCAGGCCGAGCGCGAGCAGGATCACCCGCTCGGCCCGCTCGACGAGGCCCCCGCGGGCGTCGAAGCCCAGCGCGTCGGCCTTCGCGCGGATGTAGGACACCCAGGACGCGGTGATGTAGCACGCGACGGGGAGGAGCACGACCCAGGGGCGGCCGTCGGTCGCGGCGAGGTACCAGGTGACGCCACCGAACAGCAGGCCGTCGGTCACACGGTCGGAGACGGAGTCGAAGAAGGCGCCCCGCTGCGACGACGTCCCCCAGGCCTTGGCCACGGCGCCGTCGATCAGGTCCGGTACGCCGGTGAGCACCAGGAGCAGGAGGCCCAGGTTCAGGGCGCCGGCGCCGATGGCGATGGCGGCGCCCACACCGATCACGATGCCGGTGGCGGTGATCATGTCGGCGGTGATGCCGAGTTTCTTGATGCTGTTGCCGACCGGCTTCAGCCCCGCCTCGATCTGGCTGCGGAAGTTCCCGTCGAACATGTGCGCTCCCGAAGGGCGGGCGGAGGATCCGCTCGAGCCGGTGCTAACTACAGTTAGCACCGTACCGGACGCGGCGCCCCGAGGGAAGCATCCCGGCCGCCCCGGCGCTCAGCCCGTGAGGCCGGTGCGGGCCGGGTCGAGGGTGCTCCAGTCCTCCGGGTTGTCCTCGACGAACCACTCGAGCACCGACCCCGACACACCGTCGACCAGCACGATCCCCCGTTTCGAGGGCGGGTTCTCCGCCGAGTAGAGGAGGATGCGCCACGTCGGCCGGGAGAGCCAGCCACGCCACGCCATCTGTGCCGAGGCGTGGCCCACCGGGAAGCCGACCTGTGCGGAGGCAGTGACCAGGGCGTCGGACTCCTCCACCTTCAGGGTCCATCCCGCGACCCACCCGTACAGTCCGAACAGCGCCAACAGCGCCCCGCCCCAGAGGGTGCCCGCGTTCACCAGCGGCGACTCGTCACCCCGGAGCACCGAGACCGCCATGCAGGCCACGCCGGCCACCACGTAGATCGTGGCCGGGATGCGGCGACGGTTGTTGTTCGGGAACGTGTACGGCCCGACGAACCCCGCGAGGTCGAGGTCCTCCGGGAGTTCGTCGACGATCTCGTCGTCGCTCGGGGCACCCGAGCCCGGCTGGGTCCCTCCGTCCGGTTCGCTCACGAGCGCACCGTACCGCCACCGGGCGCCGGCTCCCACACGGACCGCAGACGTGACCACGCCTCGTCGAGCGACACCGGCAGCACCCTCGTGTCGGCGGTCACCGACATGAAGTTCGCGTCGCCCACCCAGCGGGGCACGCAGTGCACGTGGAGGTGGTCCGACTGCGACCCCCCGGCCGCCAACCCCAGGTTGAGGCCCACGTTCACCGCCTCGCAGCCGAGGCCGCGACGCTGCGCCGCCACGGCCGACCGGACGAGCTCCCACAACTCGGCGTACTCGGCGGCGTCGAGACCCTCGAGGTCGGACTCCGCCCGGTTCGGCAGCACCATCAGGTGACCGGAGGTGTACGGGAACCGGTTCAGCAGCACGAAGCAGCGCTCGCCACGGACGACGATGCCGGCCTCCCGGTCGGCGTCCCCGGAGCCGTCACCGGCCTCGGCCAGTATCCGCTCGAAGAGGGACCGGCCCGGGACGTCCACCTCGGGGGCGCCCTCCCCGCCGGGGCCGGCGGCGGGCACCCGGGTGTCGGTGACGCCCCGGACGTAGTCCGATCGCCAGGTGGCCCAGAGGTGGTCGTACGGCACCGGTCGTTCCCCTCAGCGCTTGGAGGCGATGTCGCCGGCGAGCCGTTCCGCGAACGACTGCAGGGGCACGTTGCGCTCCACCTCGCCGCCGCGGGGGTTCACCCCGACCGTGTCGTGGGCCACGTCGTCGTCGCCCACCACCAGCACGTACGGCAGCTTCTCGCCCTTGGCCCGGCGGATCCGGTTGCCCAGCGTCTCGTCCGCTCCCACCACCGCCACCCGGAAGCCGTGCCCGCGCAGTTCGTGGGCCACCGCGTGGGCATGGTCGGCGTGGGCATCGGCCACCGGGAGCACCCGCACCTGTTCCGGGGCGAGCCACGCCGGGAACGCCCCCGCGTAGTGCTCCACCAGCACACCGAAGAACCGCTCCACGGAGCCGAACAGGGCGCGGTGGATCATGATCGGCCGGTGACGCTCGCCGTCGGCACCGACGTAGGAGAGGTCGAAGCGCTGCGGCAGCTGGAAGTCCACCTGGATCGTCGACATCTGCCAGGTGCGGCCGATCGCGTCACGCGCCTGCACCGAGATCTTCGGTCCGTAGAACGCGCCGCCGCCCTCGTCGAGCACCAGGTCGATGTCCATCGACTCCGCCACCCGCCGCAGGGCGTCGGTGGCCTCGGCCCACTCCTCGTCGGTCCCCACCGCCTTGCCCTCGGGCTTCGTGGACAGCTCGAGGTAGAAGTCGTCGAGGCCGTAGTCGCGGAGCAGGTCGAGGACGAACGCGAGGATCGTGCCCAGCTCGTCGGTCATCTGCTCCTTCGTGGTGAAGATGTGGGCGTCGTCCTGGGTCATGCCACGGACACGCGTGAGGCCGTGGACCACGCCGGACTTCTCGTAGCGGTACACGGTGCCGAACTCGAACATCCGCAACGGCAGCTCGCGGTACGAGCGCTGCCGGCTCCGGAAGATCAGGATGTGGAACGGGCAGTTCATCGGCTTGAGGTAGTACGAGGTGCCGGTGCCCTCCTCCCCTCCACCGTCGCCCTGGTCGTGACCGTGCGGGTCGAGTTCCATCGGCGGGAACATGCCGTCGGCGAACCAGTCGAGGTGCCCCGAGGTCTGGAACAGGTCGGCCTTCGTGATGTGGGGCGAGTAGACGAACTCGTAGCCGGCCTCCTCGTGGCGCTGGCGGGAGTAGTCCTCCATCAGCCGGCGCACGATCCCGCCCTTCGGGTGGAACACGGCGAGTCCCGAGCCGACCTCCTCCGGGAACGAGAAGAGGTCGAGTTCCACCCCGAGCTTGCGGTGGTCGCGCTTGGCCGCCTCCTCCTGGCGGTGCAGGAACTCCTCGAGCTCGGCCTTCGTGGGGAACGCGACCGCGTAGACCCGCTGCAGCATCGGGTTGGCCTCACTGCCGCGGAAGTAGGCGCCCCCGTGGCGGGTGAGCCGGAAGTGCTTCAGCCGGCCGGTGGACGGTACGTGGGGGCCGAGGCACATGTCCACGAACGCCGGCGTGTTGCGGTAGAAGCTGATCGTGTCGCCACCGCCCACCTCGCCGTCCGCGTCGTCGCCCGACGCCGCGAGGTCCATGAACACCCGCTTGTAGGGGTGGTCGGCCATCAGTTCCCGTGCCTCCCCGATCGGGAGCTCGAACCGCTCGAAGGGCTGGTCCGCAGCGATGATCTCGCGCATCTTGGCGTCGATGCGCTCGAGGTCCTCGTCGGTGAAGGTGCCGCCGCCGGGGAGTTCGAAGTCGTAGTAGAAGCCGTTCTCGATGGCCGGGCCACCCGCGAAGGTGGCGCCCGGCCACAGCTCGAGCACCGCCTGGGCCAGCACGTGGGCGGTCGAGTGGCGCAGGTACTCCGCCGCATCGGGCTCGCGGTCCGTGACGATGCGCACGGTGGCGCCGTCGGGCAGCGGCGCCGCGAGGTCGCGCGGTTCGCCGTCCACCTCCACCACGACGGCGTCCTTCGCGAGCCGGCGGCCGATCGACGCGGCCAGGTCGGTGCCCGTGGCGCCCTCGGGGAGGGAGCGGACGGACCCGTCGGGCAACGTGATCGAGATGTCGGACATGGGCGCCGAGGTTACCGGCGCGCCCCGCGGCCCCCGAACCGGGTTGCCTCAGGCGCCGGCGAGCGCGAGATCCAGATCGAACGGCCGGGAGGTGAGCACCGCCGCGCTGCTGCGCCGGTCCACGCCGTCGGCCGCGTCGACCTCGAGCTCCACCGGGCCCGCCGCCGCGGACGCGACCACGATCCCGGGCTCGGCGACCGGGGCCTCGGGGCGGGCGGGCCGCACCGGCAGCGGCACCACCGGCGCCACCTCGGGCTCGGCGACGGGACGGGACGGCTTGGTGGCGTACTCGTCGACGTACGCCTGGCCGGTGAGCGAGCGGATCTCGAACATCACCTCGTCGGTGAGCTGGCGCAGGACCATGCGGTCGTCGGCCCGGTCGAGGTAGCGCTCCACCGGGATCGGGCGCCCGAAGCGCAGGTGCACGCGACGGAACGGCGCCGGGAACCTGGCGTCCGCGGGCTGGACGGCATCGGTGCCGATGATCCCCACGGGCACGATCGGGCTGTTGGTCCGCAACGCCAGCCGGGCCAGGCCCGTGTGGCCCTTGTGGAGCCGGCCGTCGCGTGCCCGCGTACCCTCGGGGTAGATCCCGAACAGCTCGCCGTCGTCGAGGATCCCCGCCGCGGCGTCGAGGGCACGGGCCGAGGCGTCACCGCCCGAGCGGTCGATCGGGATCATGCCCATCGCCGGGAACAGGTACCGGGTCTTCCAGTCGTCGAGGTACTCGGCCTTGCCGACGTAGGTGATCCGCCGGGGCAGGACCAGCGGCACGAAGAACGAGTCGAGCACCGAGATGTGGTTGGGGGCGATGATCGCCCCGCCGGAGGACGGCACGTGGTCGAGGCCCTCGGTGGTGACCTTCCAGAGGAACCGGAACGGTGGGGTCAGTACGGCCTTGCAGATCGTCTGGATCTGGCCTGCGTCTCGCCCCACACCTCCTCCTCTCCGATTCGTCGCTGGCGACAGCCTACCGGCGGCGCCGGTGCCGCCCGGGGAGGAATCCGGAGAGGTCACACAGCGGTCACACTCCCGTCACCGATCCGGACGACACGCGTATGCTATCAGATTCCTGATTCTGATTACTGCCATAATCCGGATCCGTCGGACCGGTCCCACCGGCCGCGGCCGGCGTGTCAGCCGCCGGGAGTGACGACGGGCCGGGACGTGTCCACACCGAGCAGCGCGGCCGCCTCGGACACGCCCACCCCACGCGCCGCCGCTGCATCCACGGCGGCCACCGCCCCCGGGGTGTCGAGGTCCTCGTCGAGTGCCCGGCGCACCTCGTCCAGCGCGCCGGAACCGGCGCCGGCGGCCACCCAGCGGTGGAGCCGCTCGTCCGCGGTCGGCATCAGGTCGCCGTGCCACTCCCAGCTGTCCCGGTAGTGGTGCCCGACGCAGGCCAGCCGGATGGCACGCGGGTCCCAGAACTCGGCCAGGTCCGACACGAACACGAGGTTGCCCAGCGACTTCGACATCTTCTCGCCGTCCATGCGGACCATCGCCTGGTGCATCCAGTGCCGCACCAGCGGCTCCCCGGTGGCGGCCTGCGACTGCGCGGCCTCGCACTCGTGGTGGGGGAAGATCAGGTCGGACCCCCCGCCGTGCAGGTCGATCGTCGTACCGAGCTCACGGAGGCACAGGGCGGAGCACTCGATGTGCCAGCCGGGCCGACCCGGCCCCCACAGCGTGTCCCACGACGGCTCGTCGGGTAGCGACGGTTGCCACAGGACGAAGTCCAGCGGGTCGCGCTTGTTCCCGTCGTCGACGTTCCCGCCCCGCTCGGCCGCGAGCGCCAGCATCTCGTCACGGGAGTAGTGGCTGATCGACCCGAACCCGTCGTACTTCGCCACCTCGAAGTAGACCGCTCCCCCGGCCTGGTAGGCGTAGCCCCGGTCGAGCACCATCCCGATGAAGCCGCGGATGTCGGGGATGGCGGAGGTCGCCCGCGGCTCGGACCAGGCCGGGATCGTCTCCAACCGGACCATGTCGGCGTCGAAGCGGGCCAGCTCCGCGGCGGCCAGGTCGAGGTAGTGCACACCGAGCTCCCGGGCCTTCGGGAGGATGCTGTCGTCCACGTCGGTCACGTTGCGCACGCACCGCGTGTCGTGGCCGAGGTCGCGGAGCCGACGCTGCAACACGTCGTACGTGAGGTACGTGGCCGCGTGGCCGAGGTGCGTGGAGTCGTACGGCGTGATGCCGCACGTGTACATCGTGACCACCCGGTCGGCCGGCTCGAAGGGCACGACCTCCCGCCGGGCGGTGTCGTAGAGACGCACCGCCGGAGGCTACCGGGACGTCACTGGGGCAGGCCCGTGAACCGGATGGCGACGCGCGTCTTGTACTTCACGTTCACCTGGAGGAGCACCGCGGCGAACGCCTCGATCGGTGCCGCGTTCGACAGCTCACCAGCGTCCACCGCCCGGAGGTCGGGGATCTTCTGGACGATGTCGATCGTGGTGGCGGTGGCCGAGGGGTGGTCCGAGCAGACCAGCACGTCGGACTCCACGGGGTGGCCGATGTCGCCGAGCTCCTTGGCCGGGACGTGGTGCATGGTGGCGGCCACCAGCGACCGCGGCACGGCGGCCTGCACCGACGCCGCCACCGAACCGCGGGGCGGCACCAGCGGCTGGAACTCGTGGCCCACCCTGGCGAGGGCGTTCGCCATCGAGATCACGACCTTGCCCTTGAGCTCGCGGGCGCATTCCGCCGCGGTGGCGCCCGCGGCGTCCCACGGGGTGGCGATGAACACCACCTCGGCCGACGACGCCTCGTGGTTGTCGCCCGCCTCGATGCTCAGTCCACGGTCGGGCCAGCGCTCGAGGATCTTGTCGCGCACCTCCATCGCCCGGTACTTCGAGCGGGAACCGACGACCACGTCGAACCCCACCGAGGCCAGCCGAGCCGCGAGGCCGCTGCCGGCCGGACCCGTTCCACCAAGGACACCGATCTGCATCCCGTCACCCTACCCGTCGGTAACTTCAGCTCCTCAAGTGGATGACCGCTCGCCGAGCGGCCCGGGCGGCGCCGGCCCACCCGCTGCCACCGGGTACCACACCCGCTCCCGGGCGCCCGCCGCCCGGTCCGCCGCCATGGCGGAGCGGAAGTCGTCGTCGAGCTGGCTCGGGTAGCAACGGGCGAGGCGGCGGTGCAGCCCCTCCCCCACGGGTCCGGACACGTCGTGCGGGTCGCTCAGCCCGGCCCGCTCCATCCTGGCCGCCACACGGTCCGGGCCGTCCCACGCCGCGTACGGGCGGTCCTCGTAGAAGCCCACCGGCAGCGGCTCCCCGGCCCGCTCGGCGCCGAGCAGGGCGAGGAGCTGGTGGTCCACGTGACCGCCCACGCCGGCGGGGAACAGCACCAGCCCGGGCCGCGACCGGTCGACGGCCGACAACAGGTCGGTCCGCAGCGGCCCGAGCAGCGGGTCCCCCGTCACGTCGCGGTCGGCGTCGAGCAGTACCTCGCCGGGCACGCCGCGCAGCAGCGCCTCCTGCGAGCGGCCCACGCTCAGCCGGTACCCGAACACCCGGGACGACAGCAGTTCCTCACCCCGGCGCCACGCCGACACCAACGGGGCCCGCCCGGGCGTGGGGTGCACCCAGCGGGTCCAGTTCGTACGGCCGAACACCACGTGCACGTGCACCTCGCAGGACGCGAGCGCACCGTCGAGGAGCGACTGGCCGAGCGACAGCGGCGCGTCGTCGAAGTGCGGCGACACCACCAGGACCCTGGGCGAACCCCCGCGCGTGCTCACCGTTGATCCTCCCAGTAGCCCGGGTTCGCCACCGCGAGCGCGTCGCGCACCGAGGCGCGCACCAGCACGATGACGTCGTCGAGCCGGTCGTCGTGGTCGCCGGCGCGGATCGCGGCCGCGAGCGCGGCGTCGTCGGCGGCACCGAGCGCGGCGAGCCTGGCCGCGTGGCGGCCGGCCGCAGCGGGTCCGAGCTCGATCTCCCGGCGCACCATGGCCACCACGTTCGCCGCCACCCGGGCGTGGAACCCGAGACGGCCCTCCACCCCGTCGCGGACGTCGCCGAGGTACTCGCCGACCGCCTCGAGGAGCTCCCCCGCGGAGGGCCGGCCGAAGGGCGCGGGGCGGGGATCGGCCCCGGTCGCCGCCACGGGCTCGTAGGGGTCCGGCCCCGCCAGCAGGTGGAGGAGGTCCTCCTCGTTCTCGGCCACGCGGCGTCCGATCGCCGCCAGTTCCACCGACCGGTGCAGCCCGTGCAGGTGGGTCGACGCCTGGACGATGCACATGACCCCCCACTTGAGGGTGCCCATCGCCTCCCACCACCGGAGCCGGTCCGGGTCCGGCGGATCGCCCCCCGCCTCGGCGTACCCGGCCAGCAACTCACCGACCGGACCGAACCCCCCGGCACGGTTCGGTGAGCCGAACCGCCACGCCCGAACGCAGAACCAACCCAGGTCCTCGGCCGGGTCGCCGAGGTGGGACAGCTCCCAGTCGAGCACCGCCCGGAGACCGTCGGGCCCCACGAGCAGGTTCCCGGTGCGGAAGTCGCCGTGCACGACCGAGGCGGGCACCTCCGGCGGACGGTTGGCCTCCAGCCAGCGGAGCCCGAGTTCGAACGCAGGGTGCGCCGCGCCGAACTGGTCGAGGAGGTCGCGGAACTGTCCGACCTGCTCCGGGCGGGCGAGGCCGTCCACGTCGCCCGGCGGGATCCGGTGGATCGCCGCCAGCGCCGCACCGGCCTGCCGGGCGAGACCGGCCCGGGCCGCGGCGAACGCCTCGTCGCGCAGGAGGCGCCGCGGGATGGTCTCGCCGTCCACATGGGCCATCACCAGGAACGGCCCACCGAGGACCTCCGTGTCGCCGGCGTCGGTGGCCACCACCTCGGCCACGGGCGCGCCCGACCGAGCCGCGGCCGCCAGCAACCGTCCCTCCACGTCCATGCCGCTGCTGCGCATCCCACCGGGCCGCTCACGCTGCACGACCAGCCGGCGCGCCGCCCCGTCCCGCACGTCGACGGCGGTGAACGTCCACGTCTCCCGCGAGGCACCCCCGGAGAGACGCACCGGGAGGTCCACCTCGACCGGGTGGCCGAGGCGCCGCGACAGCACCTCCACCAACCCGTCGCGCAGTCGGGAGGCGGCGCTCCCGCCCCCGGCGCTCATCCCGACCTCCCCGGCCCGGCGCGGCGGTCGGTCTCGTCCCGGATGTCGCCCACGATCGACTCCAACACGTCCTCCATGGTGACCAGCCCGACCACCTGCGAGGTGTCGGGGTCGACGACCACCGCCACGTGGCGGCGGGCCCGTCGCATCCGGGGCAGCAGGTCGGTGAGCCGCTCATCGGGCCGGACCCGCAGGGCCACCCGCACGAGCCCCGGTGGCAGGAGGCCGTCACGCCGCTCGGCGGGCAGGCGGAGCAGGTCCTTGGCGTGGAGGAACCCCGCCACCTGCTCGGGACCGGCGCCGGTCACCAGCACCCGGGAGTGCCCGCTGCGGTGCACGAGGGTCTCCGCCTCGGTGACGGTGGCCGTGGCCGGCACCGTCACCAACCGGTCCCGGGGCGCCATCACCTCCCCGACCCGCCGGGTGGAGAACCCCAGCGCACCGGCCAGCAGCACGTGCTCGGCGGCCTCGAGCTCCCCCTCCCGGTGCGCCTCGTCGAGCAGCGCCGCGAGTTCGGCCGGGGTGTGCACCCGGGTGAGCTCATCGGTCGGCACCACCCGCAGCAGTCGCGTGCCGGCTCGGGCGAGCACGTTGAGGCCCACCACCACCGGGCGGACGAGGGTCACCACCACCCGCTGGAGCGGCGCGAGCGTCACCGCGGTCCGTTCCGGGGCCGTGAGGGCCACCGACTTGGGCACCATCTCGCCGAGCACCATGTGCACCAGCGCCACCAGTACCAGCGCGACGGCCACACCCACCCCGCCGGCGGCGCGCTCGGGCAGCCCGGTCGCACCGAACAGCGCGGCCAGGCCGTCGCCGAGGACCGGCTCGATCAACCAGCCGAGCAGCAGCGACATCACGGTGATCCCGAGCTGGCTGGCCGCGAGCTGCACGTCGAGGTGCCGCATCCCGCGGAGCGCGGAGGACGCCCCCGGACGGTTCGCGGCCGCCCACTCCTCCACCACCGCGCGGCGGGCGGCGAGCAGGGAGAACTCCACCGCGACGAAGAAGGCGTTCGCCGCGATGAGCAGCACCGCGAGCAGCACGAGCACCGCGGGGTTCACCGGACCCCCTCGCGCGGCAGTTCGAGCACGCCCGTCGGCGCGACCAGCCGCACCGTGGCCACCCGCAGGCGGTCCATGGCGGTGACCTGCAACGACCAACCGGCCTCGACGAACCCGTCGCCCTCGGTCGGGACCCGACCGAGTCGGTCCAGCACGAACCCGGCGAGGGTCTCGTAGGGCCCGTCGGGCACCTCGAACCCGCAGGCCTCCGACACCTCGTCGGGGTGGAGACGACCCGACAGCAGGTGGGCGCCCGCCCAGGTGCGCACCGGCGGGCCGGTGGACTGCGGGTCGTGCTCGTCCGCGATGTCGCCGACGATCTCCTCCACGAGATCCTCGAGCGTGACGATGCCGGCCACCGCCCCGTACTCGTCGAGCACCACCGCGAACTGGCCCATCTCGTCGCGCAGCTCGCCCATCAGGGTGCCGAGGTCACGGCTCTCCGGCACCATCGCCACGTCACGTACCAGCCGGGCGAGCGGCTCCGAGCGGCGCCGCTCGGCCGGGAGGCCCAGCACCTCCTTCACGTGCACCACGCCGACGACGTCGTCGAGTTCGCCCCGGTGCACCGGGAACCGGCTCAGTCCCGTTCGCTCCGACGCGTCGAGCAGGTCGCCCGTCGTGGCGCCGAGCCCGAGCGCCTCCACCGCGGGACGGGGGGTCATCGCGTCGGCGGCGGTCTTGGCCCGGAACCGGAACGAGCGCTCGAGCAGGTCGGCCTCGCCGTGGTGCAACGTGCCGCCCTGCTCCGAGCTGCGCACCAGGTGCCGCAGTTCCTCGCGGCTGCGCACCCCCGACAGTTCCTCCACGGGCTCGAGGCCGGCGAGACGGAGCAATCCGTCGGCCGCCGCATTGCAGGCCGCGATCACCGGCCGGAAGGCCACCACGAACACCCGGAACGGCAGGGCGAGCCGCAGCGCCGTCTCCAGCGGCCGCGCCACGGCCACGCCCTTCGGCACCAGCTCACCCACCACCATCTGCACCACGGTGGTGAGGACGAGTGCCAGGGCCACCGACCAGGCCAGGGCCACCTCGCGGTCGAGGGCCCGGCCGAGCAGCGGTTCGATGAGCGTGGCCACCACGGGTTCGGCGAGCACGCCGAGGCCGAGGCTGCACAGGGTGATGCCCAGTTGCGCCCCCGACAGGTGGAACGAGAGACGACGCAGGATCGCGGCGGTGGTCCGCGCCCGCCGCGACCCGTCGCCGGCCCGCAGGTCCACCTGCGTCCGGTCCACCGCCACCAGGGCGAACTCGGCCGCGACGAACACGGCGTTCAGCAGGATCAGGAGGAGGACGGCCCCGAGGCCGACGGTCGTGCTCACCCGGCCGCCAACATAAGGGGTGGCGGCCGGGCACCGAGGTAGTTCGATGGTCGAAACATCGGACTACGGTGGACGGATGGGCAGCGACCGACCCACCCCGCGCTCCCGCCGGGACGCCGACGCCGTACGCGCCGCGGCGCGGCTGGCGAAGGTGGCGGGTACCGCGCTGGGCGGCGCGGAGCTCACCCTCCCCCAGTACCGCGTGCTCGTGTTCCTCGACCGCGGCGACCGGCCGGCCAGCCAGGTGGCCGCGCTGCTCGACGTGACCCCCTCGACGGTGACCTCCGTGGTGGACGGGCTCACCGCCCGCGGCCTCGTCGAGCGGCGGGCGGACCCGGGCGACCGCCGGCGCGTCGTGCTGTCGCTCACCCCGGCGGGCTCCCGGCAGCTGCGGCTTGGTGACGAACTCGTGGGCGAGCGCCTGGGCCGCCTGCTCGACCGTCTCGGGGCCGACGACGCAGAGACCGTGCGGTCGGGCCTCGAGTTGTTGAACCGGGCCATGGAGGAGTACCTGGCCGAGAAGTTCGGCGACCCGGCCGTGGGCCCGTGACCGACGCGCTCGGCGCGGTGGCGGGCGCCGCCGGACCACCCGTTCGGGCTGCCGACGGCCTCCGCCTCGGCTGGGTCCGGCGCCTCTGGCCGGTGCTGCGGCCCCATCGCCGGTCGGTGGTGCTGTCGTTCGGCATCGCCCTCGTGGCCCTGGCCATCCAGGTGGCCGTGCCCACGTTGGTGGGCACGACGATCGACCGGGCCGTCAGCACCGACGAGTCACCCCTGGCACCCTTCCTGGTGGCCCTCACGGTCCTGGCGCTCGCCCGCGGGGTGCTCGTGGTGGTGTACCGCTACGGGCTGTACCGGATGGCGTACCGGATCGAGGTGGACCTGCGGACGATGCTGTTCCGCCACCTGAGCGGCATGCCGTTCTCGTTCTTCGACCGGGTCCAGACCGGCCAGCTCCTGAGCCGCGCCCAGAGCGACGTGCGGGCGGTGCAGCTCTACCTCGCCGTGGCCCCGCTGATCGCCACGTCGGTCGTCAGCTTCGCCGTGGCACTGGTGGTGATGCTCGCCACGAACGTGGGCCTCACGATCGCGGCGGTGGTCGCCCTCCCGGGCGTCTACGTCGTGGGCGTGGTCCTGCGCAACCGTCTGTTCCCGCTGAGTTGGATCATCCAGGGCCGCCAGGCCGAGGTGGCCACCGTGGTGGAGGAGTCGGTGGCCGGCGTGCGGGTGGTGCAGAGCTTCGCCGCCGAGGGTGCCCGCATGGACGCCATGGCGCTCGCGGCCCGACGGCTCCGGTGGGCCAACGTCGAGCAGGGCCTGGTACGGGCCCGTTGGTCACCGCTCCTCGAGAACCTGCCACGGGTGGGGTCGATGCTGGTGCTCGCGTACGGCGGGTGGCTCGTGATCGACGGCCGCCTCGACGTGGGGTCGATCATCGCCTTCAACGCGTACATCGTCCTGCTGCAGGTCCCGTTCCGGTTCCTCGGGTTCTTCCTCATCCTCGGCCAGCGGGCCCGGGCGTCGGCGGAACGGATCCTCGAGGTGCTCGACGAGACCCCGGAGCTCACCGACCCCGAGCACCCCGTCGACCTGCCCGCTCCGGAAGGGCGTCTCGAACTGCGCGACGTGTGGTTCGGCTACGGCGACGGCCCCGACGTGCTCCGGGGGGTCGACCTCGTGGTGGAACCCGGTGAGACGGTGGCGGTGGTGGGGGCCACCGGGTCGGGCAAGTCCACGCTCGCCCGGCTGCTGTGCCGGTTCTACGACCCACGCCGGGGCACGGTCCTGCTCGACGGCGTCGACGAGCGGGACCTCGCGCTCGGTGCCGTCCGCGGCGCGGTGGTGGTGGTTCCCGACGAACCGTTCCTCTTCTCGGTGCCGCTGCGCGACAACCTCGCCTACGGCCGCACCGACGTGGACGACGAGGAACTCCGCGCCATCGCCGAGGCGGTGGACGCCCACTCCTTCATCGAGGACCTCGACGCGGGGTACGACACGGTCGTCGGCGAGCGCGGGTACACGCTGTCGGGCGGCCAGCGCCAGCGCGTGGCGCTGGGCCGGGCCCTCGTGGTCGACCCGGCGGTGCTGGTCCTCGACGACGCCACGAGCGCCATCGACGTGCAGGTGGAGGCCCGGATCCACGGCGCGCTCCGCGAGCGCCGTGCCGGGCGGACCACGGTGCTGATCGCCCACCGCCTGTCGACCATCACGCTCGCCGACCGGGTGGTGCTGCTCGACGACGGCCGGGTGGTGGCGGAGGGCACCCACGCCGAGCTGCTGGCCCGGGTGCCCCGCTACGGCGAGATCCTGGCCTCCGGGGTGGGTGCCGCATGAGCTACGGCCCACCACCCGGCTCGCCGCTCGGCGGACCCACCGGCTCGGGACTCCCCTTCGCCGGGGTCCCGCCGGAGCTGGCGGAGCGGGCCGAGGCGATCCTCGAGCGCGAACCCCCGCACGACCTGGCACCGGTGGAGTTCGCCCACTGGCGTGACGACCCCACGCCGTTCTCCCTGCGGACGTTCCTCACCCCGCACCGGTGGGCGCTCGCCGGCGCCCTCGCACTCGTGGCCGCCGAGACGGTGACCCTGCTCGCCGGGCCGCTGCTCGTGCAGGTGGGCGTGGACCGCGGGATCACCGCCGGGGACCTCCGGGTGGTCCTCGTGGTGGCCGCCGTCTACCTCGCCGTGATCGTCGCCAACGTACTGCTCGGACGGGCGCGCGGCGGCTACACGGTGCAACTGGGCGAGCGCCTGATGGAGCGGCTCCGGCTCCGGGTGTTCGGCCACCTCGAACGGCTGTCGCTCGACTTCTTCGAACGCGAGAAGGCCGGCGTGATCATGACGCGCATGACCAGCGACGTGGAGAACCTCAGCGCGCTGTTCCAGGAGGGCCTGGTGCAGATCGCGGTGCAGGGCATGACCGTGGTGGTCATCGCTGCCCTGATGCTGCTGCTCGACCTGCGCCTCGGGCTGGTGGTCCTCCTCACGGTGGTGCCCGTGCTGCTGGTGACCTCGGTCTGGTACCGACGGGCATCCATCCGCGGGTACGACGACGTGCGCGACCGCATCTCGGAGCTGCTCGCCGACCTGCAGGAGGGCCTCGCCGGCGTGCGCACGGTCACCGCGTTCGGGCGGGCCGGGCGCAACGTGGCCCACCACGAGGACCTCGCCGACGGGTACTACCGGGCCAACCTCCGCACCGCCCGGCAGGGCGCCGTGTTCGGCGCCGTCGGCGAGACCCTCGGGGTCCTCGGCCAGGTGGTGATCCTCGGGATCGGCGGGCTGATGGTGCGCAACGGCGACCTCAGCCTCGGGCGGCTCTTCAGCTTCCTCCTCTACCTCGGCCTGCTCTTCGCCCCGGTGCAGCAGCTGGTGCAGCTCTACACGACCTACCAACAGGGCCGCTCGAGCGTGACCAAGCTCGCCGAACTCCTCGCCACCCGCCCGTCGGTGGTCGAGGCACCCGACGCGCGGCCGCTGCCGCCCATCACCGGCCGGATCGAGCTCCGCGACGTGAACTTCGCCTACCGGGTCGCACCCGGTGCCGACGACGCGGGCGCGACAGCCGGCCCGGACGGCCCCCTGGCCGACGGCCCCGGTGACCGGGCGGCCTGGGGGCCCGAGGTGCTCGCCGGTCTCGACCTCGAGGTGCGGGCCGGGGAGACCCTCGCCGTGGTCGGCCCCACCGGCGCGGGCAAGTCCACCGTGGCCAAGCTCGTGGCGCGCTGCTACGACCCCACCGCCGGCGCGGTCCTCATCGACGGGCACGACCTGCGCACGGTCACGATCCCGTCACTGCGGCGCCAGCTCGGGGTGGTCCCCCAGGAGGCGTTCCTCTTCCAGGGCACGGTCCGCGACAACCTGGCCTTCGCCCGACCCGGCGCCAGCGACGACGAGATCCTCGAGGCGTGCCGGGCGGTGGGGATCGACGACCTCGTGGACCGCCTGCCCCACGGCCTCGACACACCCGTGCACGAGCGCGGCGTGTCGCTGTCGGCCGGCGAGCGCCAACTCCTCGGACTCGGACGTGCCTTCCTGGCGCGGCCCAGGGTGCTGGTGCTCGACGAGGCCACCTCCAACCTCGACCCCGCGGCCGAGCGACGGGTCGAGCGTGCGATGGACGCACTCCTCGAGGGCCGAACGGCGATCCTGGTGGTGCACCGGCTCGCCACCGCCCGCCGGGCCGACCGCATCGCCGTGGTGGACCGCGGCGACGACGGATCGCCGGCCCGCGTACGGGAGCTCGGCACCCACGACGAACTCGTCGCCCTCGGTGGTCGCTACGCCGCGATGTACGCCACCTGGGAGCAGCACCTGACCGACGAGGAACGGACCGCGTCATGAGCGACCACACCGGCGGACGAGCGGCCGGGGAGGTGGTGCGGCTCGAGGGCGTGGGGCTCACCCGCGAGGGGCGCGACCTCCTCGACGGTGTGGACTGGGTGCTGCACGCCCGCGACTTCTGGGTGGTCCTCGGCCCGAATGGGTGCGGCAAGACCAGCCTCAGCCGCATCGCCACCCTCCACGAGCATCCCAGCCGGGGCGTCGTCGAGGTCCTCGGCGAGCGACTCGGGCGCACCGACGTGCGCGAGTTGCGGCGCCGGGTGTCGCTCGTGAGCTCGGCGATGGCCGACCTCGTGCGGCCCGGCCTCGCCCCGGTCGACGTGGTGAAGTCGGCGCGGTTCGCCGCGCTGGAACCGTGGTGGCACACCTACGCACCCGAGGACGAGACCCGCGCCCGGGCCCTCCTCCACGACCAGGGGGTCGGCCGGCTGGCCGACCGGGCCTTCGGATCGCTGTCGTCCGGCGAGCGCCAGCGCGTGCTGCTGGCGCGGTCGCTCATGAACGACCCGGCCGTCGTGGTGCTGGACGAGCCGTCGGCCGGCCTCGACCTCCGGGGCCGCGAGGACCTCGTCGACCGGCTCGACGCGCTGGCCGCCGCGCCCGACGCGCCGACCGTGGTGCTCGTGACGCACCACGTGGAGGAGATCCCCGCCGCGGCCACCCACCTGCTCGCCCTGCGCGATGGCCGGACCGTGGCCGCGGGCCCGCTGCGCTCCACCCTCGACGCCGACCTGCTGGCCCGCACCTTCGGGGTGCCGGTGGGCCTCGAGGAGCACGACGGCCGCTGGAGCGCCCGCCGCCTCCCCCCCACCACCCCTGCGAAATAGGGGTCCGCAACGCCCGTTCCGGGCGCGCAGCCGCCGGAGATCCAGTTCGACCCGTCAGCGGACGAGTTCGAGCACCACCACCGACGGGCCGTCGAGCCGCAGCACACCACCGGCCCCGTGCCGACCCGCCGGGGCATCCTCGGAGCCCGAGGCCGTGTCGAGCACCACCGCCCACTGCTCGCCCCACTCGCGTGTGGGCAGCACCTGCTGGTGCTCGCCGCCGCCCACGTGGACCACCACCAGCAGCGTGTCGTCCCGCACCGCCTCGCCGCGCTTGTCGGTCTCCTCCAACTCGCCGTTGAGCCACATCGCCACGGACGCACCACCGGACCAGTCATCGGGTCCCATGAGGCGACCGCTCGGGTGGAACCACGCCACGTCGGGCCGCAGGTCGCCCGGCGCGGGCTCGCCGGTCAGGAACCGGCGGCGCTGCAGGGCGGGATGCGATCGACGCAGGGCCACCAGGCGCCGGCAGAACGCGAGGAACGCGGTGTCGACCGATTCCCAGTCGAGCCACGACACCTCGTTGTCCTGGGCGTAGGCGTTGTTGTTGCCCATCTGGGTGCGGCCCGTCTCGTCACCGGCGGTGAGCATCGGCACGCCCTGGGACAGCACCAGCGTGGCCATCAGGTTGCGGCGCAGTCGTTCGCGCCGGGCCCGCACCGCGGGATCGTCCGTGGGGCCCTCCACCCCGCAGTTGGTGGAGCGGTTGTCGTCGGTGCCGTCGCGGTTGTCCTCGCCGTTGGCCCAGTTCTGCTTGTGCTCGTAGGCCACGAGGTCCGCGAGGGTGAAGCCGTCGTGGGCGGTCACGAAGTTGATGCTGGCGTGGGGACGGCGACCGTCCTCCTCGTAGAGGTCGGAGCTACCGGTGAGGCGGGCCGCGAACTCGCCGAGCACCGGGCGGCCGAGGCACCACAGGTCGCGCACGTTGTCGCGGTAGCGACCGTTCCACTCCGACCACCCCGGCGGGAAGTTCCCCACCTGGTAGCCACCCTCGCCCACGTCCCACGGCTCGGCGATGAGCTTCACCTGCCCGACCACCGGGTCCTGCTGGATGAGGTCGAAGAAGGCCGAGAGGCGGTCCACGTCGTGCAGTTCCCGGGCCAGGGTGGCGGCGAGGTCGAAGCGGAAGCCGTCCACGTGCATCTCGGTCACCCAGTACCGGAGGCTGTCCATGATCAACTGCAGCACGTGCGGGTGGCGCATGTTCAGGCTGTTGCCCGTGCCCGTGTAGTCGACGTAGCGGTCGGGGTCCTCCGGGTCGAGCCGGTAGTAGGCGCGGTTGTCGAGCCCCTTGAAGCTCAGGACCGGGCCCCCGGCGCCGCCCTCCGCGGTGTGGTTGTAGACCACGTCGAGGATGACCTCCACCCCCGCCTCGTGGAGGGTCTTGACCATCACCTTGAACTCCTGCACCTGCGCGCCCCGGTCGCCACCCACCGCGTACGCGTTGTGCGGCGCGAAGAACCCGATGGAGTTGTAGCCCCAGTAGTTGCGCAACCCCATCTCGACCAACCGCCGGTCGTGGACGAACTGGTGCACCGGCATGAGCTCCACCGCGGTGACCCCGAGCCGGTGGAGGTGTTCGATCACCGGCGGCGAGCAGAGGCCGAGGTAGGTGCCGCGCAACTCGGCCGGCACGCCGGGGTGCCGCATGGTCAGGCCCTTCACGTGCGCCTCGTAGAGCACCGTCCGGTGCCACGGCGTGCCCGGACGCCGGTCGGAGCCCCAGTCGAACCAGGGATTGACCACCACCGAGCGGCCCACGTCGGGCGCGGCGTCGATGCCGCTGCCGGGCAGGACCGAGTCGCCCCAGCGGACCGATCCGGACACGGCCCGGGCGTACGGGTCGAGCAGCAGCTTCGTGGGTTCGTGGAGGTCGCCGGGCCGGCGCTCCTCCCCCAGCACCCGGAACCCGTAGCGGGTGCCCGGGCCCACGTCGGGCAGGTAGCCGTGCCACACGTAGCCCACGCACTCCGGCAGCGGGACGCGGATCTCGGCGCCGTCCTCGTCGAACAGGCAGAGCACCACCGAGCCGCCGGTGACCGCTGCGGCCTCCGAGAACACCGCGACGTTCGTCCCGGCCCCGTCCCAGGTGGCGCCGAGGGGGTAGGGCCGGCCCGGCCAGACCCGGACGGAGGCGCCGGCGCGGATCACCCCTCGGCCTCGACCAGCGCGGCCAGCCGCGGCCGCGACCGTTCGATCTCGTCGGCCAGCACCCGGTCGAGGAGCGGCACCCAGAGTCCGCCGCCGTAGTGGAGGTGCATGATCACCTCGGAACCCGGGGCGGACCCCGGCCGCGGCCCGCCGGCCGGCTCCGCGGGGTCGGGACCGACGGTCACGTCCAGCACCCACGGACTGTGGGACCGGCCGTCGAGCTCCCTCCGTTCGAACACGACTCGGCCGACGTCGTCACGGCGCGAACGCACCATCCGGATGCGCTTCGAGCGCCGCAGCGGGCCGAGCTGGCCGCGCAGGTCCACGAGCCACGCCGGACCCGGGTCGCCGGGGTCGGACCCGTCCGGCTCCGCTCGGCCCACGATGTCGAGCCAGTCCGGGTAGGTGCCGAGGTCCTCGACCACCGCCATCACCGACGCCACGGGCGCCGCGGCACGGAGGGAGGCGGTCACGTCCACCTCCTCAGTCTGCCGCGGCGTTCAGCGACCGAGGCGCACGCCGTCCCCCGACACGCGCTCGCCGAGGCGGTCGACGACAGCGAGGACGAGGCCGCACACCAGCACCAGCACGCAGCTGAGCGCCATCGCCTGACCGAAGCCCGCCGCCCCCGGACGCCCGAGGAGCCGTTCGATGGCCACCGGAACGGTGGGTCGGTCGCTGCGGGCCAGGAACACCGTGGCGCCGAACTCGCCGAGGCAGGCCACCAGCGCCAGGGCGGCGCCCGCGGCGACCGCACCCCGCACCATCGGCAGTTCCACCGCCCACCACCGGCGGCGGGGTCCCGCCCCCAGCACCGCGGCGGCGTCGAGGGCGGCGCCGGGGAGCGACCGCAGCGCCGGCGTGACGGCACGGACCACCAGCGGCACCGCCACGAGGGCCTGGGCAGCCGGCACCAGCCACCACGCACGGCGGAGGTCCACCGGCGGACGACCCACCGCCAGCACGAGGCCCAGGCCGACCGTGGTGGCCGACACGCCCAACGGCACCAGCAGGGTGCGGTCGGCGGGTCCGCCGGGCCGGCGGGCCGCCGCCGCGGCGGCGGGCACGGCCACCAGCACCGCCACCAGCGCCGCGAGCCCGGCACTCACCAACGACACCGCCACCGCGTCGAGCGGCCGCACCGCCAGACCGGTGCCGGAGGTGACCGAACCGAGCGACGACCAGTTGGCGACACCCCGCCCGCCCCCGGGTTCACGGAGCGACCGCTCGACCAGCGCCGCCAGCGGA
>CAIPVR010000257.1 GCA_903868545.1 uncultured Actinomycetes bacterium
CACCAGCGCGTCCGCGAACTCGCCGACGCGCACGACGCCGCGGTCGCCGAGGTCGAGCGCCTCACCTCGGACTGGGAGCGTGCCCAGGCCGAGCTCGACGCGGCCGGCTGACGAGGGGTCGACCCCCGTGTCGTTCCCGGGACCTGCGCTCCTCGCTGCACTCGTCGCAACGGTCCCGGTTCCGACCCCCGGGCCGCCCTCCGCGCCGTTGCCGCCCGCGTCGGCACGGAGTGGAGGCGGAGGGGAGAGGCTCAGCTCTCGACGAGCTGCTCGCCCGACTCGGCGAGGCGCTTCGCCCACGGGTAGTCGGGCTTGCCGGAGGGCGACCGGACGATGACGTCCACCAGGTGCAGCTCGCGGGGGACCTTGTAGCCGGCGATGTGCTCGCGGGCGTGCTCGTTGATCTCCTCCAGCGTGACGGAGTGCCCGTCGCGGACGTGCACCACCGCGGCCACGCGCTGGCCCCAGCGCTCGTCCGGCACGCCCACCACGAGGCAGTCGAACACCGCCGGGTGGCCCTTGACGGCCTGCTCGACCTCCTCGGGGAAGATCTTCTCGCCGCCCGAGTTGATGCTCACCGTGCCCCGGCCGAGCATCACGAGCTTGCCGTCCTCGGTCCAGCGGGCGAAGTCGCCGGCCACCGCGTAGCGGGTGCCGTCGACCTCCACGAAGGTCTCGGCGGTCTTCTTCGGGTCGTTGTGGTAGCCGAGCGGGATGTTGCCGGACCGGGCGAGCCGGCCGATGCGGTCGTCGCCCGGGAGGATCGGCTCGAGGTCGTCGTCGAGGATGACCACGTCGCGGCCGGGGTCCACGGTCGGGCCGCCGCCCTCGATCTTCTGGCCCTTCGCCGCGTAGGTGATCCCGTTGAAGCCGCCCTCGGTGGATCCGATCGAGTCGGTGATCACCAGGTTCGGGAAGCGCTCGAGGAACCGGTCCTTCACCGACTGGCTGAACAGTGCGGCGCTCGAGGAGATCGCCACCAGGCTGGAGGCGTCCCAGCGGCCGGGTTCGGCCTCGAGCGCCTCGATGAGTGGGCGCCCGATGGCGTCGCCGGTGATCAGGATCGCGTTCACCCCGTGGGCGTCGATGAGGTCCCACACCGCCTCGGCGGTGAACTTGGGGAGCAGCACGATGGTGGTCCCGATGAACCACTGGCTCATCGTGGCGATCTGGGCCGCGCCGTGCATGAGCGGTGGGATCACGCAGAACACGAGCCCGGTCGCCGACGCGGCGGCCTGCTCCGCCTTCGTGTACTCGCTGGCCACGCGTTCACCGGTGAGGGCGTCGATGCCCTGGCCGAGCGCGAAGTAGATGTCCTCGCTGCGCCACACCACGCCCTTGGGCATGCCGGTCGTGCCGCCGGTGTAGATGACGTAGTGGTCGTCGCCCGACCGCTCGGGGAAGTCGCGCTCCGGTGAACCGGAGGCCATGGCCTCCTCGAAGGGGACCGAGCCCAGGAGGCCGGCCGCGTCGAGGCCGGAGTCGTCCTCGATGTGGACGAAGGTGTGCAACGCCGGCGACCGGTCGGCCACGTGCGACAGGCGCTCCGTGTACTCCTGGTCGAACACGCACGCCACGAGTCCGGCGTTCTCGATGATGTAGGCGAGCTCGTCCTCCACGTAGCGGTAGTTCACGTTGATCGGCACGGCCCGCACCTTGAGGCAGCCGAGCATCGCGGTGACCCACTGCTCGGAGTTCATCGCGTAGATGCCCACGTGGTCGCCCTCGCCGATCCCGCGGGCGGCCAGGAAGTGTCCGAAACGGTTGCCCCGCTCGTCGAGCTCGGAGAACGTGAACGAACGGTCGCGGTCGATCACGCAGAGCCGGTCGGGGACGGCGTCGACGGTGTGCTCGAACAGGTCAGCGATGTTGTAGGCCACGCCGGAAAACTAGAACAGGTTTCGCGGAGGGTGACCATCGCCACCCCCGACCAGGTGGCGCAGGGGGCCTCAGGCGTCGGCCGCCCTGGCCGCGGCGCGGGCGGTGGCCGAGGTGGGCGTCACCGGCGCGGGCGCCTTGACGATCGTCGGGTCCGAGATGCCGGCGAGCTGCTTGAGCTCGTCGAACGCCGGCTGCACGGCACCCGCCACGTCCCAGATGTCGGGCACCAGGTCGGTGCAGGCGAGGAACCCGATGTCGACGTGGTCCCGGTAGCTCAGCACGGTGATGTTGAGCCCGGCCCCGTCCATGATCGGGCCCATCGGGTAGGCGGCCACCATCTCGGCCCCGGCCATGTACAGGGGGAACGGCGGTCCCGGCACGTTGGAGATCACGAGGTTGTGGATGGGTCGGTGGGCGTTGGCGAGGTTCATCGACGAGTAGAGCCGCGACGCCAGGCCGAAGGTGCGGGGCGCCGCCCACTCGGCCCAGTCGGTGAGGGTGCGGGCCCCGATGGCCGAGTGGTCCTCCTTCGCCCCCTGGGTGCTGGTCACGATCCGGGCCACCCGTTCGGCCGTGTCCTCCACCTCCACCGGGAGACTGGCGAACATGGCCGACACGTGGTTGCCGACCTGGCCCTTCTCGTCCTCGGTCTTGACCGACACCGGGCACACGGCCACCAGCGGATCCTCCGGGAGCGCATCGACGCCCTTGAGGTAGTTCCGCAGCGTGCCGGTGCACACGGCGAGCACCACGTCGTTGACCTTCACGTCGAGCGCGGCCTTCACCGCCTTCACCTCGTCGAGGGGCAGTCGGGCGAACGCCACCGTGCGGTGCGGGGTGATCGCCGCGTTGAACGGCGTGCGCGGCGCCGTGAGCGGGATCGCCCCGTGGCGCTTCTCCGGGTCGCGGGCGTTGGTGATCACCTGCGCGATCGACTTCGCGGTGCGGCCCACCAGACCCACCGCGTCGCCGAACCGGCGGGCCTTCGACACCGCCGCGAAGCTCACCAGTTCGAGGTCGCTGGGCACGTGCTCGGCCGGCACCGGGTCGGCCTCCACCTCGCGGCCCTCCGGCCCGAGGTCGTACAACTCGGTCATGATCTCGGCGCCCGACGCGCCGTCGACCGCCGAGTGGTGGACCTTCACCACGAAGCCCACCCGGTCCTGCTTGAGGCCCTCGATCACCCAGGCCTCCCACAGCGGCCGGGTGCGGTCGAGGGGGATCGAGATGATCTGGCCGGCCACCTCGGCCAGTTCCCGGCGGCCGCCGGGGGCCGGGCACCCGATCCGCCGCACGTGGTAGTCGAGGTTGAAGTTCGGGTCCTCGATCCACACCGGGTGGTGCAACTGGAAGGGCACCTCCACCAGGCGGCGGCGGAAGGGGGGCACGAGCGGCAGCCGCTGGCGGATGACCTCCTTGATGGCCTCGAACGAGTAGCCGCCGGGCATCGTGGAGGCGTCGTAGATGCCCACCATGGCCACGTGCATGTGGCCCGCGGGCGTCTCGATGTACAGGAACGTGGCGTCCATGCCCGAGAGTCGTTCCACCGTGCCTCCCTCGCTCACCGGCCCGTGCGGCCGACGGTGACCGAGGGTCAGTCTGCCGCGAGTTGAGCCCACGGTGCCCGCCGTCGAGACTCTCGGCATGTCCGTCGCCTCCTCCCGCCTGCTGCGTCAGGGCGTGCTGCACGCAGTGCTCGCCCTCAACGCACGGCGTCCGGTGCACCGGAACCGCGTACTCACGATCCCGAGCTTCTTCGCCAGCTGGCTGGTGACGGAGGCGGCGCCGGAGTGGCTGGCGCTCTGGGCGGCGCGGTCGGGTTGCGAGCTCGTGCGCAACCGGGGCCGACTCGGCGCGGCCGACGCGGTGGGCCTGGGGCTCACCGCCGCAGCCGGAGCGAGCCTGGTGGGCCAGATGCTCGACGCGGCTCGGGCCGATGAGGAACTGCGCGCCGCGCTCAGCGGTGAGGTGCCGTCCGGGTACCTCGACGACCGGCCGAGCGCCGTGCGTCGGGGCGCGTTCCTGCCGTGGATGAACGGTCGGACCCGTCGTCGGAAGACCCGCGGCGTGGTCTACTCCGACGTCGGGACCCACCGGCTCAAGCTCGACGTGTACGAACCGCTCGACCCGCCGGTACCCGGCCAGCTGCGCCCGGCCATCATCCAGATCCACGGCGGGGCGTGGATCCTCGGGTCCAAGGACGAGCAGGGGGTGCCGCTGCTCAACCACCTCGCCGCCAACGGGTGGGTGGGGTTCAACGTGGAGTACCGGCTCAGCCCGCGGGCCAAGTTCCCCACGCACCTCATCGACTGCAAGGCGGCGCTGGCGTGGGTGCGCGAGCACGCCGCCGACTACGGGGTGGACCCCGACTTCATCTGCGTCACCGGCGGCTCGGCCGGCGGGCACCTCACGGCGCTCATGGCGCTCACCGAGAACGATCCCGTGTTCCAGCCCGGCTTCGAGGACGCCGACACCTCGGTGCAGGCCGCCGTGCCGTTCTACGGCGTCTACGACCTCCTCGACCGGGAGCAGGACCAGCTCGACACGTTCCTGCGGTTCCTCGAGCAGGTCGTGATGGGTTCGCACCCCGAGGCCGACCCGGAGGGATGGGCGTCGTACTCGCCGATCGACCGCATCCACGGCGACGCGCCGCCGATGATGCTGCTGCACGGCGACCGGGACGTGCTGGTACCGGTGGCGGGTGCCCGCCGGTTCGCGGCCGCGCTGCGCCGGGAGTCGTCGAACCCGGTGGTGTACGCAGAGCTCCACGGTGCCCAGCACGCCTTCGAGGTGTTCCCGAGCATCCGCACCGTGCGGACCATCGAGTACGTCGAGCGGTTCCTTTCGTGGGTGCACCGTCGGCACCTGGCCGAACGGGAGCCGGAGGGGCGGGAGGAGCCGGACACGCCGCTGCCCGTGGTGGACACCACCGGATCCGAACGCGCCCCCCTCGCCACCTCCCGGCGGAAATAGGGGTCCGCAACGCCCGTTCCGGGCGTGCAGGCGCCGGAGATCCGCTCCGGTGCGGTCAGTCCTTGGGGCGGACGGCCTCGACCTCGAGGTTGACCCTCACCTTCCGGCCGACGACCAGCCCGCCGGTCTCGAGGGCCTGGTTCCAGGTGAGGCCGAAGTCGGTCCGGTCGATCTCGGTCGCGGCGGAGAAGGCGATCCGCTCCATCCCGTACGGGTCGACGACCGCGCCCTCGAACCCGGTGGACAGTTCCACCGGCCGGGTGATGCCGTGCACGGTGAGGTCGCCGGTGACCACCCAGTCGTCGCCGTCCCGGCGGACGCCCGTGGAGGTGAAGATCAGCTCGGGGAAGTTGTCGACGTCGAGGAAGTCGGCGGAGCGCACGTGGCCGTCGCGCTGCTCGTCGCGGCTGTGGAACGAGGCGGCGTCGATCGTGACCGACACCGAGGACCTCGTGGGGTCCCCGTCGATGGTGACGGTGCCGGCGAACTTCTGGAACTCGCCCTTCACGCTGGACAGGCCGAAGTGCTTCACGGCGAAGCCGACGTAGCTGTGGCCGGCGTCGATGTCGTAGGTGCCGGGTGCGGGCAGGTTGCTCATGGGGGTCCTCCTGGGTCGACCGGCGGCCACTCGGGCCGTCCGCGTGCTGGGGTGCCACTGCCAGGCTGATCTCTGATCAGTAGGTAGCTGCGTAATCAGTGAACTGGACGGTAGGTCCAAGGTATCTGACTTGTCAACAATCATTTCGGCAGAAATGTGCGGTACGGTCTGCCGTATGGCCGGCCGCTCCGCCTCGCCGGGTGCCCGTTCCACCCCGTCGACCACCCCGTCGACCGCCGACGAGCCCGGGGTGGCCTGTCCGTTCGACGACGAGCGGATCCTCACCTTCGGCCTCCTGCTCGAGGCGCACGCCCGGCTCACCCGGGTGCTCGACGCCGAGCTCCGTGCCTCCGACGGGATCACGCTGCAGACCTTCGAGGTGCTCCTGCGGGTGGCCCGGTCGCCGGAGGGGCGGGTGAGCATGAGCGAGCTCGCCGGCGGTGTGGCCCTGACCACGGGCGGTGTCACCCGGCTCGCCGACCGTCTGGAGGTCGAGGGCCTCGTGGAGCGCCATGCCTGCCCGACCGACCGGCGAGTCGTGCACCTGGCCCTGACCGACCACGGTCGTGACGTGCTGGACCGCGCCACCACCCACCACCTCGATGCGCTCGGGACCCAGGTGCGGGGTCGGCTGGACCCGGCCGACCTGCCGGCGCTGCACCGGGCGCTCGACGTACTGCGCACCGAGCCCGTCACCGACGCCGACTGACGCCGACCTCGGCCAACGGGGGCCGGCCGAGGCGCTCGACGGCACCGGGGAGCGCTCTCCCCGTGCTCCGACGTTGCGGCCCCGGGGTGTCGCTCTCGCCTCGTCGTCATGCCGGGCGGACCGGTCGCCGCACCCGGCCGTCAGCCGTTGCTGGTCGACCCGGCCGAGGGCTGATGGCCTCACCCGCGACGTGCGGGCGCTACGGTCCGGCCGTGGCCGACGAGAGGACCGTGCAGCAGCTCCGGGACGACGTGGCCGCCGTGGGCGCATGGCGGCACCGGATCGACCTCGGGCGGGGAGTGGTGACGCCCGGCAACGAGGACACCGAGGCCGAGTGGCGGCGGCTCCAGCTGCCCGCCCGGTTCGACGGCGAGCGGGTGCTCGACATCGGCTGCTCCGACGGCTTCTACACCTTCACCGCGGAGCGCCTCGGGGCCGCCGGACTGCTCGCGATCGACGACGAGAGCTCGTTCATGGCGGAGACCAACGGGTTCCGCCTGGCCGCCGAGGTGCTGGGTTCGAGGGCCGACTATCAGGCCCGCATGCTGGAGTCGCTCGACCCGGCCACCGACGGCACCTTCGACGTGGTGCTGTTCATCAACGTGCTGTACCACCTGCGGAACCCGGTGGAGGCGCTGGAGCGCATCGCGGCCGTCACCTCGCCCGGCGGCCTGCTCGTGCTCAAGACCTACTACCGCACCGACGTCCGGCTCTGGGTGCGGGGCCGCTGTCTCGGCTTCGACCTCGACCGCCGGCCGAAGTGGTGGTACTTCCCGGGGTCCGAACTGGGTGGCGACCCCACGAACTGGTGGGCGCCCAACGCGGCTGGGGTCGACGCCCTGCTCCGCAGCACGGGCTGGACCGGTGTCCGCCGGATCGGCACGTGGCGGGACCGCATCTACTTCCACGCCCGCCGGGCGTGAGCCGCGGATCGGTGAACGCCATGGGCGACCACGGCCCGGCCTTCGCGACCGAGCCGCTCTGGGTGCCGCCCGCGGACCGCACGGCCGCGAGCGGGATGGAGCTGTTCCGGCGCACTGCCGAGGAGGTGGCGGGGCGGCGGCTGCCCGACACCGTCGCGTTGCACCGCTGGTCGGTCGAGGAGCCGGAGGCGTTCTGGTCGCTGCTGGGTCGGGAGCTGCTGGCCCTCGACGGCCCGGCCCTCGACGGTCCGGCCCTCGACGGTCCGGGGTTCGACGGCTCGGGGTTCGACCATCCGGGGCCCGGTGGGCCCGCCGCCGACCTGGCCGGGGCCCGCTGGTTCCCCGGGGCGCGCCTGAACGTGGCGGAGCACGTCCTCGCCGGCCCGCCGCAGGCGCCCTGCCCCGAGGACGCGGTGCTGCTCGTGGCGATCGACGAACGGGGACGCCGGACCGAGTGGACGCGGGCCGCGGCGCGCGCCGAGGTGGCCCGCATCGCCGCCGCGCTCCGGGCCGACGGAGTGGGCCCCGGCGACCGGGTGGTGGCCTACCTGCCCAACACGGCGGCCACCGTGCTGGTGATGCTGGGTGCCGCCTCCGTGGGGGCGGTGTTCTCGTCCACCTCCCCCGACTTCGGCGCCGACGGCGTGCTCGACCGGTTCGGCCAGATCCGCCCGACCGTGCTCGTGGCGGCCGACGGCTACACCTACGGCGGCAAGGGCTTCGACCGCCGGGCCCAGGTGGCGGAGGTGGTGGGGGGACTCCCGTCCGTCCGGCGCACCGTGGTCGTGCCGTTCCTGGCCGACGACCCCGACCTGTCGGGCGTACCGGGTGCCGTGTCCTGGGGCGACTGGCTCGCCCCCCACGACGGCGCCCCTGAGCGGTTCGAGCAGCTCCCGTTCGACCACCCGTGGTACGTGCTCTACAGCTCGGGTACCACCGGGGTGCCGAAGTGCATCGTCCACCGCGCCGGCGGTGTGCTGCTCCAGCACCGCAAGGAGCACGTCCTGCAGCTCGACGTGCGCGCCGGCGACGCGGTCGCCTACTTCACCACCTGCGGCTGGATGATGTGGAACTGGTTGGCGTCGGTTCCCGCGTCGGGTGCCACGGCGGTGCTCTTCGACGGCAACCCCTTCACCCCCGGCCCCGAACGTCTGTGGGAACTGGTGGCGGAGGAGGGTCTCGCGCTGCTCGGCGTGTCGGCCAAGTACGTCGACTCGGTGCGCTCCGCCGGGTACGTCCCGGCCACGTCCACCGACCTCTCCACGCTGCGGACGCTCGCGTCGACCGGCTCGCCGTTGTCGCCGGAGTCCTTCGACTGGGTCATGGAGGCGGTGGCCCCCGGCTGCGGACCCGACGGCCTGCACCTGGCGTCGATCTCCGGCGGCACCGACCTCTGCGGCTGCTTCGTCGCGGGTGACCCCACCCGGCCCGTGTACGCCGGCGAGATCCAGGCGCCCGCGCTGGGCATGGCGGTGGACGTGTGGACCGATGACGGTGAACCGGCGGGCGTGGGCGTGCGCGGCGAACTCGTGTGCACCGGCCCGTTCCCGTCCACCCCGCTGGCGTTCTGGGACGACGGCGCGCCGGGGGTGGGGGAGCCCGGCCGGCCCGGGCCGAGGTACCGGGCGGCCTACTTCGAGCGGTTCCCCGGGGTCTGGGCCCACGGCGACTTCGCCACCTGGACCCCGCACGGGGGCGTGGTCATCCACGGCCGCAGCGACACCACGCTCAACCCCGGCGGCGTGCGGATCGGGACCGCGGAGATCTACCGACAGGTGGAGCAGGTGCCCGAGGTGCTGGAGTCGCTCGTGTTCGGCCAGGAGGTCGGCGACGACGTGCGGATCGTGCTGCTCGTCCGGCTCGCGGACGGCGTGGAACTGACCGACGGACTCGTGGCAGACGTCCGTCGCCGGGTGCGCGAGGGCTGTACGCCGCGGCATGTGCCGGCGGTGGTGGTGGCGGTCGACGACCTGCCCCGGACGCGGTCGAACAAGCTCGCCGAGCTGGCGGTGGCCGACCGGGTGAACGGCCGGCCCGTCCGCAACACCACCGCGCTCGCGAACCCCGAGGCACTCGACGCGATCGCTGCCGTCGTGCCGCGGCCGTGATGGCGCCGGCCCGGGCCGAGCTCCGGTGACCACTTCGGCGTACGGGGATGCACGCGCGTCGCGGCGCGACCGACCGGTCTTCTTCCTCCACATCATGAAGACGGGCGGCCGGTCGCTCTCCGACGCCGTGGCCGGCGCCTGCGAACAGCGCGATCCGGGCAGCGCGCGGGTCAACGTCTTCCTCGACGAGTTCGCCGCCGGCCCGCCGGAGGTCTGGGCCGGGCTCGACTACCTGAGCGGCCACCTGTCGTGCGAGGCGCTCGACCTGCTGCCGTCCACCACGTTCTCGTTCACGGTGGTGCGCGAACCGGTCGAGCGGACGCTGTCGCACTTCGCCCACGTCCGTGGGGCGGCGGAGGTGGTGGAGGAGTGGGGAGAGCTCACCCTGGAGCAGTTCCTCGAGGAGCCTCGGTGGCGTGACCTCGCCGTGAACTACCAGGCCCGTCACCTCGTACACGAGGTCGGCCTGACGGAGATCGTCGCCGGTCGGTCGTCGCCGGCGGAACGCTTCGCGGCCCTGGGGCCGCCGTTCCCGGCCGAGCACGAGCTGCCGCTGCAGAGCCTCTTCGACTGCGGGCCGATGAGCCTCGACGGTGACGACCTCCTGTCCGCCGCGCTCGGGCGGCTCGGCCGGCTCGACCTGGTGGGGACCACGGAGCACCTCGACGACGTGGCTGCGGCGGTCATGGACGTGCTCGGCTTGCCCCGGGCCAGGGTCCCGCACCTCCACGCCACGCCCGGCCGCCCGGCCTCCGCCGACCTCGACCCGGCTCTGCGTCGACGGATCGAGGAGGTGACGGCGGTGGACCGCGAGCTCCACCGGCTCGTGGGCTCCGGCCGCCTCCCGCCCCGACCCCGTTCTGTTCGTCGTTCTCCACCCTAGGAGGGGGACAACGACGAACAGAACGGGCCGCGGGCCGCCGGGGACGGGTCACCGGGGATGGGTCCCCATTGCCGCCCGCCGCCGGGGCGGCGAGGGTGACGTGCCCCATGACGGTGCGGTGGGGCCCGGGCCATGCCCCATCGGCTACGGGCCCCACCGCACTGTCGCCTCGCACTCCTTGTCCTTGGCCGCCTCGAACTCCACCGGTAGCCCGGCCGTTCGTGGCTCCGCACCGCCGTCGTAGAGAAGCCGTCGGCCGGCCTGATCCACCCAGTGGACCTCCATCGCGGGGAAGCAGTCCCGGCGGATGCGGACCGTGCCGTCGTTGCGGAGGTCGATCTCGTAGTCCTGGAGCATCCGGGGCAGGTCGGTGGTGCCGGCGTCCGACGGCATGTCGCCGTTGAGCCGGTAGAAGGGTGGCTCGCTCCCGCGGTCAGCGGTACGTCGCACGAAGAAGTGGACGTACGGGGTCGCCGCCTGGCTGCGATCGAACCACTGGCCCACCACCCGCAGGCAGGCCTCTGCGTTGTCGGGCGCGAGCGGCGTGGTCATCTGCAACGGGGGTTCGTCGCACCAGCGCCATTTCGCACGGAACCGGTCGCTGTAGGCCCCGTCGGTCTCCACCACCGGGGTGGTGGGGGTACAGGTGGCGGGCGAGTCCACCGACCGGTTGCTACAGCCGGAGTGCGCGCTGGCGGTCACCGTGCCATCGCGGAAGTCCACCCGCACGTACAGCCGCGACTGCGACGGGTCCAGCGCGGCCGGGTGGATCCGTCCGTGCGCGTCGCCCCGGAACTGCACCGCGCACAGCTCGGGGCCGAAGCGGTAGAGCGCGGCCAGCCCGTCGGGCAGGCACAGCGAGAACTTCTCCGCGGGGACGTAGGTGGCCACCTCCAGGTACCCGTCGCCACCCGACGGAACCGGAACGGCCGGGTCGAGGGTGAAGCGGGCCGACGCAGTGCGCACCAGGTCGGGCGCGCTCGGCCGGGCAGGTGGCGGGACGCCCGGCACCGAGGTCGTGGCACCCGTCGCTCCGCCGTCCGGGGTGGCCGCACCGGTGGTGGGCCCGTCGTCGGAGCGGAACGCCCACAACGCCAGCGCGCCGACGGCCAC
>CAIPVR010000258.1 GCA_903868545.1 uncultured Actinomycetes bacterium
CCCCCAGCCGGGCGGCCAGTTCGGCCGCGATCACCCAGTCGGCCCGGGCGGTGCCGGGCGGCGTGACCTTGGCGTTCAGCACGCTGACCCGGCCCTCGAGGTTGGTGGTCGTGCCGTCGACCTCGGCGAAACCGGCGGCGGCGAGCACCACGTCGGCCCGGGACGAGGAGTCGGTCAGGAACTGGTCGACCGCGATCACGGTCCGGGCGCCGTCGAGCGCCCGGCGGGCGAGGTCCGCGTCCGGGAAGTCCGCGACCGGGTCGGCGCCCAGGAGGACGAGCACGTCGACACGGCCGTCGGCCGCGGCCCGGAGGATGCCGGCGGCGTCGAGGCCCTCCGTGTCGGGGACCCGGGGCCAGACGCCGTCCCAGGCCGCAGCGTCCGCCGCCAGGCGCCCGCGGCCCGGGAGTCGACCGGGGGCGAGACCGGCCTCCACGGCACCGCGCACGTTGCCACGGCGCAGCACCGGCAGGAACCTGGCCCCCGGCACCGCGCCCCGCAGCACGCCGGCCGCGTCCATCGTCACCTCGGCGGCCTCGGCGAGGTTGGCCCGACCGAGCACCACCCGGAGGCCGTCGCCCGCGGTGGCCACGAGGTCGGCGGCGGCACGGAGGTCCTCGGCGGACACGCCCGCCACGCCGTCGGAGGGCACGTCGCCGGCGACGAGCGCCCTCACCACGGCACCGAGCCCGCCGGGTCGAGGCTGCAGCGAGGCCGCTGCGTACCGCGAGAGGCCGGTGGCCGTGGGCGTGAGCTCCACCAGTCGCACCCGGTCCTGCAGCACGGCGTGCTTGAGGCGCAGGAACAACACCGGCAGCTCGTCCTTCGGGTCCGGCCCGATCCACAGCACCGTGCCGCCCGCTGCGCAGACCTCGTCGATCGTGGCCCCGGGCAGGTCGAACACGTCCGCGGGGAGGCCGTCGCCGAGCTGGGCGTCGGTGTGGTCGGTGCCGAGCACGCCCTTGGCCAGCTTCGACCACGCGTAGGCGGACTCGTTGGTGAGGCGGGCGCCACCGAGCACGGCCACCGATGCGGGGCCGTTGCCGTCGACCGCGGCACGCAGGGCCTGCGCCGCCGCGTCGAGGGCCGCCGACCACCGGACCGGGGCCAACGAGCCGCCCTCGCCGCGCAGCAGCGGCTCACCCAGGCGGTCGGGGCTGTTCACGGCCTCGAAGTCGAAGCGGCCTCGGTCGCAGAGCCAGGACCAGTTGACCGGATCCACGTCCACGCCCTGGTACCGGAGGACCTCGTTGCGGCTCGACTCGACGGTGACCCGGCACCCCACCGAGCACGTGGTGCAGGTGGACTCCACCTCCTCGAGGTCCCACGGACGGGCCCGGAAGCGGTACGGCTTGGCCGTGAGGGCACCCACCGGGCAGATCTGCACCGTGTTGCCGGAGAAGTAGGAGCTGAACGGCTCACCCGGGAACGTGTTCACCTCGGTGGAGGAGCCACGGTTGATGAAGTGGATCAGCGGGTCGTCGGTGACCTCGCTCGCGAACCGCGTGCAGCGGTCGCACAGGATGCACCGCTCGCGGTCGAGGAACACCACCTCGGAGATCGGGATGGGCTTCTCGTAGTGGCGCTTCTCCTCCACCCAACGGGACTCGCCCGGGCCGTACGCCATCGTCTGGTCCTGGAGCGGGCACTCACCGCCCTTGTCGCAGACGGGGCAGTCGAGCGGGTGGTTGGCCAGGAGGAACTCGAGTACGCCGTCCTGGGCCTTGGCCACCTTCTCGGAGGTGGTGTCCACGCTCATGTCGGGCGCCACCGGGATCATGCAGCTCGGCTGGAGCGCCGGGCCCCGGCCGGAATCCACCTCCACCAGGCACATGCGACACATGCCCACGGGCGTCATCCGCGGGTGGTAGCAGAACCGCGGGATGTAGGCGCCGTTGCGCTCACAGGCGTCGATCAGGAGCTCGCCGTTCTGCGCGGTCACCTCCTCACCGTTCACCGTGATGGTGACCGGATCGGTGAGTTCCACCCGGCGGGGACGCTCAGACATCGAAGCTCCCGCGCTTCCTGGTGGGCTCCTCGGCCGCCGGCGACGCGTCCTCCGCCCCTGCGTCCCGGACCTCGGCCGGCTCGGACCCACCCGGATCGGGCGCGTCGGTCCCCGGCGTGGCGCCGAGCGACATCACCCGGGGGCCGTCGGCCGGCACGGCGGGCGCGCCGCTGTCGAAGGTCCCGCGCAGGCGGGCCGACGCCCCGTCGGAGGCCGCGTCGGGCGCGCCGTCGGACACCTCGTCGGCAGGAGCGCCGGCGCCCACGAGGACCGGTTCGGCCGTCACCGGGATCGGGTCGCGGCGGGTGATCCTCGCCTCGAACTCGTGGCGGAACCGACGGATCGCGGAGGTGATCGGCGCCACCGAGCTGGGCCCCAGCGGGCAGATCGTGGTCTGCCGGGGCGGGAACGGCACGGCGTCGAGCCCGTTGGCCGGGTCGGCCGCCACGGGGTACGGGCCGGGGGAGATGTTGTCGGCCACGTCGAGGAGCAGGTCGATGTCGGACGGACGACCGTGACCGTCGAGGATGCGCTGGAGGATCTTCTCCTCCCAGGTGGTCCCCTCCCGGCACGGCGTGCACTTGCCGCACGACTCGCGGGCGAAGAACCGCACCACCCGCAGGCAGGCCCGCACGGCATCCGTGGTGTGGTCCATCACCACGATGGCGCCGGAGCCCAGCATCGAGCCCTCCCCGCCGACGACGCGGCCCTCGAGCGGCAGGTCCACCTGCTCGGGGAAGAACCACGGGGCCGACGCGCCGCCGGGGATGAACATCTTGAGTTCGTTGCCGTCACGGATACCGGCGCCGTAGTGCTCGGCCTCGAACAGCTCGCGGAAGGTGGTGGTGCCCTGCGGGACCTCGTACACGCCGGGGCGGTTGACGTGGCCCGAGAGCGCGATCAGGCGGGTGCCCGGCGACGCCTCGGTGCCCACCGCCCGGTAGGCCTCCACGCCGTGGTTGAACAGCCAGGGCAGGTTCGACAGCGTCTCGACGTTGTTGACGATGGTCGGCTGCAGGTAGACGCCCTTGGCGGCCGGGAAGAACGGCGGCTTGAGGCGGGGCATGCCCCGGTTGCCCTCCAGCGACTCGATGAGGGCCGTCTCCTCCCCCACGATGTAGGCGCCCGCTCCCCAGTGGAGGACGATGTCGACGCTGAAGTCGGTGCCGAGGATGTTCTGGCCCACCAGGTTGGCCTCGTAGGCCTCGTTCAGCGCTGCGGCGATGCGCTCCTGGGCGTGGGGCATCTCGCCGCGCACGTAGAGGAACACCTGCGCGGCACCGATCGCGTAGGCCGCGATCAGGCAGCCCTCGATCAGCTGGTGCGGGTCGCGCTCCATGAGGAGGCGGTCCTTGAACGTACCGGGCTCCGACTCGTCGCCGTTCACCACGATGTAGCGGGGCCACACGCCGGGGGGGCAGAAGCCCCACTTCACGCCGGCCGGGAAGCCGGCACCGCCCCGGCCGAGCAGGGTGGCGTCCTTCACCTGGGCGGTCACGGCGTCGGGGGCCATGTCGAGCACGGCGCGGAGTGCCTCGTAGCCCCGGTAGGAACCCGAGGTCTTGTAACCCACCAGGGTGTGGCCCTCGGCCACCTCGAACCGCGAGGAGACGACGGCAGGTACGCCCTCGGCCGCGGCGCCCACGCCGCCGGCCGCACCGGTGCCCGACGGGGAATTCACGACGTCTCCCCGGTGCCCGACGCCTCGGCGGCCACGCGGTGCCGGGCGATCCAGACGGGCTCACCCTGCTGCTCCGGCGGGGTGACGTTCGCGAGCCGGCCCGCAGTGCGCTGCCGGGTGGTGCCGAGGGTGCCGTGCGGCGGCACCTCGGAGCGGCCCGCCCGCAGGTCGTCGATCAGCGTGTCGAGCTGCTCGGGGGTGATCCGCTCCACGTAGCGGTAGTTCACCTGCACCGCGGGCGCCTCCGTGCAGGCCGCGATGCACTCCACGTCCTCGAGGGTGACCATGCCGTCGGGGGTGGTGCCGCCGGCACGGATGCCGAGCCGTTCCTCGGCCCGCTCGAGCAGTTCCTCACCGCCGAGCAGCTGGCACGAGATGTTCGTGCAGACGTTCAGGCAGTACTTCCCCACCGGGTGCAGCTTGAACATCTCGTAGAAGCTCGCCGTGCCCAGCACCTCGGCGGGCGTGCAACCCACCAGCTCGGCCACGTGGGCCATCGCGTCCTCCGTCAGGTAGCCGTCCTGCTCCTGCGCGAGGTGGCACAGCGGGATGGTCGCCGACTTCGGGCGCGGGTAGCGGGCGATGACCTCGCGTGCCAGCGCCTCGTTCTCGGGGGTGAACCGGGCCATCAGCGGTCGACGTCGCCCATGATCGGGTCGACCGAGGAGATGATGGCGACGGTGTCGGCGATGAGGGAGTCCTTCATGAGGTGCGGCAGCGTGTGGAGGTTGGCGAAGCTCGGGCCGCGGATGTGCATCCGGACCGGGTGCGACGACCCGTCCGACACCAGGTAGCAGCCCAACTCACCCCTCGGGCTCTCCACCGCCACGTAGACCTCGCCCTCGGGCACCTTGAAACCCTCGGTGAAGATCTTGAAGTGGTGGATGAGGGCCTCCATCGACTCGTCGATGCGGGCCCGTGGGGGTGGGGTGACCTTCTTGTCCTGGAGGCGGTAGTCGCCGGAGGGCATCTTGTCCATGCACTGGCGCACGATGCGAATCGACTCGCGGATCTCGGCGAGCCGGATGGCGTACCGGTCGAAGCAGTCGCCGTAGGACCCCACGACCACGTCGAAGTCGACGTCGTCGTAGCGGAGGTAGGGCATGTCGCGACGCAGGTCCCACGCGTAGCCGGTGGACCGGAGGATCGGGCCGGTCGCACCCAGCGCGAGCGCCTCCTCGGCGGTGATCACCCCCACACCCTGGAGCCGGTCGCGCCAGATGGGCTGGCCGGTCATGAGGGTGTCGAACTCCTCGAGCCGGTCCGGCAGCGTGTCGAGCACGGCGTCGAGCCGCTCGGCGAACCCGTCGGGAAGGTCGGCGGCCACGCCGCCGGGGCGGATGTAGTTGTGGTTCATCCGCAACCCGGTGACCATCTCGAGGAGCCGCAGCAGTTCCTCGCGCTCGCGCCAGCCGTAGATCATCATCCCCACGGCGCCGAGGTCCATGCCGTTGGTGGCCATGAACAGCATGTGGGAGCTGAGCCGGTTGAGCTCGCACATCAGCATGCGGATCCACTGGGCCCGCTCCGGCACCTCCACGCCGAGCAGCGTCTCGGTGGCCATGGAGAACACCAGCTCGTTGAACAGCGGCGCCGCGTAGTCCATCCGGGTGACGTTGGTGGGACCCTGCAGGTAGGTGAGCTGCTCGCCGGTCTTCTCCATCCCGGTGTGGAGGTACCCGATCACCGGCTTCGACCGCGTGACCTGCTCGCCGTCGAGTTCGAGCACGAGCCGGAGCACCCCGTGGGTGGACGGGTGCTGCGGCCCCATGTTCATGATCATCCGCTCGCCGACGCCCTCCTCGGTGGGGGGCTGGTAGCCGGACCGCTCCTCGGCCTCGGCCTCGCCGAGCCGGAGGACGGCACCGTCGTCGTGCAGGCGGGTGACCGCGTCCTCCAGCACGTGGAGTTCCACGGCGGAGGGCCCGACCACGGGTGACGCGGCGGGTGTGGTGGTGGGGGCGGGATCGAGCGTGGTCATGGCGTGCTGCTCCCGCTCACCGCGCCGAGGGGGCGGCCTTGAACTGGACGGGGATCCGTCCGGCCGGGTCGTCCTTGCGCAACGGGTGACCGTCCCAGTCCTCGGGCAGCAGGATGCGGGTGGGGTCGGGGTGGCCGTCGAAGCGGATGCCGAACATGTCCCAGGTCTCGCGCTCGTGGTTCTCGATGCCGGGGTGCACCGGCACCAGCGACTCCACCACCGGGTCGTCCTCGGGCACCTGCACCCGCAGGCGGATCCGGCCGGGCTCCCGGTGGTTCAGGAGGTTGACCACCACCTCGAAGCGCTGCGGGTCCACGCCCGCCGGGAGGCCCCGGTCGGCCGCGTTGCCGAGGTGGTCCACCCCGCACAGGTCGACGCACACCCAGTAGCCGGCGGCCCGGAGCTCCCGGACGAGCCCGGGGTAGGCGGCGCGGTCGGGGTGCAGCACCACCTGCCCACGCGAGCGGGTGACCGGGACGCCGAACATCAACTCCGCGGGGGCAGCGGGTTCGCCGGCGGGGGCGTCGGCGGCGGTGGCCTCCGACATCAGCGGTCCTCGGCGCTGAACGTGCCGCGGGGTGCCCCGGGGGCGGGGGCCGCGGCCACGAGCGGCTCCGGCGCGGCCGACGGCGCCCGCACCGGCACCTCGAGCTGGCCGTCGCGCTGCTCGACGGTCACCTCGGCGCCGGCCCCGGTGGCCTCTCGGCGCCGAAGGATCTCACCGGTCTCGATCAGCCCGTGGAGCGTGATGATCGCGTGCATGAGGGTCTCGGGCCCGGGCGGGCAACCGGGGGCGTAGACGTCCACGGGCACCACCTGGTCGACACCCTGGACGATGGCGTAGTTGTTGAACATCCCGCCCGACGACGCGCACACGCCCATGGAGATGACCCACTTGGGCTCCATCATCTGGTCGTGGATCTGACGGAGCACCGGCGCCATCTTCTGCGACACACGACCGGCCACGATCATGAGGTCGGCCTGCCGGGGCGAGGCCCGGAAGACCTCCATGCCGTAACGGGCCAGGTCGTAGTGGGCGCCACCCGCCGCCATCATCTCGATGGCGCAGCAGGCGAGGCCGAACGTGGCGGGCCAGCAGCTGCGCCGCCGGCTCCAGCGCACGAGGTCCTCGAGGCGGCCGGTGAGGAAGTTGTGCTGCAGGCCGGCGAAGCCGTCCTCCTGCACGTCGCGGACGAGTCCCATCAGGCGGCCTCCCCGGCGGGCACCTCACGGCCCTCCGTGCCCACCCGGCGGATCGTGGAGCGGGTGGTACGTGCCGGCATCGAGGCCAGACGCGAACGACGCAGCCGCTTCGCCGGGCCCCAGTCGAGGGCCCCGTTGGAGATGAGGTACAGGAACGACTCGAACACCGCTGCGCTGAAGATCGCGATCGCCACGAGGCCGAAGCCACCGAGCTCGGCGTACACGAGCGTGAACGGGTAGAAGAAGATGATCTCGATGTCGAAGACGATGAAGATCATCGCGATGAGGAAGAACCTCACCGGGAACCGCTCCGGCGGTTCCGTCTGGTCGACGATCCCGCACTCGTAGGGCGAGACCTTGGCCGGTGTGGGCCTCGGCGGGTTCAGCAGCCGCGACGCCACGAAGCTGATCGCCGCGAACAGCGCGGCCAGCACCAGGAGGGCGAAGATCGGCAGGTACTGGCCCACGGCTCAGCCCACCTTCGCCGGCGCGCGCGACTTGTTGTCGGCCCACTCCGCCCGGCGGCGCATGGCCTCCTTGTCGCGGTTGTGGAGCATCCACACGAGCACCGCGAAGATGATCGTGGAGAACACGGTGAACAGCGCCGGGATCAGGCGCCGGGTGCCGAGGTCACGGAGGAGGAGGATCGTCACCGTGTCGGCCTTCGGGTCCACCTGTGCCGGCGGCGGGGCCTCACCGGGTGCCACCACCTGGGTGAGGTTCTTCTGGACGGTCACCGCCGCGTAGAGGGCCGGGTTCTTCGGTTCGAAGATCGTCTTCACACGGCGCCAGGCCTTGTCGAAGATGTTGCGCTCGCCCGGAATCGTCTCCGGTTCCGAGTCGATCTTGCCGCCGTAGAAGAAGACGTCCTTCACGGTGTACATGCCACTGGCCGTTGCCTCACCGAACACCTTGTCGGCGATGATGGCCGTCTCCGCGTTCGCGGCCGCGTCGCCGCGGCGGGAGTCGGACTCGGGCAGGATGCGCCAGCCACCCAGCTTGGGGTCGAGCTGCTTCTTGAGCGTGGGCGCCGCCGTCACGGCCTCGGTCAGGGTCTCGGCGCGGAAGCCCTCGCCCTCGGTGGCCGCGATCTTCTCCGCCTTCGCGGGGTTCTTCGCCAGGTAGTCGGCGAGGAACGTCTCCGGGTCGGGAAGGTCGTCGTTCGGCGGCAGCGAGCGGAGCGACTCGGTCACCACCTCGTCGGCCCGGCTGTAGTTGACCTCCTTCACGATCCAGGACGGATCGCGACCCCGGAGACCGATGCCGTACACCCACCAGACGGCACCCATGGACGCCATCCAGCCGAACAGGCCCGCCATGGCGATGAGGAAGCCCTGCCGGACCCCCACGTTGGTGGCGAGCAGCAGGTAGACGGAGCCGACCAGGACCACGACACCGGTGAGCACCACGAGGATGCCCCGGATGTTGGGGTCGAACTGGATGGCGGCGAGGAAGTGGATCATCGGGAGCTCCGGCGGCGCGGACGGGACGGGCGGGTCACTGGTTCTCTGCGGGCTGGACCACGCCGGCGAAGGTCGGCGACTCGGAGGTGCCCGCCACCGGTGACTTCACGGTGGAGTCGTTGGACAGGTTGCGCTCGTAGGTGATGATGGCCCACACCTCGGCGGCGGTCAGCTGGCCGGAGGGGCCCTTGTCGGGCACGCCCTTGTCGGCCTTGCCGGTGTTGCGGTTCACGCCGAAGCCCGGCATCTGCGGGTTGCCCTGCTTGCGGGAGAAGTACAGCTTGCCGGAGTTCATGCCCTCCCAGACGAGCTTGAAGTGCTGCTGCTCGGTGGCCTCGCGCTCCACACCCACCAGGCTCGGGCCGAACGCGCCGTACTGGAGCCGCTCGAAGGGCTGCCAGGCCTTGCCGTAGGTGGCGCCCGCCACGTGGCAACGACCGCACGAGTACGAACCCGCGGCCAGCGACTGGTTGTTGAACAGGATCTCGCCGAGCTTGAGCTCGTCCTCGCGGGAGAGCCGGTTCGCGTTGACCGGTTCCACGTCGCCGCCCTCGGTGGTGACGTCCGCGTTGGACCGGTTCACCTCGGCCACCCGCTCGGCGAGGGCAGGGTCGATCCCGGCGACGAACTTCTCGACGGTCTCCCGCATGTCCTTCTGCGTGACCTGGACCGACCAGAGGTAGTCGATCACGTTGTTGATCTGCTGGGTGGTGAGCGGGCCGCCGCCGTCGGCACCCCAGGCCGCCATCGGCGTGCCCGGCCGGCCGTAGTTCAGGATATAGCGGACCTGGTCCTCGTCGTAGCGGTAGAGGACGTTGTTCAGCGCCGGGGCGATCCAGTTCACCTGGGCCACGAACTGCCCGTTCTGGTCGTTGACGATGAAGTTCGCCACGCCACCCACGCCGGCGCCGCCGTGGCAGTTCACGCACTGGGCGCCGTTCTCGTAGATGTCGAGGCCGCGGCGGACGAAGGTCTCGTCGAAGACCTTGACCGCACCCTCCTGCCGGCCGGGCTCGGCGAGCCAGTAGAGCGGCAGGACGACGGCGGTGATGGCGAGCAGGCCGAGCGCCGAGAAGAGCGCTGCGTTGAGCTTCTTGCCCTCGAGCTCCTCATCGGAGAGGTACGGCTTGCGGTTGGCCGCCAGCTCGATCTCGGAACCGACCTCCTCGCGGCCGGCCCGGAGGTTGGCGAAGAACCACAGGACGAACCCGATCACCACGATGGCGAGGATCACGAATCCGACGGCTCGTTGTGCGGTGGCTGCGAAGATCATCTGGTCCCTGGTGTGTCCCGGAGGGCCGCTCGGCCCGCCTGTTACCTCGTGTCAGACCCGGCGGTCAGCCGGAGTGGCCGCCGGAGGCGGCGCCGATGCAGTGGGGCCCCTCGGCCTCCTGGCCGGTGGTGTTGGTGCCGATCGGAGGGCCCTGGATCACCGCACCGGTGTTGACGATCAGGACGCCGCCCTGCACCTCGGTGGCGAAGCGGTCCATCCCGCGGGGGGCGGGACCGCCCTTCTTCTCGCCGGCCTGGTTGTACTGCGAGCCGTGGCAGGGGCACTCGAACCACTGCGAGCTCTTGCAGTCGGGAACGCGGCAGCCGAGATGGGGGCACTTCTGGTACAGCACCGCGATGCCCGCCTCCATGGAGGTGAGCTCCGGCGCCGAGTACACCTGCTTGGCCTTCGGCAGTGCGGCGGCCGGGTACTCGGTGAGCCACATGCGGCCCTCGGGCTTGTAGAGGAAGCCGTTGCTCTTCTCGATGTCGGCCTTGATGTCGCCGATGGTGCCCACGCGGATCTTCGAGCCGAAGCCCCCGGAGCTCGACGGCCAGAGGAACCCGACGATCGCCACGCCGAAGCTGGCGAGGCCGAGGCCGAACACCGCGATCACGCCCCGGTTCAGGAACTGACGGCGGGTGACGCCGAAGGCCTCCGGGTCCGGCGGCACGAACACCGCCGGCGGGGCCGCGGTGTCGGTGGTGGCCACCGTGCCGCCACCGGCTCGCTCGAGGGCCACGGACCGCTCGAGCTCCTTGCCGGACGGCGCCTCGGCCGCCACGACGGGGGCCTCCTTGCGGGCCTTGCGGTCGCGGGCGACCGTCTCCCTGGCCAGGGATCCGACGGCCGCGTCCGCGTCGCGACGACGGGCCGCGCCCAGGAGGGCGATGGCCGCCAGCACGACCAGGGCGAGGATGGCGAGGACGATGAAACCGCTCATGGGTGCGTCACCTCACAGCTCGAAGAAGAGTCCGTCGATCCACGGCAGGGTGAAGTTGAAGCCCGGGCCGCGGAAGAAGGAACCGATGATCACGAGGACCGCCCAGAACATGAGGAACAACGTCATCAGGGAGATCGCGAACTTGCGATCCTCCGGCTTGTTCGACGGGTTCTTGTCCATGTAGGGGGCGAGGATGAGGAGGAAGATGCCCATGCCCGGGATGGTCACGCCGGCGACCATGGGATGGAAGTAGACGAGC
>CAIPVR010000259.1 GCA_903868545.1 uncultured Actinomycetes bacterium
CCCGGTCCGCGGCGGCACGCCCGCAGGCGTCGACGAGGTCGGCGGGAATCCGACCGAGCGCCGGCGGGATCTGCGGGACGCGCAGTAGTTCGGGGGCGGGGGAGTCGCCGGGCGGGTGGCCCAGCACCTCGGCGGCGCGGCGGTGGAGCTTCTCCCGTGCCGTGGACAGCTCCTCGATGCGGTGGGCCGCATGTTCCCTCGCTGCCCGGAGCTCGTCCTCCGCGGTGGTGCGTTCGTCGCGGAGCGCCTGCAGCCGTCCCTCGACCACGTCGCGGACGGACCGGGTGGACACGGTGAAGTCGAGGTAGGAGTCATAGCCGTAGTGGGTCACCACCCGGGCCTCCTCGGCCCGGGCCGCCTCCGCGTCGCGGTCGCCGGCGTTCACGGCCGCGCGGTGGGCGCGCTCGATCTCGCGCCGGGCGGTGGCACCCAGCGTCCCGGCCGCGGACAACGCCCCGAGCCCGTCGACGTCCGCGGTCACCCGGTCCAGGCGCGCGGCCGCCTCGACCACCTCCGGATCGCCGTCGATCCCGGCGGACGCGGCGTCGGCCCAGCGTCGCTCCAGTTCGATGTCGGCCTCGGCGAGCGCCCGTGCCTCCGGGTGGACCGGGGCCGTGCCCGCTCCCAGCGCCTCGACCCAACGGCGGGCCTCGCCGAGCGGTCCCGCGGTCGGGTCGGTCAGTTCGGCGGCCCGGTCGAGGAGCCCGGCGAGCTCGTCGGGGTGGTCCCCGAGACGCCAGTGCACCGCACCGTCCGGCACCGGCAGCAGCTGCTCGAGGCGGTCGCGGATCCCGGCGAGTTCCTCCCCGCGGGCGGCGGCGGCCTCGGTCGCCTCGGCGGCCCGCCCGACCTCACGCTCCACCTCGGCGGCCCGGCCGGCGAGTTCCTCCCGCCGGCCCGTGAGGTCCTCGAGGCGGGCCTCCACCTGGGCGAGGTCGTCCCGGTCGGCGTCGGCCGCGGCGGTCGCGGCGCGGTGTCGGCGCTCCTCCCGGTTCGCATCCTTCGTCGCGCCGACCACCCGGGCCTCCGCAGCGCGGAGTTCCCCCCGGAGCCGGTCGAGGTGCGCCTCGGTGCGGGCGGTGTCCGGGGGCGGCAGCACCTCGGGGCCGACCACCGGCAGCTCGTCGCCGGTGGCGTCGAGCCAGGCCTCGGGAAGGGCGTCCGTGAGGTCCTCGAGCGTGTGACGGTCGCAGCCGACGACGGTCATCCGTGGATGGAGCTCCAGTTCCGTCGGTCGGTCGCCGCCGATGTGGATCCGTTCCGGCTGCACGGGCGCGCACCTCCTCAGCAGTTCGATCGGCAGACCCGGCGGGGAATGGAGCGTTGTCGCCGGGTTCAGGGGATGAGGCGGCCCCACAGGGCCGCGGCGGTGAGCACCACGAGACCGGCCGAGCCCACGACGCCGACCGCCGCGGTGCGCCACCGCCGGTCGGACCACTGGGCCAGCGCCACCACCAGCGGCACGGCCAGGAGCGCGTAGCGGCCCAGCGAGTCGATGTTGTTGGCGGCGAGCGCCACGGCGACCGTGGCCGCCGAGTAGAGCACCCACCCCAACGGCTGGCGGCGGCGGATCGCCACCACCAGGAGCCACAGGGCCACCAGGGCGCCGGCCACGTTCACCACGTCGCGCCAGTCGAGCCGTGCCACCTCCCACAGGCCCTCGAGCAGGCGGGTGAGCGGATCGCGGAAGCCCGCCCGCAACCGGCGCTGGATCCGCAGCGGCGCCCCGGCGTCGCCGACCGCGGCGCCGATCCACCACAGACCGCCCGACAGCCCCAGCACCGGGCCGGCCAGGGCGGCCGCCGCACCCGCCGGCGAGCCGGGCGCGGTGCCGCGGGTGGCGGGCGAGTCGCCCCGCGGTCGGTCCCGCCACCAGCGCCACACCTCCACGGCGGCGGGGATCACGACCAGCACGCCGACCGGTCGCACGAGCCCGGCGAGCAGCCCGAACAACGCGGCCCACCACCAGTTCCGGCGGTGCAGGGCGAGGAGCGCGGCCGACACCACGAGCAGCGCGGGACCCTCGGCGTACGCGAAGGCGAGCACGAACGCGGGCGGCACCACGGCCAGCATCCAGGCGCTCCGGCGGGCCACGGCGTCGCCGTCCCCGTCGGGGCCGAGCACCTCGAGCGCGAGGCGCCACAGCACCATTGCGGCCGCGAGGGCGCAGAGGTTGGCCACGACGACCAGCACGACGTCCTCGCGGCCCAGCGCCAGAGGCGCCAGCATGCGGGCCACGGCGGGGTAGAGCGGGAAGAAGCGGGCGGCCTCGGTGGGTGCGGCGTCGTAGCCGCCGGTGGCCAGCACCCGGTAGAAGGAGCCGTCCCACGTGAGCAGGCCCTCGGTGAGGTGGAGCCGACCG
>CAIPVR010000260.1 GCA_903868545.1 uncultured Actinomycetes bacterium
CGCGGGTCCTCGAACACGCCCATCGGCCCGTTCCACAGCACCGTTCGGGCCTCGCCGACCAGGTCGCCGAACGCCGCCGCCGAACCCGGGCCGATGTCGAGGCCCATCCAGCCGTCGGGCAGGGAGCGTCCGAAGTTGCGCACCTCGCCGCCGGCGGAGGGGTCGCCGATCTTGCCGCCCGGGCCGAGGCCCACCACGTCCTCCGGCAGGTGCAGGCGGTCGCCGTGCTCCTCGAGCAACCTCGCGCACGTGTCCACCTGGTCCGCCTCGAACAGGGAGGCGCCCACCTGGTGGCCCATGGCCCCGAAGAAGGTGAAGCACATGCCACCGCCGATGACGATGTGATCGGCGATGTCGAGCAGGGCGGTGAGCACGCCGAGCTTGTCGGACACCTTCGAGCCGCCCGTGATCGCCACGAACGGACGCTGGGGCTGCTCGCGGATGCCGAGCAGTACCTCGACCTCCTTGGCCAGCAGCCGCCCGGCCGCCGAGGGAAGGCGGGCCGGCGGCCCCACGATGGAGGCGTGCGCCCGGTGCGACGCACCGAACGCGTCGTTCACGTACAGGTCCTGGCCCTCCACCAGCCGGTCCACGAACGCGGCGTCGTTCGCCGTCTCGCCCGGGTCGAACCGCAGGTTGTCGAGCAGTTCCACCCCGGGGGCGAGCTCCGCCAGCCGGGCCCGCACCGGGTCGACCGAGTAGGCGGGGTCCGGTGCACCCTTGGGCCGCCCGAGGTGCGTGCACGCCGTGACGGTGGCCCCGCGTTCGGTCAGCCAGTTCAGCGTGGGCAGCGCGGCGCGGATCCGGAGGTCGTCGGTGATGACGCCGTCGCGCAACGGGACGTTGAAGTCAACCCGCACCAGGACCCGCTTGCCCCCGACCTCACCGAGGTCCTCCAGCTCGGGCACGCCGAACTTCATGGCTCTCCCCTGTCGATCTCCACGTCGGCTCCCGCCGACCGGTCCCGATGGACGGCGACGCCCCGGCCCGGGCGGGCCGGGGCGTGCCCGTCAGGTCACTGGTTGGCGGCGCCCACGATCTTGGCGAGGTCCACCAGACGGTTCGAGTAGCCCGCCTCGTTGTCGTACCAGGAGAGCACCTTCACCAGGTTGCCCATGGCCATGGTGAGACCCGAGTCGAACACCGAGCTGTAGGGCGAACCGACGATGTCGGAGCTCACGAGCGGCTCGTCGCTGTAGGCGAGGATGCCCTTGAGCCGGCCCTCGGAGGCCGCCGCCTCGAACGCCGCGTTGACCTCGTCCACCGTGACGTCCTTGTCGAGCACGCCCACGAAGTCGGTGATCGAACCGGTGGGCACCGGGACCCGCAGGGAGGTGCCGTCGAGGCGGCCCTGCATGGACTGCAGCACCAGGCCGGTGGCGCGGGCGGCACCGGTGGAGGTGGGCACGATGTTGATCGCCGCGGCCCGGGCCCGGCGCAGGTCGCTGTGGGGACCGTCCACCAGCATCTGGTCGCCGGTGTAGGCGTGGATCGTGTTCATCAGGCCCTTCTGCACGCCGAAGGCGTCGTCGAGGACCTTGATGAGGGGCACGAAGCAGTTGGTGGTGCACGACGCGTTCGACACCACGGTGTGCGCCGCCGGGTCGAAGGTGTCGTCGTTCACGCCCACCACGAAGGTGGCGTCGGCCTCGGTGCACGGGGCCGAGACGATCACCCTCGGGGCGCCCCCGTCGAGGTGGGCGGCGGCCTTGTCACGGCTGGTGAAGATGCCCGTCGACTCGATCACCACGTCGACCCCGAGTTCGCCCCACGGGATGTCCGCGGGGTTCCGCTCCGACGTGACCTTGATGACGTCGCCGTCGACGGAGATGCCGCCGTCGACCACCTCGACCGTGCCCGGGTAGGCACCGGCCACCGAGTCCCGCTTCAGCAGGTGGGCCATGGTGTCGAGCGACCCGAGGTCGTTCACGGCGACGAAGTCGATGTCGGCGCCCTGCTCCTTGGAGGCCCGCAGGAAGTTCCGGCCGATCCGGCCGAAGCCGTTGATGCCCACACGAATGCTCATCGTCTCCCCTGGCGTCAGAGATGTCGTCCCGGGCCTCGGTGCCCGGGATCGGCCCTCCATGCGAGCACTCCGGCGCGGCCGGAGTCCAATCAGCGCCGGATCGTCGACGCGCAGGTCACCTCCGGCGCGGGCGGCGCCGGTTCACACGAGGCCGGCGAGCACCTCCCGCAGCCGGTCCGGATCATGGGCGAGGCCCGACGGACGGGCCACCGGGGCACCCACCACGGCGCAGGCGACCTCACCGGGAGCCGGCGGCGCCATGGTCGCCGGATCGTGGACCACCACATCGGGGTCCACCCCGTGACGGGCGAGGGCCCGCACGTGGTCGGCCACGCCGTAGCCCTCCGATTCACCGTGCTGGGGCCGCAGGTTGCAGACGTACACGAGCGGTGCCGGCGAGTCCCTCATCGCGCGGGCGATGCCGGGCACGGCCGTGGCGGCCAGCAACGAGGTGAACAGCGACCCGGGGCCGAGCACCACCTGGTCGGCCCCGAGGATCGCCCGCACCGCGTCCGGGCAGGCCGGGGCGTCGGACGGGTCGAGCGTGATGCGCTCCACGTCGGCACGGGCCGCGACCGCCACCTGGCCGTGGACCTGACCGCCCGACGACACCTCGGCCCGGAGTTCCACCGGGACGGAGGTGGCGGGGAGGACCCGCCCTACCGCGCCGAGCAGCATCCCGATCTCGTCGAGGGCCCGGACGAGGTCGCCCTCGCTCTCCTCGAGGGCCGCGATGAGCAGGTTCCCGAAGGCGTGCCCGGCGAGTTCTCCGTCGGCGAAGCGGTGCTCCATGGCCCGGCTCAGGGCCGAGGGACGCCCGGCGAGGGCCACCAGGCACTTGCGGAGGTCGCCCGGCGCAGGACGCGGGGTGGCCCGACGCAGGCGCCCGGTCGAACCCCCGTCGTCGGCCACCGACACCACCGCCGTGACCTCACCGGCGTAGCCGCGGACGGCGCGCAGGCTCGCGGCGAGGCCGTGGCCACCCCCGATCGCCACCACCCGCGGGACGGCGCTCACTTCTCCACGTCCCGGTGCCGCACCCGCGCCTCCACGCCGTGGGCACCCAGCCACTCGGCCACCTGCTCGGCCATCGCGACCGACCGGTGACGGCCGCCGGTGCAGCCGAACGCCACCGTCAGGACCGCCCGCCCCTCCGACAGGTAGGCCGGCAGCAGCAGGTCGAGGAATCCCTCGACCCGCGACAGGAACTCCGAGGTGAGCTCGAAGCCGTTCACGTAGTCCTGGATCTCCCGGTCGAGGCCGCTCAGTGGGCGCAACGATTCCTCCCAGTAGGGATTCGGGAGGAATCGGCAGTCGAAGACCAGGTCGACGTCCGGCGGCACGCCGTGCTTGTAGCCGAACGACATCACCGTCACCTGTGTCCGCGCGGCGTCGTCCCCGTCCGCGAACAGTTCGGTGACCCGGGCCCTCAGGCCGTGCACGTTGAGGTCGGAGGTGTCGATGATCACCTCGGCACCCTCACGAACCACGTCGAGCAGTGCCCGCTCCTCCTCGATGGCGGCCTCGATCGAGCCGGTGCGGGCGAGCAGCGGGTGCCGCCGCTTCGACTCCCCGTACCGGCGGACCAGGGTGGCGTCATCGGCGTCGAGGAAGACGGTGCGGACGGCGGCACCCGTGCTGCGCAACGAGTCGATCGCCGGGGCGACCTCGGCAAGGTCGGTGCCCACGCCCACCACCAGCGCCACCGGCGAACCCGTGTCCTGGAAACGGGCCAGCTCGACCACCTTGGGGATGAGCTCCGACGGGAGGTTGTCGATCACGAACCAGCCGAGGTCCTCGAGCGTGTTGCCCACCTGCGTGCGGCCCGCACCCGAGAGCCCGGTGATCACCACGAACTCGGCCATCGGGACCACGCTACCCGGGAACTTTTCGATCCCCGCCGGGAAGAACCCGTCCCGCGGTCCGGTTGGCGATGGTGCGGTCGAGGCTTCCCCCACACCCGGCCCGGCCGCATCCCCCCACACCCCGATGAGCGAGAGGGCTCCGGTCCTCTCGCTCTCGGCGTTCGGGGGCACGTCCCGCCCGTGGCGCCCGGCGCTGTCGACGACGTTGCATCCGCACGGTCGGCCGCGGACGAACTACCGGTACCTGCGCCCAGAAGGAGACCCACCCATGCGCACGAAGATGATCCTGCCCGTGATCGCCCTGGCCCTGAGCCTCGGCCTCGTCGGGGCCGCCTGCTCCAGCAGCGACAGCTCGGACGCCAAGTCCGACGAGGCCACGACCACCACCAAGGCCGGTGAGACCACCACCAGCGCTGCGGCGGACGCCCAGAACATCGTGGAGATCGCCCAGGGCAACCCGGACTTCTCCACCCTCGTGAGCCTCGTCAGTGAGGCCGGCCTGGCCGAGACGCTCTCGGGTTCCGGTCCGTTCACGGTCTTCGCCCCCACGAACGAGGCGTTCTCCAAGGTGCCCGCCGCCACCCTCGAGCAGCTGAAGGCCGACCCGAAGGGTGCCCTCGCCAACGTGCTGAAGCTGCACGTGATCAGCGGCAAGGTCACCTCCGAGCAGGCCGCCAAGGCCGCCGGCAGCTGCGTCGAGACCCTCGGCGGCAAGGTGAAGGTGGAGAAGGTCGGCGACAACCTCACCATCGGCGGCGCCACCATCACCACGACCGACCTCGAGGGGTCGAACGGCGTGATCCACGTGATCGACTCGGTGATCACCGCCCCGTCCACCGACTGCTGAGGTCCCCACAACCTCCCGACCACGGGGGCAGCGGCAACGACGCCGCTGCCCCCGCGTCGCGTCCGGGACCCGCTCTGTGTCGCGTGGAGTTGGTGATCGCTACGTCCACGCGACACAGAGCCGGGGGTGGGCTCGAGTTCAGGAGCGGCGGAACCGCAACAGCAGCAGCCGCGGGATCGTGGCCGCCTCGGCGTACTCCTCGGCCCGGGCGAGGAACCCCGGCGGTGGCGCCGGCTCCACCATCTCCTCGAACGCCAGGCCGACGGCGATCGCCGCGTTCAGGTAGCGCGACAGCGGTCGGTGCTGGAAGGTGATGAACACGCCCTTCTCCACCTCCTCGAGCGACTCCGCCTCCGGGAGGTACGGCCCGACCCGCCAGTACTGCTCCGGCGGGTCGAGCACCTGGTCGTCGATCCAGCCGCTCCCCGGTGTCTGCAGCAGCGGATGGTTCAACAGGAACAGGAAGGTCCCGCCGGGCCGCAGCACCCGGGCGACCTCGCCGAGTGCATCGTCGAGGGCGGTGATGTGCTCGAACACGAGGCACGCCACCGCGCCGTCGGCCGATGCGCTCCGCAGCGGCAGCGCATCGGCGCCGGCACGCAGGTACGCGGGCCCACCCCCGCGTCGGCGGGCCTCCACCACCTGCGCGCCGGACGGGTCGAGCCCCACCACCGACAGGCCCCGGCCCGCGGCCAGGCGGGCCACCTGGCCCTCGCCACAGCCCACGTCCACCAGCACCCCCGCCGACGGGAGGCGTTCCGCGACGAGCGGCAGGATCTGCTCGGTGTACTCCGGGTCCACCCCGTCGGTGAACTCCCGCTGCCACCAGCCGGCATGAGCGTCCCAGGGATCGGCGTCAGGCACCGCCCGCACTCCTCCCGCCGCCGTGGAGGGCGTCGTGGACCGCCTCGGCCACGGCGTCCGGCAGCCACGGCAGCGACCGGAGCTGCTCCAGTTCCGCCCGCTGCACGGCGCGGACACCACCGAGCTCCTTGACGAGTCGCTGCTTGCGCTTCTCGCCCAGACCGGGGATGCCGTCGAGCACCGAGCGCGTCATCCGCTTGCCGCGGAGTTGCCGGTGGTACGAGATCGCGAAGCGGTGCGACTCGTCGCGGATGCGCTGCAGGAGGAACAGCGCCTCGGAACCCCGGCGCACCTCCACCGGCTCGGAACGGCCGGGCAGATACACCTCCTCGAACCGCTTGGCGAGCGATGCCACCGGGATCTCCTCCTCGAGGCCGAGCTCCTCGAGCACCTTCACCGCCACCCCCAACTGGCCCTTGCCGCCGTCGACCAGCAGGAGCTGCGGCGGGTACGCGAACCGGCCCCGCTCGGCCGTCGGGCGCCCGCGGTCCTCGAGGTAGTTGGTGAAGCGCCGGGTGAGCACCTCCTCCATGGCGGCGAAATCGTCGTTGCCCTCCACGCCCCGGAGCTTGAACCGGCGGTACTCCGACGTGCGGGGCAGGCCGTCCTCGAGCACCACCATCGATCCCACGTAGTCGCTGCCCTGCAGGTGGCTCATGTCGTAGCACTCGATCCGCAGCGGAGCCTCGGGGAGGCCGAGTGTCTCCTGCAGCTCGTTGAGGGCGCGGGCACGGCTGTTGTGGTCGGAGGAACGGCGCAGGCGGTGGCGCGTGAACTCCTCGGTGGCGTTGCGGGCGACGGTCTCCGCGAGTTCCCGCTTCGCGCCCCGCTGCGGCACCCGGATCCGCACCCGGCTCCCCCGCAGCTCCGACAGCCACTCCTCGTACAGCTCCGGGTCCTCCGGGAGCGTGGGGACCAGCACCGACTTCGGGTACCCGACCGCCGGCTCCTCCCCGTAGAGCTGCTCCAGCACGGCGGCCATGGTCGCCCCGGGCGTGAGGTCCATCACCTTGTCGAGCAGGAACCCGAGACGGCCCACCACCCGGCCGCGACGGACGAAGAACACCTGCGCCGCGGCCTCGAGCTCGTCCTCGGCCACACCGAGCACGTCGAGGTCCTCGTTGCCGTCGCCCACCATCTGCTGGCGCTCCACCGCCCGGCGGACCGTGGCGAGCCGGTCGCGCAGGCGGGCCGCCTGCTCGAACTCGAGCGCCTCGGCCGCTGCGGCCATGTCGGCCTCGAGCGCCTGCAGCACCGGCTCGGTGTCGCCCTCGAGGAACTGGAGCAACGCGTCGGTGTGGCGGCGGTAGGTGGCGTGGTCCACCTCCCCCACGCACGGGCCCGAGCACTTCTCGATGTGGAACAGCAGGCACGGCCGACCGAGCTTCTCGTGGCGGCCGAACTTCGCGTCGGAGCAGGTGCGCAGTGGAAAGGTGCGGAGGAGTTCGTCGAGCGTGTCGCGGATCGCGTAGGCGTGGGCGTAGGGCCCGAAGTAGCGCACGCCCTTCCGGCGCCGACCACGCATCACCGTCGGCCGGGGCCACTCATCGGACACCGTGACGGCGAGGAACGGGTAGCTCTTGTCGTCCACCAGCCGCACGTTGAACCGGGGCCGGTGCTGCTTGATGAGCGAGTACTCCAGCATCAGCGCCTCCACCTCGTTGCGCACCTGGATCCACTCGACGGAGGCGGCGGTGGCCACCATCTGCGCGGTCCGCAGGGGCAGGTGGGCCGGGTTCTGGAAGTAGTTCGAGAGGCGCTGGCGGAGGTTCTTGGCCTTGCCCACGTAGATGATCCGGCCGTCGGCGTCCTTGAACTGGTAGCTGCCCGGGGTGTCCGGGATCGTGCCCGCCGGCGGCCGCTCGACCATGGACGCCGAACCTACCTCCCGTGCAAGCGGGCGGCGGCGGGACTCCGGGGGCGACCCGCCGGGTCCCCGGGAACACCGCGGCGCCGCATCCTGTTCACCGAGGTGACGAACCGGTACGATGACCGGGCCGGCCTGGCACCCGGCTACATCAACTTCCGAGGCCGACATCCCCGTGGCGTGGCGACCAGGCTGCCCCCACCGGCCGTGAATCGGAGGTCCTCAGGGCCGAGCGCTCCGCGCCGGTCACAAGGGAGGTCCATCCACCATGCTCCGACTCCAACGGCCACTCCCCGCGGCGTACCTGGACGCATCCCCCGACGAGCTCGCGGACCGGATCGCCGCCGCCAAGGCGACGCTCGGCGAGCGCGTGTTCATCCTGGGCCACCACTACCAGCGCGACGAGGTGATGCGCTGGGCCGACGCGAGGGGCGACTCCTTCCGCCTCTCGGTGCTCGCGAAGGAACGCCCGCAGGCCGACTACATCGTGTTCTGCGGCGTGCACTTCATGGCCGAGTCCGCCGACATCCTCACGGGCGACCACCAGCAGGTGGTCCTGCCCGACCTGAACGCGGGCTGCTCGATGGCCGACATGGCCGACATCGACTCGGTGGAGGAGGCGTGGGAGTCACTCGCCGAGGTCACCGACATCGACGGGGTGCTCCCGATCACCTACATGAACTCGGCCGCGAACCTGAAGGCGTTCGTGGGACGCCACGGCGGGGCCGTGTGCACCTCCACGAACGCACGGGCGGTGCTCGAGTGGGCGCTCAACGACCCCGACGGCCCGCGGGCCCGGCAGGTGCTCTTCTTCCCCGACCAGCACCTCGGCCGCAACACCGGCCACCAGATGGGCTTCACCGAGGACGACATGGCGGTGTGGGATCCGCGCCGCGATCTCGGCGGGCTCTCCGAGGCCCGGGTGAAGGAGGCCACGTTCCTGCTGTGGCGTGGCCACTGCTCGGTGCACCAGCGGTTCCGGCCGGACCACGTGGCCGACTTCCGGGAGCGCCACCCCGACGGCGTGGTGATCGTCCACCCCGAATGCGCCCACGAGGTGTGCGAGGTGGCCGACCAGGTGGGGTCGACCGACTTCATCATCCGGGCCATCGACGAGCTGCCGGCGGGCACCCACGTGGGTGTGGGCACCGAGATCCACCTGGTGCAGCGACTCGACGCGGAGACCGACAAGCACGTCGAGTCCCTCGACCCGCTCGTGTGCCCGTGCTCCACGATGTTCCGCATCGACGCGCCGCACCTCTGCTGGACGCTCGAGCGACTCGTGGAGGGCGACGTGGTGAACCGGATCACCGTCGACCCGGACACCGCCCACTGGGCACGCGTCGCGCTGGAGCGGATGCTCGCGATCACATGAGCGGCCCTGGCGTCACGGTGGCCGGACCGGCGGCCCTGGAGGAGTCCCTCCGGCTGCTCCGGCAGGTGGCGGCCGAGCAGGGGGCCGACGGCTACGTGCCGTTGTCCACCAACCCCTACCGGGGCCACCACCTGCTCGCCGCCGCAGTGCTGGAGCACACCCCGGCCGACGGCCTCGTGCTCGAGGGCGGCGTGTCCTCCGGGTACTTCGCCCGCGTCCTCACCGCGGCCGGCCGCACGGTGGACGGCGTGGAGCTCGACCCGGCCGAGGCCGACCTGGCGCGCACGGTGTGCCGCCGCGTGCACGTGGGCGACCTCGGCGCCGTGGCGACGGACGAACTCGACGGCCCGTACGACGCGCTCGTGTTCGGCGACACCCTCGAACACCTCGTGGACCCTGCCGGCACCCTCGCCCGGCTGTCCCGCGCGCTGCGGCCGGGCGGGACGGTCGTGGCCAGCATCCCCAACGTGGCCGAGGCCGGCAACCGGCTGCGTCTGCTCCGCGGGCGCTGGGACTACGCCGACCGCGGGATCCTCGACCGCACGCACCTGCGGTTCTTCACGCACCGCACGGTGCAGGAACTGTTCACCGCGGCGGGCCTCGATGTGGTCGCCGTCGACGGCTACGTCCGCGCCGGCCTCGCCGGCGAGCGCTGGAGCCGGACCGTGCACCGGGTCGGCAACCTGCGGCCCGGCCTGTTCGCCTACACGTTCGTGGTGGTGGCCCGCACGCCGGGCTGACCGCCCCCGCGGGCCGGCCGGCGGGTCCGGCCGAAGAGCGCCCGGAACGCCCGCCCGGCAGCGACCGGCCGGGCGAGGGCCAGTCGGACCCACATCACGAACGCGGCGGCGTCGGCGCCCACCCGGGCGGCCGGACCCGACCAGGCGCGGCGGTAGCGGAGGGTGCCCTGCCACCAGCGCAGCTCCCGCTCCCACCATCCCGACGACGAGGCGGCCTCGCGGTGCACCGCCCAGTCCCGTCCCACCTGCAGGAGCCGACCCCCGCGGCCGCGCAACCGGCGACAGAGGTCGAGGTCCTCGCCGTAGAGGAAGTAGCGCTCGTCGAACCCGCCGACCGCCTCGAAGTGGTCGCGGCGGACGAGGAGCGCGGTGCCGGCGAGGGTGGCCACCTCGCGATCGCCGGACGGGGCACGATCGACCGAGTCGGCCAACGGCGGGAGCCGGCGGGCGAACGACCGCACGCCCCGCCGTGCGAGGAGCCGCCGGGCCCCCACGGCCCGACCCCACAGGTGCACGGCGGTGACATCCCCACCTCCCGTGCGCTCCGGGGCGCCGTCGGCCCGGTTCCGCACCACGCCCTCCACGGCCGACAGCGACGGATCGGCCGCCAGGCGCCCGAGCCCGTCACGCACCGCGGCGGGGTGGACCTCCGCGTCCGGGTTCAGGAAGAGGATCGCCGGCGCGGCGCCCCGGCGGGCCCCGTGGTTGCACCCGGCGCCGAAACCCGGGTTCGACGGGTCGCGCACGACCGACGCCCCATGGCGTTCGGCCACGTCCGCACTCCCGTCCACGCCGTGGTCCACCACCACCACGGAGCCCGTGGGCAGCGACCGGGCCGAGCGGAGGCACTCCGGGAGCAGGTCCCGGCTGCCGTAGGCCACGACCACCACGTCGACGGTCCACGGCGCGGCGGGCGACCCGTGGACCGGACGGAGGGCGGCGGCTCCGCTCACCGGGCGCCCCCGGCGCCGCTCGCCGACCCGGCCCCGGCGGCGACCACCCCTGCCGGACGCTGCCGCCGGTGGCGTCGGAGATGGCGGAGCACCGCCCATGCGTGCCGCAGGCCCTGCCGGTCGAGCGGGCGGCGGTAGCGGCGGCGAGGCGGGTGGTCCACCGGCGCCCCGGCCACCTGCACAGACGCCCATCCCGCCTCGGCGAGGCGCAGGCAGAAGTCCACGTCCTCCGGACCGTAGAAGTACCCCTCGTCGAGCCCGCCGACCTGCTCGAACGCCGACCGTCGCACCACCTGGCACGCGCCGATCGCGAAGTCGACCGGCCACACCGCGCCGTCGCCGTGGGGCACCGCCTCGTAGGTGCCCCGACGGCCGAGGGCGCGTGCGGCCTTCACCCGCAGTCCGGGCGCACGGCCGGCCGAGGCCTCGGGCGCCTGGCCGGCGAACACCGGGGCGGACAGTCCCACCCCCGGGGAGGTGGCGGCGGCCACCAGACGGGCCAGCGACCCGGGTCGCAGGACCGCGTCGCTGTCGAGGAAGCACACGAGCGGCGAGCGCCCCGCACGGGCACCGAGGTTCCGCCCCGCCGCAACGCCCAGGTTCCGCTCGCTGCGCAGGAGCCGCACACGCGGGTCGGTGGGCGCGGGCACGGGCACGGCCGAGCCGTTGTCGACGAGTTGCACGTGCACGGGCACGCCCGGCTGGTCGAGCGCCGAGCACACGGCACGGCGCACCATCGCCGGGTCGTCGTCCCAGGTGATCACCACCACGTCGACCGACGGCGACGCCGGTGGGCCCTGGTTCGGGGACTGGTCCACGGACTCCTATCGGCCGTGGTGCACCGTCGACTGAGGAGTCGCCGGTACGTTCGGAGCATCGCCGACGACCTGCCCATCGACTCGCCCGACCTCGGCCTGCGACGCACCGCGCTGCCGCTGGCGGTGCTCCGGGTGGCCGGGCAGGGCGCCGAGTTCCTCGCGGTGGTGCTCCTGGCCCGCGGGCTGGGCCCCGGTGCGTTCGGGGTGCTGTCGGTGGGCTTCCTCGTGGCCCGCTACGCCGGCCTGGTGGCTGACTGGGGCGCCTCGATCCGGGGCTCGCGTGACGTGGCCGCCCGGGCCGGGGTGGACGCCCTGCGCGGCTACGTGCGATGGCGCGCCCTGGTGGGCGCCGCGCTCGCAGTGGTGTTCGCGGCGGTGGCCGCCGCCGTGGAACCCGCACTGGCCGTCCTCGCCGTGTGCGTGATCGCCCGTGGGCTGAACCGGGACTGGTGGTCGCTCGGCCATGGCCACGGGGCCCGGGCGGGGGTGCCGTCGCTCGTGCAGGGCGGCGGGCTCCTCGTGGCAGTGGTGGTGGTCGCCCCCACCGCGGTGGGCCCCGCCGCTGGCCTCATGGCCGTGGCGTTCGGCGCGGCGGCCGCCGTCTCGGTGGTCCTCAACCGCCTCCCCCGCGCCACGCCCGACGGGCCGGACGCGGCGGGGTGGGTACCGGACCGCTCCCTCGTGGACCCGTGGATCCTGATCGTGAGCCTCGCCGACCAGGTGCTGGCCACCGCCGACACCCTGCTGCTCGCCCTGCTCGGCTCCACCGCCGAGGCCGGCGTGTACGCCGCGGTCTACCGGCTGCCGAACGCATGGCTCACCGTGCTCGGCCTCGTGGTGGCGGGACTCGTCCCCGGCGTCACCGGCACCCTCTCGGGCGACCCCGCAGCGGCCCGGGCCCTGCGACGCAGGATCCTCCGGGTCGGCGCCCTGGCCGGCCTCTCGGTGCTCGCCGTGGTGCCCGCGGCGGTGTGGGCCGTCCCGCGGCTCTTCGGCGAGGACTACCGGTCGGGTCAGGTGCCCGCGGCGCTGTTGCTGCTGGGCATCGGTGTGGCCACGGTGACCGCCGGCCTCCTGCCGCTGGTGCTCGCCCTCGGACGTGACCGGCCGTTCGCCCTCGGACTGTGCGGGGTGGCGGCGCTGAACGTGGTGGCCAATCTGGCCCTGATCCCCAGGTTCGGCCCCACGGGCGCCGCCTCGGTGACGCTCGGGTCCCAGGTCCTGGTGGCCGGCCTCTACCTCGTGCTCAGCGACCCCCGGCGGCCAGCACGTGACGGAGCGTCCTCCCCACGATCCTGAGGTCGAGCCCCAGGTGCTGGTGGCGGAGGTAGAAGATCTCGTACTGCAGCTTCTCCCGCGCGTCGGACTCGTCGCCGCTGTAGCCGTACTTGACCTGGGCCCACCCCGTGAGGCCCGGCCGCACCAGGTGGCGCACGTCGTAGTAGGGCAGCTTCGCCCTGAGTTCCTCCACGTAGGCCGGTTGCTCGGGCCGGGGGCCGACCACCGACAGGTCGCCCCGGAGCACGGCCACCACCTGGGGCAACTCGTCCACGTGGAGGCGGCGGAGGATCCGGCCCCACGGGGTGACCCGTTCGTCGTCGGCGGCCGTCCAGCGGCTCGGGGCGCGACCGTCCGGGGTCTCCGCGACCGGCACCATCGTGCGGAACTTCACCATCCGGAACACGCGCCCGTCGCGGCCCACCCGGTCCTGCGAGTACAGGAGCGGACCGCGGTTCGCCACGAGGTTGCCGAGCGCCACCACCGGCGTCGCCACCGCGAGCACCACCACGCCGGTCGAGGCCAGCACCACGTCGACCAGCCGTCGGGCCCGCACGTAGGGCCGGTGGTGCAGTTCGCCGATGTCGAAGAGCATCGACACCCGCTCGAGCTCCCCCACCGGGAGCTTGCCGAGCCACTGCTCGGAGAACATCGACAGCGTGCGCACCCGGGTCCCCGCGGCGTGCAGCTCCGTGACGTCGTGCACCAGCGCGGCGTCGCCCTGCGCCGCGAGGTCGAGCACCACGAGGGTGGCGCCCGTGCGCTCCACGGCCCGTGCGAGCGGGTGGTCACCGGGCCGGGACGGCGCGAGCTCGTCGAGACCCACGGCGCCCACGAGCTGTGCCGGGCGTTCGGCACGTTCGGCGAGGTCGGCCTCCAGCTCGCGGGCCAGCGGCCCGACCTCACCGGAGCCGGCCACCAGCAGCACGCGCTCACGGGCCGCCGAGCGGGCGGCGCCGTCGTGGGCGAGGTTCCAGCACACGAGGTGCCACGGCGGCACCACCAGCACCATGCCGAGCGCCACGAAGCGGGGGAGCAGCGGCTGGCCCACCACCAGTTGGAGCGCCGAGACGACGGCGAGCGACCCGGCCACCGCCGCGGCCGAGCAGGCCAGCGCCCGGCGCCGGGTCGCCGGGCCGTCGGGGAGGCCCGTGGCGTACCCGGCCACGGCCACGGTCAGTGCCAGCAGCACCGTCCACGGGGTGCGGGCGGTCCCGAGCACCGGATAGGCGGGCACCGCGAGGTGGGCGGCGTGGATCCACGCGAGCAGCCCCACGAGCGCCGCGGAGCCCAGGGGGGTGAGGAGCCCGGCGACACGGCGCATGGTTCCTGTATCGGCATCCGCGGTCCCCGACTGAGCCCGCGCCGACCCGCCGGTGAAGTGCTCCTGCGGTTCAGGGTGCGAGCAGCGGCGCCAGGAAGCGCCCGGTGTGGCTGTCGCCGCAGGTGGCCACCTGTTCGGGCGTGCCCTCCACGATCACCGACCCCCCGCCGCTGCCGCCCTCGGGGCCCAGGTCCACCACCCAGTCGGCGGTCTTGATCACGTCGAGGTTGTGCTCGATCACGAGCACGGTGTTGCCCTGGTCGACGAGCCGGCTCAGCACGGTGAGCAACTTGCGGATGTCCTCGAAGTGGAGGCCGGTGGTGGGCTCGTCGAGGAGGTAGATCGTGTGGCCGGTGGAGCGCTTGGCCAGTTCGGAGGCCAGCTTCACGCGCTGGGCCTCGCCACCCGAGAGCGTGGTGGCGGGCTGACCGAGCCGCACGTAGCCCAGGCCCACGTCCACCAGGGTCTGCATGTGCCGGGCGATGGTGGGCTGGTTGGAGAAGAACTCCAGGGCGTCGGCACACGGGAGGTCGAGCACCTCGGAGATGTTGAGGCCCTTGAAGGTGATCTCGAGCGTGTCGCGGTTGTAGCGCTTGCCCTTGCACACCTCGCACGGCACGTACACGTCGGGCAGGAAGTGCATCTCGATCTTGATCGTGCCGTCACCGGCACAGGCCTCGCAGCGGCCGCCCTTCACGTTGAAGCTGAACCGGCCCGGCAGGTAGCCGCGGATGCGGGCCTCCGGGGTCTGGGCGAAGAGCTTCCGCACGTGGTCGAACACACCGGTGTAGGTGGCCGGGTTGGAGCGCGGGGTGCGCCCGATCGGCGACTGGTCGATGTCGATCACCTTGTCGAGGTGCTCGAGGCCCTCCACCCGCTTGTGCAGGCCGGGCGGGACCTTCGAGCCGTAGACGTGCTGCATCAGCGAACGGAGGAGGATGTCGTTCACGAGGGTGCTCTTGCCCGACCCCGACACGCCCGTGACGGCCACGAAGCACCCGAGC
>CAIPVR010000261.1 GCA_903868545.1 uncultured Actinomycetes bacterium
GACTTCATCGCCCGCATCGCCGTCCACCAGCCCGGGGATCCACGCCTGGCTGCGCTCGGGCTCGAGCCCGGCGCGTCGCTGCGCCTCGACGATCCGGCGACCGGTCTCTGCGAGGCGGACCTCATCAGCCTCATCGACGTGAGGGGCACCACGAACCTGCGGACGCGGACCATGAACGAGTCCAGGATGGCCAAGTGGGCAGCCGCGGTGCGCAGCGAGGAACGCCGTGCCGCCCGCGAGCACCGCGAACCGCAGCTGCCCGCAGTGCCGGAACTCGTCGCCGAGGAGGCAAGCGCCAGGACCATCCAGAGCTTCTGCCGCGAGCTGAAGGGCCTCCTCACCCAGGCCCACCAACGCGGCCTGATCCCGTACCAGCCGTGGACCGCCGTGGTCGACGACCACGTCGTGTGGGCCGGGCCGGTGAACTACACGACCAAGAACGTGGCGAACCGGGACCAGGTGCGGCGTCTTGCCGAGGCCATGGCCGCCGTCGAACTCCCCGCACTCGACCGCACCGGCCGCATGGTCCCGGCGGACGGCAGGCGCTACGCCGCCATGGTCGAACTCAAGGGGATCGAGGGGCCCCGCGAGGAGGAGCTGACCGCACTCCGGCTGAGCTGGCTGGAGCTCGACGGTCCGCTCCCGCGCCTCGGGTTGCGCCACGCCGAGGTGTTCGAGCCGCTCGACGGCGGCGGCCGGGAGCGGATCGTGGTCCCCCTCAAGCACCGCCAGCAGGGGGAAACACGTTGGGTCGACCTCACCGACGAGCCCGAGCTGGTCGAGCGCCTCCGCTGCCACGTCCGTGACCACGTGCCCCGGCCCGTTCCGGGCTCCGACGACCCCGACGAGCGCGACCCGTACGTCTTCACCGACCACCGGGGCAGGCCCATCGACTTCGCGAACTTCGGGCGCTGGTGGAAGGCCGCCCGCGACGCCGCGCTCGTCGAGCCCGGCGACGAGGCCATCCGCGGCCTTCCGTTCCGTCAGCTCCGCGCCGCCGCCATCACCGGATGGCTGGTCCGGGGCGAGACCCTCGCATGGTGCGCGGAGCAGGCCGGCAACAGCCAGTCGATCATCGAGAAGCACTACCGGGGCGTGAACGCGGAGATCGGCTACCACCGGACCCGCCGCCCCCGCCTCGTTCCCGACGCGCCCGCCCCGCCGCCGGCGGACCCCGCCAGCAGGACACCCGACGAGCTGGCGAAGCTCCCTGCCGAGGAGGTCGCTTCCCTGCTCGAGGCCTGCAGCAGGGACCTGGCCCGGCGCGCAACCGGCTGAGGTGATTGCGCTCGTGCGGGGAACCGGACGGTTCTGCGCATGCACCACCTCCACACGACCCGACTGGCCCTCCTCCTCGCCGACTCGGCGGCGCTCCCGTCACCGCTGTCCGGTCTCGTCTTCACCCTGCTGACCGGCGTGCTCAGCCCCGCCGAGCTCTGGCATCCGGCCACACGAGTCGCCGGCGGCCGACTGGTCGTCGGATCCGCGACACGGCCGAGGAGCGTGCCGCTGCCGGGCGCAACCGCGGCCGTACTGGGACCCTCTGAGGGGGCGCTCCGGTCGTTGCTCCGCATCGATCACGCCTCGGGCCACCAGCCTTCGGTGCTCCGTGCCGAACTCGAAGAGGCGTGGCCCGACGCCCCGCCCATGGAGCAGTTGGCGATGATCGCGGTCCACGACCTCGTCGCCTGCGCCGATGGGGCCGACGAGCGGGCGGCCGTGCTCGCCTATGCCGGGCTCCGGCCCCGGGACGCCAGCGCCGGCGTCGGTGACCTCACCGGCGTGGCGAGCCTCATCGACCGCGTCGTCGTCGCCGCCGGCTTCCGGATCGGCACGGTCGCCGACATGCCGGTCGGGTGAGGAGTGCTCCCGCCCGGTCGTCACCGAGGCCGCCTCCAGCGCCCGCGTCGACCAGCCCGGGACGCAGGCCGCCGACTCCGTTCAGGACACGGCCCGGCCGTCGTCGTGGTTCACCATGCGGGGACCCCGGCACCCAGGCCCGGAGGCGTGGCCGCGACCCGGGGCGGGGACGAACTGGGGTGAACCGCCGGCTCTGCGTAGCATGCGCGCGTGGAAGGGGACACCGGGGGCCGCAGCCGTCTGGGTGAATC
>CAIPVR010000262.1 GCA_903868545.1 uncultured Actinomycetes bacterium
CCGGCCGGGCGATCGCCGCGGTGATGGGCTCGAGGTTCGGGCAGGGCAACTCCGTGTACCACTACGGCACCGAGCCGCAGCCGGTGGACCACGTGCCCTTCGGCGCGTATCCGGTGGAAGTGGTCCGCGAGCTCGGTGGGTGGACCGAGGAGCAGCTCGTCAACGAGGACTACGAGTTCGACTACCGGCTCCGTCGCAGCGGCCGCGAGCTCCTGTTCGACCCGGCGGTGGAGATCGACTGGGACTGCCGCCAGCGCGTGGGCGCGCTGTTCCGGCAGTACCGGCGCTACGGCGCGGGCAAGGTGCAGACGCTGGTGCGCCACCCGGAGTCCGCGGCGGTGCGGCACCTGGCCGCACCCGCGATGGTGGCCGGTCTCGCCGCCGCCGTGCTGCTGGTGCCGTTCCGTCGCACCCGTCCGTTGGCGCTGGCGCTCGCCGCCCCGTACCTGGGCATCGTGCTGGCCGGCACGGTGACCACGGTCCGGCGGGTGGAGGGTGCGGACGCGAAGGTCTGGGTGGCCCCGGCGTTCGTGGCCCTGCACGTGGGTTGGGGTCTCGGCTTCTGGGAGGAGCTCTGGGCGACCTGGCGCGCCGGCGGCGGCGCCCGCCCCGGGCTGGCCGCATCGGGCCGGTGAACGTCCGGCCCCCACGGCCCGGTCCTCGGGTGTCGCGCAGTACGTTGACGGTTGCCCGGTGGCGGGTAGTTCAACGGCAGAACGCCTGACTTTGGATCAGGAGAATGCAGGTTCGAATCCTGCCCCGCCAGCATGAACGAACCGAACCTCCCTCCGCTGTCCGCCGTGGTGCTCGCCGCCGGCGAGGGCAGCCGCATGCGCTCGCAGCGGCCCAAGCCGCTGCACCTCCTGTGCGGCCGACCGATGCTGCAGTACGTGGTGGACGCCGTGGCCGGCACCGACGCGGCGACGGTGGTCATCGTGGTGGGCCACAAGGGCGAGCGGGTCACGAAGAAGATGCAGGAGCACGACCACCACGTGCATCTCGAGTTCGTGGAGCAGCGCGAGCAGCGCGGCACCGGCGACGCCACGCTCGTGGGCCTGGTCGGCCTGCCCGACGACGACGAGGGCGACGTGCTGGTGCTCCCGGGCGACGCCCCGTTGCTGCGTCCGGAGACGCTCGCCGAACTGGTGGCCCACCATCGTGCGAGCGGTGCCGCCGCCACGTTGCTCACCGCCCGGATGGACGACCCGAGCGGCTACGGCCGGGTGGTCCGCGACCCGTCGGGCCGCGTGGCCCGCGTGGTGGAGCACCGTGACGCCTCGCCCGAGGAACTCGCGGTCGACGAGATCAACACCTCCATCTACTGCTTCCGGCGCGGGTTGCTGGCCCCGGCGCTGCGGCGGGTGGAGCCCGACAACTCCCAGGGCGAGTACTACCTGACCGACGTGGTGGAGGTGCTCGTGGGCACCGGCCATGCGGTCGAGGCCGTGGTGGCCGAGGACGGCGCCGAGACGCAGGGCGTGAACGACCGGGTGCAACTCGCCGCTGCCGAGGCCGAGCTGCGGCGGCGGACCAACGACCGGCTGCTGCGGGCCGGCGTGACGATGCTGGACCCGTCGTCGGTGTTCGTGGACACCACCGTCGAGGTGGGCGGCGACGTGACCCTGTTCCCCGGCGTCATCCTGCAGGGCTCCACCTCGGTGGGCGACGGCTCCGAGATCGGGCCCAACACCCGGCTCGTGGACACCCGGGTGGGGGAGGACTGCACGGTGGAGCAGACCACCGCCACCGCGGCCCGGATCGGCGATCGTGCCCGGGTGGGCCCCTACGCGGCCCTCGGCCCGGGGGCGGAGGTCGCTGCTGACCTCGCCACGGGGCCGTTCTACACTTCCGACGTCACCGGCTGAACGGCCGGTTCGGGGCGCTCGGGGAGGCCGGCACATCGTGGAACTCGTCACCAAGAAGCGGCTCATGCTCGTCGCCGGCCGGGTCAACCGGGAGCTGGCCGAGGAGGTGGCCGAACGACTCGGCATCGCCCTCGGCCCGGTGCAGGTGGCGGAGTTCGCCAACGGCGAGCTCCACTGCAAGTTCGGTGAGTCGATCCGGGGCGCCGACCTGTTCATCTTCCAGAGCCACTGCTCCACCGCGGACATGTCGGTGAACGACGCGTTGATGGAGCAGCTGATCATGGTCGACGCCGCGAAGCGCGCCTCGGCGAAGCGCATCACGGTGATCGCGCCCTTCTACGGCTACGGCCGCCAGGACCGGAAGGCAGAGGGCCGGGAGCCCATCACCGCCAAGCTGCTCGCCAACATGTTCGAGGTGGCCGGCGCGAAGCGCATCGTGTCGGTCGACCTGCACTCCGGCCAGATCCAGGGCTTCTTCGACGGACCGGTCGACCACCTCACCGCGAAGCCGGTGCTGGTGGAGTGGATGGCGAACAACCTGCCCGACGACCTCGTGGTGGTGTCGCCCGACGCCGGCCGGGTGAAGGTGGCCGAGCGCTACGCCAACAGCCTCCACGCGGATCTGGCCATCGTGCACAAGCGCCGGGTGAAGGGCGTGAAGAACCAGGTCGAGGCCAAGGAGGTGGTGGGTGAGGTCGACGGCCGCACCTGCGTGCTGATCGACGACATGATCGACACCGCGGGCACCATCGTGGCCGCGGCGGAGCAGCTCGCCGAGCGGGGCGCGAGCGCCGTCTACTGCGCGGCCACCCACGGCGTGTTCTCCGGCCCGGCGATCGACCGGCTGAAGAACTCGGTGCTCGAGAAGATCGTGATCACCAACACCCTGCCGCTGCCGCCCGAGAAGCGCATCGACAAGATCGAGGTGCTCTCGGCGGCGGGCATCATCGCCGACGCCATCGACGCCGTGTTCGAGGACACGAGCGTGTCGGAGATCTTCGACGGCCAGAACCAGCACTGAGCCCCCGGCACGTGCGGCCCGCCCCGGCCCCGCTGGCGGTCGCGGGGTCGCCGTCGGTAGCATTGCCGGTCGCCCGGATCGGCCCCGAGGGGTCCGCCGGTCGACGCCGATCGCCACACCCAGGAGTCCTGTCATGTCCGAGGTCACCCTCACCGCCGAGACCGGCCGGGAGCACGGCACCCGACCGTCACGCCGGATCCGCCGCGAGGGCCGCGTGCCCGGCGTGGTCTACGGCGCCGGCGAGGAGGCCGTCACCCTCTCGGTCGACCGCAAGGAGCTCCGCCGGGTCCTCTCCACCGATGCCGGGGTGAACGCCCTGATCACGCTGCAGGTCGACGGCGAGTCGCACCTCACCGTGGTGCGCGAGCTGCAGCGCCACCCCGTGCGCCGCGAGGTCACCCACGTGGACTTCCTGAAGGTGGACCCCACCGCCCCGATCGAGGTGGAGGTCCCGATCCGGCTCGTGGGTGAGGCCCGCCAGGTGAGCACCAGCGGTGGCATCACCGAGCAGCGGATCACCGTGCTCAAGGTGCTGGTGCGCCCCGACGCCATCCCCGACTCGATCGAGGTCGACATCACCGACATGACCCTCGACCGCTCGATCCTCGTGGGCGACCTCACGCTCCCCGACGGTGTCACGTCCACCACCAACCCCCAGCAGGCGGTGGTGACCGCCGAGCTCACCCGCGCCGCGGTCCGTGCCGGCTCGCAGGACGAGGAGGGCGAGGCCGGCGGCGACGAGGGCGGCGGCGAGGCCGGCGCCGACGAGTGACCCGGGTGCCGGCCCGGTGACCGACGTCCTCGTCGTGGGCCTGGGCAACCCCGGGGACCGCTACGCGGGCACGCGCCACAACGTCGGAGCCGACGTGGTGGAGCTCCTGGCCCGTCGTCACGACGGCCGGTTGCGGCCCGACCCGAAGGTCCACGCCTCGGTGGCCGACGTACGCATCGCGGGGCGTCGGGTGACCCTCGCCGTGCCCCTCACGTACATGAACGACTCCGGCCAGGCCGCGAGCGCCCTCCTGCGCCGGGCGGGCACGGATGCCGCCGACATGGTGGTGGTGCACGACGAACTGGATCTCGAACCCGGCCGCGTGAAGGTGAAGGAGGGTGGCGGCCTCGCCGGCCACAACGGGCTGCGTTCGCTGCAGGCCCACCTCCACACCTCGGACTTCCTGCGCGTGCGCCTGGGTGTGGGCAAGCCGCCCGGCGGCGGCGCGAAGGGAGCGGACTGGGTGCTCAGCAAGGTGCCGGCCCGGGTGCGCGGAGAACTCGATGTCATGGTCGAGCGGGCGGCCGACGCGGTGGAACTGCTCGTGACCGAGGGCGCTGCGGCCGCGATGCAGCGGGTGAACGCCGCCCCGGCCTGAGATCGGGGCCGTCGGTCGGTGCGGGCCCCGGGTCAGCCCGCGGCGATGGCGGCCACCGCGCCGGCGGCGAGCGCGAGGCCCCACAACTGGTGGCGGGCCAACCGTTCGTTCAGCACCAGACGTGCCAGCACGACCGTGGACGCGGGGTACATCGCCCCGATCACCCCCACGAGGGCGAGCAGCCCTTCGCGGGTGGCGACGAGGAACAGTGCGTTGGCGGCCACGTCGAAGCACCCCCCGAACATCGCGGCGCGGAGCCCGGAGGCGGTGAACCGGCCCGGCCGCAGCGCGATCGCCGTGACCGCCACGACCACCGCCGCCGTGGTGCGGGCCGACACCAGGGGCCACATGCCCGAGCCGTCGGCGCTCCGCGAGAGGAGCACGAAGAAGCCGCCGAAGCCCACGCCGGCCGCGGTGGCGGCCGCGAGGACCCACCGCCGACGGTGTCCGGCCGGTTCCGGCGACAACTCCCCGTCGCCCACCTCGTCGCCGGGCTCCCGGGCGATGAGGGCGATGGCGGGCAGTGCCACCAGCGCGCCCAGCAGTGCCACCGTGGACGGCCGTTCCCCGGTCAACAGGCCGAAGCCCATGGGCACCAGCGCCGACATCACCGCGCTGAGCGGCGCGACCACGCTCATCTTCCCCTCGGCCAGCGCCCAGTAGAAGAGGACGAGGCCGGCCGCGCCCGAGACGCCCGCCGCCGCGCCCACCGCCAGGTCGGCGCCCGCCGCGTCGCCGCCGGCGACGAGGGCCAGGCCCACGAGCAGGACGAGCCCGGCGACCTGGGCGGTGAGGGCGGCGAGGACCGCCGGCATGCGCCGGGCCGAGAGTCCGCCCAGGAAGTCGCCCACCCCGAACGACAGCGCGGAGACCGCGGCGAGGAGGGCGCCCATCGCCGCACCCTCCCACGGCGCCGGGGGGCGGGACGAACCGCACCGCTCCGACGTCGGCGGCGCCCCGGCCAGCGGGTAGGTTCGCCGGGCCATGTGCCCCGCCCCCCACCGCGACCCCGCCGCCGGCGCGCCCGCCGCTCCGCTCGCGCCGGTGGTCGTGGCCCTCCGCGACGACCCGGGCCTGCAGGGTGTGCTGGGGCGGCCGTCGGAGTCCCTCGTGGTGCCCGAGGTGGCGCGTGCCGCTGCGCTCGCCACCCTCGCGGACCTGTCGCGTCGCCGGCCGCTGGTGGTGGCGGTCCCGGGGGCCCAGGACGCCGACCGCCTCGCCGGCGACCTCGCCGCGTTCCTGCCCCCGGCGACGGTGGAGCTGTTCCCGGCCTGGGAGACGTTGCCCTTCGAGCGCGTGAGCCCGTCGGTCGAGACGATGGGCCGTCGCCTCCGGGTGCTGTGGCGCCTGCGCACCGGCGACCCGTCGCTGGGCGTCGTGGTGGTGCCGGCCCGGGCGCTCGTCCAACGGCTCGGACCCCACGTGGAGGAGGTCGAGCCCGTGGTCGTGCGTCCGGGCGACCGGGTGGACCTCCACGAACTCGTGGAACGGCTGGTGCTCGGCGGCTACCGCCGCGAGTACCAGGTGGAGCACCGGGGCGAGGTGGCCGTCCGCGGCTCCATCGTGGACGTGTTCCCCTCCACGGCGGACGCCCCCGTGCGCATCGACCTGTGGGGCGACGAGGTGGACCGTCTCGCCGAGTTCTCGGTGGCCGACCAGCGCACCACCGACGACGTCGACGAGGTGGCGGTGTTCCCGGCACGGGAGCTGCTCCCCACCGACGAGGTTCGTGAGCGGGCCGAACGGCTCCTGGCGACGGCGCCGTGGGGGCGCGAGCAGTGGCAGCGGCTCGCCGACGGCGAGGTGTTCGAGGGCATGGAGGCCTGGCTGCCGTGGCTGGTGGCCCGCCCCGACCGCGACCCGGGAGCGGCCGAGCACGCCGTGGTGGACCTCGTGCCCGACGACGGCCAGATCGTGCTGGTGGACCCCCGCCGCCTGCGGGACCGGACCCTCGACATCCTGGCCGAGGAGGTGGACCTCGCCGCGAGCCTGTCGCGTACGTGGGGCCTCGCCGACGCCGTGGAGCTGCCCCGCCTCCACGTGGACTTCGACCGGGTGCTCGCCCGCACCGGCGCGCCGGCGCGGCCGCTGCTGTCGGTACCGGACACGCCCGACACCCCCGCCGTGGCCGCCTCCGGCTGGCCCCCTGCCGTCGGCGGCAGCGACGCCCTGCTGGCCCAGCTGCGGTCGGTGGCGGCCGCCGGCGACCGGGTGGTGGTGTGCGCGGACGGTGCCGGGTCGGCCGGACGCCTGGTGAACCTGCTCGACGAGCACGGGATCGGCTCCACGATCCGCCCGCCGGAGGACCTCGCCGACGCCACCGGCCGGCCCCGACCCGGGGTGTCGGTCGTGGTCGCGACGCTCGACCGCGGCTGCGTCCTCCCCGCCGTCGGCGCGGCCGTGCTCACCGAGGCCGACCTCACCGGCCGCCGCCGTACCCACCGTGCGCCCCGCCGCCCCCGTCACGACGCGCAGCGGTTCTTCGAGGACCTGAAGGTGGGTGACTACGTGGTGCACCACCACCACGGCGTGGCCCGCTTCGGGGGCATGGTCACCCGGTCGATCGGCGGCGCGGAACGCGACTACCTCCTCCTCGAGTACCGCGGCGACGACCGCCTGTACGTGCCGTCGGACCAGATCGACGCGGTGCGGCTCTACTCCGGCGGGGAGACCCCCGGCCTCAACCGGATGGGTGGCGCCGACTTCGCGCGCACGAAGGCCAAGGTCCGCTCGGCGGTGGCCGAGATCGCCCAGGAACTGGTGGTGCTGTACCAGCGCCGCCTGCAGGCCCCCGGCCACGCGTTCGCGGAGGACACGCCCTGGCAGCGGGAACTCGAGGCCGCGTTCCCGTTCCAGGAGACGCCCGACCAGCTGCTGGCCGTCGCGGACGTGAAGGCCGACATGGAGCGCACCGTGCCGATGGACCGCCTGGTGTGCGGCGACGTGGGCTTCGGGAAGACCGAGGTGGCCGTACGCGCCGTGTTCAAGGCGGTGCAGGACGGCTACCAGGCCGCGGTGCTGGTGCCCACCACACTGCTCGCGCAGCAGCACTTCCAGACCTTCGCCGAACGCTTCGCCGGGTTCCCCGTGCGGGTGGAGGTCCTCAGCCGGTTCCTGTCCGCCGGTGAGGCCAGGAAGGTGGCCCAGGGCCTCGCCGACGGCGAGGTGGACGTGGTGATCGGCACCCACCGGCTGCTCTCGGGGGACGTGACCTTCCGGAAGCTCGGCCTGCTGGTGGTCGACGAGGAGCAGCGCTTCGGCGTGTCGCACAAGGAGGCGATCAAGCAGTTCAAGGCCGACGTCGACGTCCTCACCCTCACCGCCACGCCCATCCCCCGCACGCTGGAGATGAGCCTCACGGGTATCCGCGACCTGTCCCTCCTGAACACGCCACCCGCAGCCCGCCAACCGATCCTCACCTACGTCGGCGAGTACGACGAGCGGGCGGTGGGCGAGTCGATCCGCCGCGAGCTGCTGCGCGAGGGCCAGGTCTTCTACGTGCACAACCGTGTGCGCGACATCCACGAGCAGGCCGAACGGATCCGCGAACTCGTGCCGGAGGCGCGCGTGGCGGTGGCGCACGGCCAGATGGACGAGGGCAGCCTCGAACAGGTGGTGGTGGACTTCTGGGAGGGCGCCTACGACGTGCTGGTCTGCACCACGATCATCGAGTCGGGGATCGACATGCCGACCGTGAACACGCTGGTCGTGGAACGGGCCGACCTCCTCGGCCTCGGGCAGCTGCACCAGCTGCGGGGCCGGGTGGGTCGCGCCGGGCAGCGGGCCTACGCGTACCTCTTCTTCCCGCCGGACCGGCAGCTCTCCGAGGAGGCCTACGAACGCCTGAAGACGATCGGCGAGACCACCGAACTGGGCTCGGGGTTCCGTATCGCGATGCGCGACCTCGAGATCCGCGGGGCGGGCAACCTGCTCGGCACCGGCCAGACCGGCCACGTGGCCGCGGTGGGCTACGACCTCTACTGCCAGATGGTGAACGAGGCGATCGCCGAGCTCAACGGGGAACCGGTCCGGGAGCCGGCCGAGATCAAGCTGGAGTTGCCGCTGCCCGCCCACCTGTCGTCGGACTACGTGGGCAGGGAGGACCTCCGTCTCGATGCCTACCGGCGCCTCGCCGCCGTGCAGACGCCGGGGGACGTGGACGACATCGCCGAGGAGTGGGCCGACCGGTTCGGGCCCGTGCCCACCGAGGCCGCGAACCTCCTGGCGGTGGCCCGGCTCCGGGCCGAGTGCGTGCGGGTGGGGATCACCGAGGTGAGCGTGACCAGGAGCTCGGCGCTGAGCGGGCCGGGGTGGCTGGCGCGGATCTCGCCGATCGACCTCCCGCAGTCGAAGCAGCTCCGGCTCGCCCGGCTCTACAAGGGAGCCGTGTACAAGGACGGCGACCGCCAGCTCCAGCTGCCGGTACCCAAGGGCCCGTCACTGGCCGACGACCTCGTCGAGGCGCTCCGCCAGTTGGTGCCGCCGCCGGCGACCCCGACCGCCGCCGGCGACGACGCTCCCGGTCCCGCTTCGGGTGCCGGGGGCGGCGGACGGTAGTCTCGGCGCCCATGCGCCGGGTCCTCGTTCCCACTGCCACCGCCGCGGCCCTGTTGACCGTCGCGTTCCTCGGCACGTCGTGCGGCGTCGCCGCCGACGACCGGGCCGCCGTGGTGGGCAACCGGACGATCACCGTCGACGCCACCGACCAGCTCTCCCGTGACCGGGTCTTCGTCCAGTCCGTGGTGAACGGCCAGACGCCGCCCGATGACGAGAGCCGCCTGCCCGGCGACGTGGCCCGCTCCACCCTCCAGTTCCAGATCCAGGCCGCGGCCCTGCAGCAGGAGGCCGAACGGCTCGGCATCGACCTGTCGACCCAGGACCGCGACGCCGCCCGCAAGCTGGTCCTCGGCCAGGTGCAGGGAGAGCCGGACGACGCCACCGTCGAGGTGCTCGTGGACTTCGTGGTGGCCCGGCAGGCCCTCACCGAACGGCTCGGCACGATCGACGCCGCCTCGGAGGAGGACATCCGGCTGCTCTACGACGGTGTCCCGGCCCTGTGGAACCGGGTGTGCGTGACCGTGGTCGGCGTGCCCGTGGCCGATGCCGAGCGGGCGACCCGCCTCCTGGCCCGCGGCGCCGGCCTGCTCGACCTCGGGCAGCGGATCGAGGGGGCGCAGGTGTTGGCCAGGCCGTCGCAGGGCTGTGTGGTGCTGGCCCAGCTGCCGCCGGAACTGCGGGAGGCGTTGGACGGTGCGACGGTCGGCCGCCGGGTCGGCCCGGTGGTGGTCTCGAGCACCCAGGGCGACACGGCGTACTTCTTCCGGATCTCGGAGCGGCAGGTGATCCGCTTCGACGAAGCGGCGGGCGACGTCGCTCGGATCGCCGGCAGCCTCCAGCAGTCGCCCCAGCGGGTGGTGCTCCAGTGGGTGGGCCTCACCGTGCTCGACCGGGTGGCGGTGAACCCGCGTTACGGCAGGGTGGCCGCCAACGTGAACGGCGGGATCAGCGTAGTACCGCCGGCCACGCCGGTGGTGCCGCTCACCGCGATCCGGCTGCCGACCCCCACCGCCGACCCGGCGGCAGGGTCGTCCGGTCCGGACGCCGGGGGCTCGGGTGCCGGGGGGCCGGGTGCTGCGGGCTCGAATGCCGGCGGGTCCACCGGCGCGGGTCCGACCCCCACCCCCTGATCGCGTGACGGCACCGGTCGTCCATGTCGTCGGGCTCGGCCCGGCCGGGGCCGACCTGCTCACTGCCGGGACGGTGGCGCTGATCGGGTCGGTGGAGGCGCGCTTCCTGCGCACCCGCCGCCACCCCGCCGCCTCGGCGTTGGCCGGCGTACCGAGTTTCGACGACCGTTACGAGCGGGCGGAGCGGATCGAGGACGTCTACCGGGGCATCGTGGAGGATCTGGTCGCCGCGGCGGGGGACCACGGGGAGGTCCTCTACGCCGTGCCCGGCTCCCCGGTGGTGGCCGAGCACACGGTGGAACTGCTCCTCGCCGACGGCCGGGTCCGTACCGTGGTGCACCCGGCGCTGTCGTTCCTCGACCTCGCCTGGGCCCGCCTGGGGGTCGACCCGGTGGAACTCGGCGTGCGGGTGGTGGACGGCCACCGTTTCGCGGTGGAGGCGGCGGGGGAGCGGGGTCCGCTGCTGGTCGCGCAGTGCGACACCCGTTTCGTGCTCTCGGACGTGAAGCTGGCCGTGGAGGAGCCGCCGGCCGCGCCGGTGGTGGTGCTGCAGCGTCTCGGGCTGCCCGACGAGTCGGTGCGGGAGGTCGCGTGGGACGACCTCGACCGCGAGGTGGATCCCGACCACCTGACGTCGCTGTGGGTGCCCGAGCTCGCCGCGCCCGTGGCCGGTGAGGTGGCCCGCTTCGCCGCGCTGATGGACCGGCTGCGGGCCGACGACCCGTGGAAGGCCGGCCAGACCCACGAGTCCCTGAAGAAGTACCTCCTGGAGGAGGCGCACGAGGTCCTGGAGGCGATCGACGCCTACGAACCCGAGACGGGCGAGGGTGCCGACGAGCTCACCGCGGAGCTCGGCGACCTGCTCTACCAGGTGGTGTTCCACTCGGCGATCGGGGCCGAGGCGGGCTGGTTCACCCTGGCGGACGTGGCGGCGGCCATCCACGACAAGCTCGTCGCCCGTCATCCCCACCTCGACGGCCCCGACGGCGGAACGGCCCCGGACGTGGAGGAACTGGTCACCGCCTGGGAGGTGGCCAAGCGGGCCGAGCAGGGTCGTGACTCCGCCTTCGACGGGATCCCTGCCGCGCTGCCGGCGCTGGCGCGGGCGCTGAAGGTGGCGCGCAAGGCCCACGCCCTGGGCCTCGCGGCGTCCGCACCGCCCGACCTGACGGCGCTCGCGGCGGCCGCGGCGGAGGATCCGACCGGTGACGGACGGATCGGCGGGCTGCTCGGTGCCGTGGTGGAGGTGGCACTCGCCGCCGGTGTGGACCCCGAGGACGCGCTCCGCCGGAGCACCCTCGCGGCCGAGAACCGGTACCGCGCCGCCGAACACCCCCCACCCCCCGGGGAATAGGGGTCCTCAGGGCGCCGAGAGCGCCCGCGACCGCCGAGAACGCGGAGAGGGGGTCGGCCGCGGTGGGCCGCGGCCGTGCGTCGCCGCCCGCACTAGCGTGCCGGTCCATGCCTGACGCCCTCGAGATCGCGCCCGCCACCGGCAAGCTGGGGATCCTCACCCCCGGTGTGGGTGCGGTGGCCTCCACGGCCTACGCCGGGGTGATCGCCACCCGGCGCGGCCTCGCCGCCCCCGTCGGGTCGCTGACGCAGATGGCCCACATGCGCCTCGGTCGCCGTGAGGAGGGCCGCAACCCCCTGATCCGCGAGGTCGTGCCCCTCGCCGGCCTCGACGACCTCGTGTTCGGCGGCTGGGACCCGATCTCGCCCAACGCCCTCGAGGCCGCGCGCACCGCCGGCGTGCTCACCTCGGAGGACCTCGCGCCGCTGAGCTCGGAGCTGGAGGGCATCGTGGCGATGCCGGCGGTGTTCGACCAGCGCTGGGTGAAGAAGCTCGACGGGGTGCGGGTCAAGACCGGCACCGACAAGTGGGACCTGGCCCAGCAGGTGATCGCCGACATCGAGCGCTTCCGCGTCGAGGAGGGCTGTGACCGCCTGGTGATGGTGTGGTGCGGTTCCACCGAGGCCTACCAGGAGCCGTCCGAGGTGCACGCCACGGTGGAGTCGTTCGAGGCGGGGCTGCGGGCCGACGACGAGAACATCGCGCCCAGCCAGATCTACGCCTACGCGGCACTCGTGTCGGGGGTGCCGTTCGCGAACGGGGCCCCGAACCTGTCGATCGACCTTCCGTGCATGCAGGAGCTCGCCGCCCGCAACGGCGTGCCGATCACGGGGAAGGACTTCAAGACCGGCCAGACCCTGATGAAGACGATCCTGGCGCCGGGGTTCAAGGCCCGGATGCTGGGCATGCGGGGCTGGTACTCCACCAACATCCTCGGCAACCGCGACGGCGAGGTGCTCGACGACCCGGAGAACTTCAAGACCAAGGAGGTCTCGAAGCTCGGCGTGCTCGACACGATCCTGCAGCCCGAGGTGTACCCGGAGCTCTACGGCCACATCGACCACGTGGTCCGGATCAACTACTACCCGCCCCGCGGCGACAACAAGGAGGGGTGGGACAACATCGACATCTTCGGGTGGATGGGCTACCCGATGCAGATCAAGGTCGACTTCCTCTGCCGCGACTCGATCCTGGCCGCGCCGATCGTGCTCGACCTGGCGCTCTTCCTGGACCTCGCCCAGCGGGCCGGCCAGTCCGGCGTGCAGGAATGGCTGAGCTTCTACTGGAAGTCGCCGCAGCCGGCCGGGGGCGTCCCGCCGGAGCACGACATCTTCATCCAGCAGACCAAGCTGAAGAACACGCTCCGGGCCTGGATCGGCGAGGAGCCCGTCACCCACGCCGAGGACTGAGCCCCGTGGACGGCCCCACGGATCACGGCCCCGCCGGGCGGACCCCGTCCCCGCACCCGTCGGTCGCCGTCATCGACGCTGTCCTTCGCTCGGTCACCACACCGATGGCGGGGTCCTTGCACGTCCACTGCACCGACGCCGACGGCGAGTGGTACGCCGAGCCGGCGGGGGGCGGGGTGGTGGTGACGCGGGAGCACCGCAAGGGTGACGCGGTCCTGCGGGGCCCAGCCGAGGAGATCGCCGCGACCCTCCGGGCGGGTGCGCCCACCGGGGCGGTGGAGGGGCTGGGTGACCCGGCCGTCCTGGCGGCGTGGTTGGCCGCGGTCAGCGGCTGAGGACGCATCGGATCGTCGGTGACCAGGGCCGATGCCCGGCGGCGCTCGTGGACGTGCGGCGGTGCGCAGCGGGCAGACTGTCGGTCGTGAGCGTGAACGGCACCACCACCCACCGCAGCTTCGACCTGCTGGACCCGGCCTTCCACCAGGCCGACCCCCATCCCGCGTACACGTGGATGCGTGCCAACGAGCCGCTGTACCGGGACGCGCCGAACGGGCTGTGGGCGGTGACCCGTCACGCGGACGTGCTCGAGGTGGAGCGCCGCAGCGACACGTTCCTGTCGGGCCGCGGCTACCGGTCGTGGTGGGCACCGGGGGAGAACAGCATCATCGCCCAGGACGACCCGGACCACCTCGCCCAGCGACGGCTGGTGTCGAACCGGTTCACGCCGCGGGCGGTGCGGACCCAGGAGGACTGGCTGCGGGCCACCATCGACGCCCTGCTGGCCCCGATCGAGGCCTCGGGCGAGCTCGACGTGATCCCCGGCCTCGCCGCCCAGCTGCCCTGCCGGCTCACCGCCAAGCTCCTCGGTTTCCCGGAGGACCGCTGGCCCGACGTGCGGGTGTGGTCCGAGAAGCTCATGCGGATCGACATGGCCCCGCGTGACCCGGAGGTCTTCGACGACCTGTTCGCGACCATCGGCGAGTTCGGCATGCTCCTCGCCGAGGTCGTGCCCGAGCGGCGGGGCTGTCCCATGGACGACCTGCTCTCGGTCTGGGCCAACGCGGAGGTCGCCGGCGAGCACGGCTACGCCCACGACCGGATGATCCACGAGGTGGGGTTGTTCATCGCCGGTGGCGCCGAGACCACGCGGACCGTGATCGCCCACGGCCTCGCGACCTTCGCGGAGCACCCCGACCAGTGGGACCTGCTCGCCCGGCACCCGGAGCACGTGGCCTCGGCGGTGGAGGAACTGATCCGCTGGGTGACGCCGCTCAACAACTTCTTCCGGACCGTCGCCGACGACGCGGAGGACCCGTCGATCGGTGGCCGACCGGTGGCGCCGGGCGACCGGATCGTCCTCGTGTACCCGTCGGCGAACCGTGACGAGGACGTCTTCGTCGACCCCTTCACCTTCGACGTGACCCGTAGCCCCAACCCCCACGTGGCCTTCGGGCACGGCACCCACTTCTGCATCGGTGCCAACCTGGCCCGCTTCGAGCTGGGGATCCTGTTCGGCGAGCTCACCCGCCGGTTCCGGCCGCCGGAACTGCGTTCTCCGGTGGAGGTGGAGCCGAACATCTTCGCCCGCTCCGTCCGGTCCCTCCGGGTGGGGCTGGCCCCTCGCTGACACCCCTCGCCGGTGGTTCCCCGGCGAGGGGCCCAGCGGCCACAATGGGGGCGGAATGACCGGGACCGTCTCTGCCGCCGCGCCCCCGAAACTGGGGTACCAGCGTTCGATCGACGGTCTGCGCGCGATCTCCGTGGCCGCGGTGGTGCTCTACCACGCGGATGTGTCGTGGATGCCCGGCGGCTTCCTCGGTGTCGAGGTCTTCTTCGTGGTGAGCGGCTTCCTGATCACCACGCTGCTGCTCGAGGAGCGGCACCACTCCGGTGCGGTGTCGTTGCGCGACTTCTGGATCCGCCGGGCCCGGCGGCTGCTCCCCGCCCTCTACCTGCTGCTCGCGGTGGTGTCGGTGGCCTCGCTCATCGTCTACCGCGACGCCGCCGGGCGCATGGGCGGCGACGTGATCGCCGCCCTGCTCTATGTGAGCAACTGGTGGCAGATCCACCTCGACGAGTCGTACTTCGCCAAGGCGGGGCGCCCACCCCTGCTGCAGCACCTGTGGTCGCTGAGCATCGAGGAGCAGTTCTACCTGGTGTTCCCACCGCTGCTGATCCTGGCGCTCAGCCGGCTCGCGCACCGCCGTGTCCGGCAGGTGCTCATCGGTTGCGCGATCGCATCCGCGGTCTACATGGCGATCCTGTACCAGCCCTTCACCGACCCCTCGAGGGCGTACTACAACACGTTCGCCCGCGGCTCCGGCCTGCTCCTCGGTGCCGTGCTGGCCCTCGTGTGGGCACCGTGGCGCAGCACGTCCCGCCGTGGCGCCGCCGCGGGTGCGGGCGCCGCGCTCAACGTCACCGGGATCCTCGGACTCGTGGTGATCGCCTGGTTCTTCACCCGGGTGAACGCCTTCGACCCGTTCATCTACCGGGGCGGGTTCTTCCTGCTCGACCTGGTGTGCATCGCGGTGATCGCCGTGCTGGTGCACCCCGCGGCCTCGCTGTCGAAGGTGCTGGGCCTGCCACCGCTCGTGTGGTTGGGCCAGCGCTCGTACGCCATCTACCTGTGGCACTGGCCGATCTTCATGGTCACCCGCCCGGAACTCGACACGCCGTTCGGCTGGTGGCCCACGTTCATCCTGCGGATCGCGCTCACCATGGGCGCGGCGGAGCTGTCGTACCGGTACGTGGAGCAGCCGATCCGTCAGGGCCGCCTGGGTGAGTGGTGGGAGCGTCTCCGCCACGGCACCGCCACGCAGCGGATGTTCGCCCGTCGCCAGGGCCTCGTGCTGGGCGGCACGTTCACGGTGCTCCTGGTCCTGATCACGTGGGGCCTCATGACGGCGGCGTCCAGTCCCGAGCGGGAGCAGTTGGCGCTCGAGGCGGCCACGGTGCTGTCCGCGGCCGACACGAAGGACGGCGAGGGGACGACCACCACCACCTCCACCACCGTGCCCGGCGGGGCGACTCGCCCGGTGGACGTGGCCGCCGTCGACGCCGCCGCGGCCGGCGGTGCCGGCGGCGCGGTCACCCAGACGCCCACGAACGCACTGGTGGTGGGCGACTCGGTGATGCTCGGCGCCCAGCAGGCGCTCAAGAACGCCATGCCCGGCATCACGGTCGACGCCAAGGTGGCACGCCAGTTCGACACCATCCTCCAGGTGGTGCAGTGGTACGCGAGCCGCGACCAGATCCCGGGTCCGCTGGTGGTCCACGCCGGCACCAACGGCACCTTCGAGGAGGCGGATCTCGACCGGCTGTTCGAGATCGCCGGCGACCGGCCGGTGCTGCTGGTCAACGCCAAGGTCGAGCGGCCCTGGGAGGACCTCGTCAACGAGCGGCTCGCCGCCGCCGCCCGCCGGCACTCGAACGCGGTCCTCGTCGACTGGTACTCGGTGGCGGGGGAGCACCCGGAGTGGTTCGTGGCCGACGGCGCCCACCTGCGCCCCGAGGGTGCCCGGGCGCTCGGGGAGCTCATCCGCTCCAAGCTCTGACCCCCTGCCGGCCCACTGGCTCCGGTGGGGTCGTTGCCGACGGTACGGTGTCGGGTCGCGTTGCGTGTCGGCGCGAGCACCATGAGGAGTCAGCGGACGTGAGCATCATCGACGGCATCCTGGGGCGGGAGATCCTGGACTCCCGCGGCAACCCCACCGTGGAGGTGGAGGTGGAGCTCGACTCGGGCGCGGTGGGCCGGGCGGCGGTGCCCTCCGGCGCGTCGACCGGGGCGTTCGAGGCCGTCGAACTGCGCGACGGCGACGCGGAGCGCTACCTCGGCAAGGGCGTGCTCACCGCGGTCGAGAACGTCAACGGTGAGATCGCGGACGCGTTGCTGGGCCTCGACGCCACCGACCAGCGCGACATCGACCGGCTCCTGCTGGACCTCGACGGCACGCCCAACAAGGCCCGACTCGGAGCGAACGCCATCCTCGGCGTGTCGCTCGCCGTGGCCAAGGCCGCTTCGGTGGAGGTGGGCCTGCCCCTCTACCGCTACGTGGGCGGGCCGAACGCGTCCGTGCTGCCGGTGCCGATGATGAACGTCATCAACGGCGGCGAGCACGCCGACAACAACGTCGACCTGCAGGAGTTCATGTTCATGCCCGTCGGCGCCGCGAGCTTCTCCGAGGCGCTGCGGTGGGGCACGCAGTGCTACCACGTGCTCAAGAAGGTGGTGCAGGAGCGGGGCCTGTCCACCGCCATCGGTGACGAGGGTGGGTTCGCCCCCGACCTGGGTTCGAACGAGGAGGCGGTCGCCCTGCTCGTGGAGGCGATCGAGAAGGCGGGCCTCACCCCGGGCGGCGACGTGGCGATCGCGCTCGACGTGGCGTCCACCGAGTTCTTCTCGGACGGCGTGTACACGCTCGCGGGCGAGGGCCGCAGCCTCTCGCCGGCCGAGTTCGCCGACTACCTCACCGACCTGGTGGGCCGGTACCCGATCGTGAGCATCGAGGACGGCATGGCGGAGGAGGACTGGGACGGCTGGGCCGCCCTGACCGCCAACCTCGGCGACCGGATCCAGCTCGTGGGCGACGACCTCTTCGTGACCAACACCGAGCGCCTGGCCCGCGGCATCGAGGTGGGCGTGGCGAACTCCATCCTCGTGAAGGTCAACCAGATCGGCTCGCTCACCGAGACGCTCGAGGCGGTCGAACTCGCCACCCGCAACCGCTACACGAGTGTGATGTCGCACCGGTCCGGGGAGACCGAGGACGTGACGATCTCGGACCTGGCGGTGGCCACCAACTGCGGCCAGATCAAGACCGGTGCCCCGGCCCGCTCGGACCGGGTGGCCAAGTACAACCAGCTGCTGCGCATCGAGGAGGAGCTGGCCGAGGCCGCCGTCTACCGGGGCGCGGCCGCGCTGGCGCCGATCGGGGGCGCGGCGTCGTGACGGCACCGGGTCGTCGCTCGATCCAGGTGCTCGTGGCGGTGCTGGCCGTGGCGGTGGCCGCCGCGTTGTTGTGGTCGCCGGTGACGGGATACCTCGACACCCGGGCCGAGGTGGCCGACCAGCAGGCGGAACTGGCCCGGCTGCGGGAGCAGAACGACCGCCTCCGGCGCCAGAAGGGCCGGCTGGAGGATCCGGCGGAGATCCAGCGCATCGCCCGGCGTGACTACGGGCTCGTCGGCGCGGGGGAGGAGTCGTACACGATCCTCCCGCCCGCCACCGCAGGGTTGGCGCTGCCCTCGTCCTGGCCGTTCAACCGTCTCGACGAGGCGATCGCCACCGCGTCGGGGCGGTGATGTCCCCGCCTCCGGGCGGCAGAAGGGGAAGTGATGGGTGGTGATGGCGGGGCCGAGGCCCCGATCGTGGCGGAAGGGCTCGTCCGTGAGTTCGGCGACGTGCGCGCCGTGGAGCACGTGGACCTGTCGGTGGCCGAGGGGGAGATCTTCGGCTTCCTCGGCCCGAACGGCGCCGGGAAGTCGACCACGGTGAGGATGCTCACCACCCTGTTGCGGCCCACGGGCGGCACCGCCCGGGTGGCCGGTCACGACGTGGTGCGGGACGCCCCGGCGGTGCGTGCCGCCATCGGCGTGGCGCTGCAGGACGCGGCGATCGACCCGCTGATGACCGGGCGCGAGCTGCTGCGGCTCCAGGCCGTCCTCCACGGCATCGGGCGCCGGGAGGGCCAGGCCCGGGCCGAGCGGCTGCTCGAGCGGGTGGGTCTCACCGAGGCGGCCGACCGTCTGGTCGGGCGCTACTCGGGCGGCATGCGCCGCCGTCTCGACCTGGCGCTGGCGCTCATGCACGAACCACGGGTGCTGTTCCTCGACGAGCCGACGACCGGTCTCGACCCGTCGAGCCGGTCGAACCTGTGGGACGAGGTGCGTCGGCTCAACACCGAGGCGGGCACGACGGTGTTCCTCACCACGCAGTACCTGGAGGAGGCCGACGAGTTGGCCCACCGGGTGGCCATCATCGACCACGGCCGCATCGTCCGGGAGGGCACGCCGGGGTCGCTGAAGGGCGAGGTGGGCGACCCCACGCTCGTGATCGAGGTACCGGCCGGCGACGAGGACGTGGCCCTGTCCGCACTCGCCCCCCTCGGCGAGTTCCGGCCGGCCCGCAGCGGTCGGATCGCGTTGGGCCTCCACGGCGGCGCCGCCGCGATGGCCGGCGTGGTCCGCGCCCTCGACGGGGCCGGCGTGGAGATCCAGCACATCGAGCTGAACGAGCCGAGCCTCGACGACGTGTTCGCCGAGGCGACGGGCCGGCGCCTGGAGGGCGCGGGTGACGGCGACGGTGCCGGCGGAGAGGGGTCGGCCGAGGATCCCCGGGCCGGTGGGGTGGCCGAGCTGGAGGAGCCGATGGGTGACGAGTTGGGCGGCGCCATCGGCGGCGCGGCCGAGGCGGGCCGCTGATGGCCGCGGTCACGGTGGCCGGTGGTGTGCCCGCGGGCCGACCGCACCTGCTGCGGCAGGCGGGGGCGCTGAGCTGGCGCGCCGTCGTGCGCCTCGCCCGCCAACCCCAGGCGTGGGTCCCGGCCACGGTGTTCCCGCTGCTGCTGGTGGCGGTGAACTCCTCCGCCATGAGCCGGGTGACGTCCATCCCGGGGGTGGTCCCGCCGGGCACCACGTTCCTGATGTTCCTCCTCCCCGCAGCGATCGTGCAGGGGGTGATGTTCGGTGCCATCAACGGCGGTGCCGAGCTCGCCACCGACATCCAGACCGGCTTCTTCGACCGGCTGGTGTCGTCGCCGGTGAGCCGGCCCGCGATCCTCGTGGGTCGCCTCGGCGGGGCGATGGCCTTCGGTGCGCTGCAGGCCGTGTTCTTCCAGGTCGTCCTGTGGCCGTTCGGCGCCGACGTGGAGGGCGGCCTCGCGGGACGCCTCGTGCTGGTGGTGGTGGCCGTGCTGCTCAGCCTCGGTCTCGGTGCGGTGGCCGCCGGGCTGTCGGCCCGGACCGGTCAGGCCGAGGCGGTGCAGGGGTTCTTCCCGTTGGTGTTCATCCTGCTGTTCCTGTCGAGCGCGTTCTTCCCCACGCAGCTGATGAGCGGGTGGTACAAGGCGGTGGCGGACCACAACCCCCTGACCTGGATGATCGACGGCATGCGGGAGCAGGTGCTCGTGGGGTTCTCGGCCTCGGCGGCGGCGACCAGCATCGGGGTGTGCCTCGCCATCTGCGCGGTGGGCCTGCTGTTCGCCGTGAGTCAGGTGCAGCGGCGGCTGCGGGTGGCGTCGTGACCGCCACCACGGCCCGGCCGTCCACCGTGGTGGCGTCCCGCGTGCCGGCCCTTCCGATGATGGGCCTGCTGATGCGCCGGAGCCTCACGGCGATCCGCCGCATCCCCGCCGCCCTGATCCCGGTGGTGGTGATGCCGATCTTCTTCACCGTCGCCTTCTCGGGGACGTTCCGCGGGCTGACCCAGCTGCCCGGCTACCCGACCGACAACATCTACAACTGGATGGTCCCCTACGCCTGCCTGCAGACGGCGAGCTTCGGTGCGCTGGCGACGGCCTTCGGCCTCGGTCGCGACCTCGAGGGCGGCTTCTACGACCGGCTGCTGCTGTCGCCCGCGGCCCGCTGGGTGGTGCCGGCCTCCGGGGTGCTGTGGGCCATGGTCCGCGCCCTGCTGCCGATCGGCATCACCCTGACGATCGGGGTGGCCGGTGGCATGGACTTCCCGGGCGGGGCGGAGGCGGTCCTGTGGCTGATGGTCGCCGCGTTCGGGATCGCGGGTCTCGGTGCGCTGTGGGGCCTGGGTGTGATGTACCGCCTGCGACGCCAGTCAGCGGGTGGCCTCGTGCAGATCGGCCTGTTCGTGGTGATGTTCCTGTCGGTCGGGACGGTTCCGCTCGAACTGCAGGAGGGCTGGCTGCCCCACGTGGCACGCCTGAACCCGCTCACCTACATCCTCGACCTGTCCCGGGCCGGCTTCGTGGGTACCAACGCCTGGGCCGACATCTGGCCCGGTCTCGTCGCGCTGGCCGGCTCCGCGGTGCTGCTCGGCTGGTGGGCGATGAGCGGCTTGCGCTCCCTCGATCCCTGAGGGCCGGTCACACGGAGGACGGTCACACGGAGGACGGCTGCTCCCGCCGGGTCCTGCGTGGTGCGTGGTCGTGCGACTTCGGCGGGGTCCCGGAAGTCGCACGGCGACGCAGCAGGAGGACCGGGACGCCCCGATCCCTACTGCAGGCCGCGGTAGGCGCCGCCGTCCACGTGCAGTCCGACGCCCGTCACGAACGACGCCTGTTGCGAGCACAGGAACGCAGCCACGGCGCCGAAGTCCTCGGGGTCGCCCGCCCGGCCGGCCGGGATGGCCGCCCGGCTCGCCGCGGTGGACTCCTCCGACATCTCGAGCACCCGTGCGGTGGCGTGCAGTCCCGGTTGGAGGTTGTTGACGGTGACGCCTGCGCCGGCCACCTCGGCCGACAGCAGCTTCAGGAACGAGGTCACCGCGGCGCGGGCCATCGAGGAGGCGATCAGGTGGTCGATGGGCTGGCGTGCCCCGATCGAGGTGATGGCCACGACCCGGCCCCAGCCGCGGCTGCACATCGTGGGGACCGTCGCCCGGCAGAGTTCCACCGTCGCCAGGCAGTTCGTCTCCAGCGCCGCCCGGTAGGCGGCGAGGTCGGTGTCGGCGAACGTGCCGGGCGGGGGACCGCCGGCGTTGGGGACCACGATGTCGAGCTGGCCACCGAGCGCCGCGGCGGCGTCCCGGGCGAAGTCCGCCGCAGCCTCGGGGTCGGCCAGGTCGGAGCGGAGCCCGGCCACGGTGGCACCACCGGCGGCCGCGGTCCGCAGGTCCGCGACGGCACCGGCAAGGCGGTCGGGGTCGCGGCCGCACACCGCGACGTGCACCCCCTCGGCCACGAGCGCCCGGGCCGTGCCCAGCCCCAGCCCGGCCGTGCCCGCGGCCACCGCCGCCCGCCGTCCCGCGATGCCCAGATCCATCCGGCCACGTTAGATGGCGCCGGGGACCGGCCCGTGGGCGCCGCTATCCTCCGGCGCCATGAGCGACCGGCCCACCGCCCCGGAGCTCACCGGCCCGATCTTCGACGATCCCTTCTACGCCGGTGACCCGTTCCCCCACTACGCCCGCCTCCGGGCGGCGGCACCCCTCGTGTGGCACGAGGACCCGGCCATGGCCACCGGGGGGATCTGGGTGGCCTCCCGCTACGCCGACGTGATGGCGGTGTCCCGCGACCCGGATCGGTTCTCGTCGGCCAAGGGCATCCTGGCCTTCGAGGTCGGCGTCGAGTACCCGACGCCGCCGACCATGATGCACATGGACCCCCCGGAGCACACCCGGCTCCGGCAGGCCACCGCCACCGGGTTCCGCCCGTCGAGGATCCGGGCGCTCGAGCCCGGCGTGCGCGAGCGGGTCGACCGGCTCGTCGGGGCCCTGCCCGCGGGCGGGTCCACCGACATCGTCCACGGGCTGGCCGCTCCGTTGCCGCTGATGATGATCTGCTCGTTGCTGGGCCTCCCCGAGGACGACTGGCCCACGTTCCTCGAGTTCTCCGACGCGGCGATCCCGGGTGCCGCGCCGCTGACCAACGAGCGTCGGGCCCAGCTCATGGCCGACTCGGAACGGATGCAGCGGGAGCACATCGCCCGTCGTCGGACCGAGCGCGGCGAGGACTACGTGACCGACCTCATCGAGGCGGTCGGCAACGACGGTGAGCCCCTCGGCCTGACCGACGACGAGATCTTCGTGATCGTCAACCAGCTCTTCATCGCCGGCAACGAGACCACACGCAACCTGATCTCGGGCGGCATGGTGGCCCTCGCCGAGCGGGCCGACCAGTGGGCCCTGCTGCGGGACGACCCGTCGCTGATCCCCACGGCGGTCGAGGAACTGCTCCGCTGGACCACGCCGGTGGTGGCCTTCATGCGCACCGCGACCGGCGACACCGACCTGGGTGGGGAACGCATCCACGCAGGTGACCCGGTCCTGCTGCTCTACGCCTCGGCCAACCGCGACGAGGCCGAGTTCGGTCCCGACGCCGACCGCCTCGACGTGACCCGCCGGCCGAACCACCACGTGGCGTTCGGCTTCGGGCCGCACGTCTGCGTGGGCGCCGCCCTCGCCCGTCTGGAGGGCCGGGTGGTGCTGGAGGCGCTGACCGGGCGGTTCGCCACCGTGGAGGTGGCGGGCACCGTGGATCGCACCCCGAGCGGGATCATCGCCGGCGTGCACCGGGCCGAGCTCCGGTTCGGGTGAGCACCGCCGGCCCGGCCGGGGCCGCCGCGGCGCCCGGCGACCGGGCCGTGGTGGCCGAGCTCCTCGGACGGGAACCCCGGGGCGCCTTCGAGGTCGTGGTCCGAGCCGTCGACGGCAGGCCGGTGGTGATCCGCAACGCCCCCCTGCTCGACGACGGCACACCGATGCCCACCAGCTACTGGCTCCTCGACCCGGAGCTGAACCGTCGTGTCGGCACCCTGGAGGCCGCCGGCGGGGTACGGCGGGCCGAGGCGGAGATCGACGCCGACGAGGTGGCCGCCGCCCACGCCCGGTACGGGGCCGAGCGCGACGCCCGCCTGCCGTCGGGCCACACCGGCCCGCGGCCCAGCGGCGGCGTGGGGGGAACCCGTCGAGGCCTCAAGTGCCTGCACGCCCACTACGCATGGTTCCTCGCCGGGGGCGACGACCCCGTGGGCCGCTGGGTGCACGATCGGTTGTACGGTCCGCCCGTGGCCGACCCCGAGGGACAGGACGACCCCATGAGCGACCTCGTCGCCGCCATCGACTGCGGCACCAACTCCGTGCGCCTGCTCGTCTCGGACGGCGGCCGGCCGGTGGAGCGCCTGATGCGCATCACCCGCCTGGGCCAGGGGGTGGACCGCACCGGCCGGCTCGATCCGGCCGCCATCGACCGCACGCTCGAGGTCCTGCGCGAGTACCGGTCGGTGATGGACCGCCACGGCGTGCAGCGCGTGCGCATGGCCACCACCTCCGCGTCCCGCGACGCGGCGAACCGCGACGAGTTCTTCGACGCCGCGGAGGAGATCCTCGGCACCCGGCCCGAGCTGCTCAGCGGCACGGAGGAGGCGGAGCTGTCCTTCCGCGGCGCCACGGCGGAGCTCGACCCGCTCGACGGGCCGTTCCTCGTGGTCGACATCGGCGGGGGCTCCACCGAGTTCGCCGTCGGCAGCACGTCCCTCGACGGGTCGATCTCGGTCGACATGGGCTGCGTGCGGATGACCGAGAAGCACCTCGAGCACGACCCGCCGCTCCCCGAGGAGCTCTCGAACTGCCTCGCCGAGGTGGAACAGCACCTCGACGACGTCCTCCGTGCCCTGCCCCGTGCGGCCGCGTGCAACCGGCTGGTGGGTCTGGCGGGCACGATCACCACCGCGGCGGCGGTGGAGCAGGGCCTCGTCGAGCACGACCACGACCGTGTGCACCATTTCGTGCTCGCGAAGGACGCCGCCGAGGACGTCTTCCGCACCCTGGCCACGGAGTCGCTGGCGGACCGTCGTCACAACCCGGGCCTCGAGGAGGCCAGGGCCGACGTGATCGTCGGGGGCATGTGCGTGCTGGTCCAGATCCTCCGCACGCTCGGCTACCCGGAGGTGCTGGTGTCGGAGGCCGACATCCTCGACGGCCTCGTCATGAGTCAGCTGGGCTGACCCCGCGGCCCCCGGGCTGAGCCCGCCGTGGCCCCGGTCGGTAGGCTCCGCCCGTGCTGCGCCGCAAGACCACGGCTCCCGACCCGACCATGTCGCCGGTCACCCTCCACGGGCGTCGTCTGCTGCTGCGTCCGCTCACCGTCCACGATTTCGAGCAGTGGCGTGAGGTCCGCCGACGTTGCCACGACTGGCTCACCCGCTGGGAGCCGCAGCGGATCCCCGGCCAGCCCGACACGGTGGAGGAGCGCCAGGCGTTCGCGGCGCGCTGTTCGGTGCGGATGCGGGAGATCCAGCTGGGCACCGGCTACGGGTTCGGCATCTTCGTGGAGGGGGTGTTCGCCGGTGAGGTGAACATCAACTCGATCCACCGGGGCGCCCACCAGTCGGCCTACGTCGGCTACTGGATCGACGAGGCGCTCGCCGGCCGCGGCTACATGCCGGAGGCGGTGGTGGCGGTCCTGAGGTTCAGCTTCGAGCAACTCGACCTGCACCGGGTGCAGATCTCGATCATCCCCCGCAACTCGGCCAGCCGGCGGGTGGCCGAGAAGCTCGGTCTCCGCGACGAGGGGGTGGCGGTCCGCTACCTGGAGATCAACGGGGTGTGGGAGGACCACATCCGTTACGCGATCACCCGCGAGGAGTGGGACGTCCGCCGCGACGAGCTACTGACCGCCTGGCTCCTCTGACCCGTGAAATAGGGGTCCGCAACGCCCGGAACGGGCGTGCAGGCGCCGGAGATTCGTGGCAGGGGTGGTCAGCTCGACGAGATGCGGCGCTGCAGTGCGGCGAGCCGCTCGGCGAACTCGGGCTGGTCCATCGACCAGAGCTGGACCTCGAGCTCCCGCTCCACCGCCTCGTCGTGGGTGGCGATCCCGGCCATGTCCCTGATGGTCCGCTTCGTCCGCCGGCTCAGCTCCGGCGGGGCCGACGCGGCGCGGCCCGCCAGTTCCACGGCCGTGGGGAGCAGCTCGTCGTCGTCGACGCAGCGCCACACCAGGCCCACCCGTTCCGCCTCGGCGCCGTCGAGGACCTCTCCGAAGAGCACGGCGGCCGTGACGGCCTGCTGCCCGGCGATCCGGCGGAACATCCACGTGTGGCCGCCGCCGGGGTGGATCCCGAGGTCGAGGAACCGGGTGTCGAAGCGCGCCGAGCGGGCGGCGAGCCGCAGGTCGCACGCCAGGGCCAGGTTCATCCCGGCACCGACCGCGGCGCCGTTGACCGCGGCGACGGTGGGCAGCGCGGTCCGGGCGAGGGAGAGGAACCCCTCGTAGATGGCGAGCAGACCCTCACGGCGGGAGTCGCCCAGTTCCGACAGGTCCGCCCCGGCCGAGAACGCCCGTCCGGTGCCGGTCACCACCAGGGCACCCACCTCCGGGTCGGCCTCGAGGGCGGTGACGGCGGCGGCGAGGTCCCGGCAGAGGTCGAGGGACAGGGCGTTGCGGCGGGCGGCGTCGTCCACGGTGAGCACCGCCACCCGGTCGTGTCGCTCCACGTGGACCTGCGCCATCGGTCGGCCTCCCGTCGCCGTCGTCGCCCCACGGTCGTGGCCGACCGGTCCCTACGGTACGGTGCGGCGCCGTGAGGAGCCTGGTGGTCGCGGAACTGTATCCATGGCCCGCGGTGGACGGTTACCGCCAGCGCCTCACCCAGATGATCGGCGGTCTGGCCGACGCCGGCGAGGTGGACGTGTTCACCCTCGACCGTCCCGGCTCGCCCCCTCCCGGGCCGTCGCCGTGGCCGGGGGTGGCCCGCACCCGTGCCGTGCCCGTGCCCGGCGAGCGCGGCACCCGGGAGTGGCTCGGCGGGTGGGTCCGCGGGGACCTGCCCCGCCGCCTGCTCTCGGTGGACTGGGCCGGGCCGCTCGCCGAGCTCGACACCTGGGCGGCGGCGTCGTACGACCTCGTGTGGTACTCCCACGTGGACACCTGGTGGCCGGTGCACCCCCGCTTCGCCGGCACCCCCTCGGTGGTGGACTTCGACAACCTCGAGCACCTGGCGCTCCGGCTGCGGCGGCGCATCCCGCCCCGCTACCCACCGGGCGCCGACACCGCGGCGCGCGCCCGGACGGCGGGCCGGTGGGCGGTGTCGAGGGGTTTCGACGTGGTGGACGAACGCCGCTGGGACGCCGTGCAGCGCCGCTGCGCGGCACAGGTCGACCACGTGGTGGTGTGCAGCGAGCTGGACGTGGCCCGCTCGGGGGTGTCGAACGCGGTGGTGGTGCCCAACGGGTGCGAGCCGCCGTCGGCACCGCGGGCCGACCGCACCGTGGTCCAGGGTGGCGGGGCCCCGGTGCTGGGGTTCGTGGGGGCGCTCGACTACGAGCCCAACACCGAGGCGGTGGAGTGGTTCGTGCGCGAGGTGCTGCCGATCGTGCGCTCGCACCGGCCGGACGCCCGGTTCCGGGTGGTGGGCCGGGGGGCGGAGCGCCTCGCGTGGGTGGAGGGGCAGCCCGGCGTTGAGCTGGTGGGCCGCGTGCCGGACCTCCGGGCCGAACTCGACCTGACCGACGTCTCGGTGGTGCCGATCCGGGTGGGCGCCGGCACCCGGCTGAAGGTCGTGGAGGCCCTCGCCCACCACCTGCCGCTGGTGACCACCACCGTCGGCTGCGAGGGCATCGAGGTGGCCGACGGCGTGACCGCGCTGCTGGCCGACGACGCGCGGACGTTCGCGGACGCCTGCCTCCGGCTGCTCGGCGACGGCCGGTTGCGCCAGCGTCTCGCCGATGCCGGTGCCGAGCTGTTCGAGGGCCGCTACACGTGGGCGGGCATCCGGGCCCGGGTGACCGATCTCGCCCGCCGCACCGCCCGGGCGGAGGGTCCCGCCCCGGGGGAGGGGTGAGGGGACGTCAGTCCCGGACGACGGCGGGGGAGTGGCGGAAGAACTGCTCCACGTCGCGCTCGTAGCGGTAGACGCCGGCGCCCTCGCCGATCGTGCTGCGCAGCCGGACCGCCTCGATGAAGGCCTCCACGGCGCTGGCGGAGGTGAACTCGTAGCGGAAGCCCAGGTCCTTCAGGCGGGAGTTGTCGACCCCCCGCCCGTAGCGCAGGAGCTGCAGGTACTCGTCGGGCAGGTCCACCAGCCGCAGCTGGGCCATGGGCACGGTGAGGAACTGCGTGCCCCAGGGAGGGAGTGCGACGGTCCGCTTGCCGCAGATGCGCACCACCTCGCTCCACGGCAGGAGTCCGTCGCCGGCCACGTTGAACACGCCGGGGAGGTTCCGGTCGAGGACGAAGAGCATGGAGCGGATGACGTCGACCTCGTGGACGAACTGGAACCGCGGGTCGAACCCCAGCAGCGACGGCACCACGGGCAGCTCGAGCGCCCGGCTGAGGGGGGTCTCGATCTCCGCCCCGATGACGTTGGAGAAGCGCAGGAGCGCCACGTTCACGTGCGGGTTGTCCTCCGCGAAGTCGCGGACGTAGCTCTCCACCGCCTCGAGGCTGCGCTCGACACCGCTCCGTGCCGTGCGGCTCCTCGGCGTGTCCTCGCGGAACCACACCGGGTCCTCGGGTGCGCAGCCGTAGACCATCGTGGAGGACTTCACGATCACGTTGCGCACCGTGGACGCCGGGGCCGACGCGGCGGCGAACAGGTTCATCGTGCCGATGACGTTGACCTCGTGCATCGCCCGGCGCGACATCTGGGTGGGGTCGACGACCAGGAAGGTGTGGATGATCGTGTCGATCTGGGCGGCGCGCACGATGCGGGCCAGGATCGAGTAGTTGGCGTCCACCCGGACGTACTCGGTCCGCTCCAGTTCGACGGTCGGCTCCGTCGTGTCGAGCCCGACGATGACCTCGACCTGGGGGTCCTGTTCGAGGGCCTGGGCCACCCGGCCCCCCCAGAAGGTGCCCAGGCCGGTGACGAGCACGCGTCGGGCGCGGTGGGGGGCCCCGGGGCGTCGGCCGGGCCCGGTGGGGTCGGGCGGTGGCGGCGGGTTCACCCGGACCTCAGCCGAACCACACGCTGCGCCGGTGGCGGAGCATGTCGTAGAGGGCGGTCTGGATCCGGTCCCTGATCGCCTCGGACTCCTCCATCACCCGCGACTTGGAGTAGCGCTCCTGGGAGGCGGGGACGTCGAAGTGGACCGGGTCGAGCACGCGCAGCTTGAACTTGGCCGGGAAGTACCCCACCACCCCGAGGGGGCCCATCGCCAGCATGTTGGCCGTGATCGGCAGGTAGGGCACACCGATGAGCGAGGCCAGGTGCGGCACCCGCACCACGGTGGGCATCGACTCCTCGGCCCCGACCACGGCGATCGGGATCACCGGCACCCCGGCCCGCATCGCGATCTCCACGAAGCCGCCCCGGCCGAAGCGGCGCAGCTGGTAGCGCTCCCCGTAGAGCTTGGCGGGGCCCTTGGTGCCCTCCGGGAACACGAGCACGAGCTGTTTCTGGTCATGCAGCAGCCGGTAGGCGTTGTCGGGGTGGGCCGGCAGGCCGCCGAGCCGTGACCAGAGGGTGCCCACCACCGGCACCTCGCGGAAGAAGTTGTCGGCGAGCCCGTAGACCGGACGGTGCAGTTCGGTCTCGATGCCGTGCATGATCACCGGCGCGTCGGAGGGGATGGCCGCCGCGTGGTTGGCGACGAGCAGCGCCCCGCCGTCGCTCGGGATCTTCTCGAGGCCCTCCCATTCGGCGCGGAACCATTTCCGGTACACGGGGTCGTAGAGGCGTCGGGCGATGGCCCGCATGTGCTCGGACCGTCCCCACTCGTCGACGTCACCGGTGCGGGGCGACGGCGGCTCGTCGATCCCGGGCTCCGGGTCGGGCACCGGCACGAGCGCCCGCCCGGTGGACGGGGCCCCGCCGTCGGCCGGGTCGGTGACGGCACCGGTGAGCGGGGCGTTCGCCGGCCGCGGGAGTTCGGTCACCTCGGCCACGGGCCGTTCGGTCACCTCGGCCACGGGCCGTTCGGTCCCGGCGGGTCGGTCGTCGTCCTCCACGTCGACAGCCTAGAGCGCGGTCCGGTGCGGTGGCCCGTGGGACCGCGCCGCCGTGGGGGGTAGGTTCGACCGGTGCCGCCCCGTCCGCTCGACGCCCTCCGCCGGCGGGACTTCCGCTGGTTCTGGCTGGCGTCGCTGGTGTCGAACACCGGGGGCTGGATGCAGAACGCCACGATCCCGTACGTGGTGTTCCAGCTCACGGGCCGACCCGGCGAGGTGGGACTCGCCGGGTTCTTCCAGTACGTGCCGTTCATGCTGATGGGTGTGTTCGGGGGTGCGCTCGCCGATCGGTTCCCCCGGCGGCTCCTCCTGCTCTGGGCCCAGGTGCTGCAGGCCCTGGTGGCGCTCGCGCTGTGGTGGGTGGTGGCGTCCGGCTCGGCGACCACCGCGTCGGTGGCCGGGCTCGCGTTCGTGGCCGGACTGCTCGGCGGCCTGCAGACCCCGGTGTGGCAGGCCCTCGTGGCCGAGCTGGTCCCCCGGGACCTGCTGCTCGGCGCCGTCACCCTGAACAGCACCCAGTTCAACGCCAGCCGGGCGCTGGGGCCGTTCCTGGCCGGCGTGGTGATCGCCCTGTGGGGGCCGGCGGACGCCTTCCTGCTCAACGCCGTGTCGTTCGCCGCGGTGGTGGTCGTGCTCGCGGTGATCCGGGTCCACAGCGACGCACGGGTGCGCCCGGAGCGGATGGCCCTGTGGTCGGGCGTGGGGGAGGCGGCCCGGCACCTGCTGGCCACCCCGGCGCTGGTGGCCTGTTGCGTGGCGATCGCCGCGGTGGCGGGCCTCGGCTCGCCGCTGTTCAGCTACCTGCCCGTGTACGGGGCGAAGGAGTACTCGGTGACGGGGTGGCAGCTGGGCCTGCTGCTCGGCGCCGGGGGCATCGGTGCGGTGGTCTTCGCTCCAGCGTTGCTCAACCTCCAGCACCGGGTGCGCCGCGCCGCGCTGCTCGGCGGGTCGATGGCGACCTACGGCGCAGCGGTGGCCGCGGTCGGGGTGGTGCGGTCGTATCCGGCCGCGGTGGTGGCGCTCCTGTTCTTCGGCGGGGCCTACCTGTCGATCGCGGCCACGCTCAACTCCACCATCCAGCTCGTGGTGCGCGAGGACCTCCGGGGCACGGTGATCGCCCTGTACGTGATGTGCCTGACCGGCGCCCTCCCCGTGGGCCTGTTCCTGTGGGGGGCGGCGGCCGACACCTTCGGGCTGCGCCCCACCACGGTGGGGGCCGGGCTCCTGCTCGTGGCGGCGACGACGGTGTTCGTTGCCACCGGGCGGTTCCGGGTGATGGCCGTGGCCGACCGGGCCCGTGACGTCGCCGCGGGGACCCGGCCACCGGACTGAGCAGGTCCCGGCTCGCCGGAGGGTCCCGGCTCACCGGAGGGTGGCCGAGGCCTCCTCGAGCACCTTCCGGGTGATGCCCGCCAACTCCTCCAGTTCGGCCGGCCCGGCCACCAGCGGCGGCGCGAACTGCAGGACCGGATCGCCGCGGTCGTCGGCGCGGGCGATCAGTCCGAGCTCCAGCAGGCGCGGCCCGACCAGCCCCCGCAGCAGCGGCTCCACCTCGTCGCGGTCGAACCGGGCGCGGGTGTCCTGGTCCTTCACCAGCTCCAGCGCCCAGAAGTAGCCCTCGCCGCGGACGTCGCCCACGATCGGGATGTCGCGCAGGTCCTCGAGCAGGGCCCGGAAGGTGTGCCGGTGCCGGTCGACGTGGTCCACCACGCCCTCGCGCTCGAAGATGTCGAGGTTGGCGAGTGCCACGGCGCAGCTCACGGGGTGGCCGCCGAAGGTGATGCCGTGGGTGAAGCTCGCCCGGGGGTCGGCCAGGAACGGCTCCATCAGGCGGTCGCTCACCAGGACCGCCCCGAGCGGTGAGTACCCGGACGTGAGGCCCTTGGCGGTGGTGATCATGTCGGGCTGGTACCCGTACCGCTCGCAGCCGAACATCGTGCCGAGCCGGCCGTAGGCGCAGATGACCTCGTCGGAGACCAGCAGCACGCCGTGCCGGTCGCAGACGGCCCGGAGCTTCGCGTAGTAGGTGTCCGTGGGTGGCGGGAGGCACCCGCCCGCGTTCTGCAGCGGCTCGACGAACACGGCGGCCACGGTGTGGGCGCCCTCGGCGAGGATCTGCTGCTCCACGGACGCGATGAGGGCGTCGGTCAGGTCCTCGCCGGACAGGCCGGGGAAGGCCGGGCGGAAGGCGTTGCAGTTCGGCACCTTCAGGAACCCCGACGGCAGGGGTTCGAACGGCTCCCGGAACTGGGCGAGGCCGGTGATGGCCAGCGCCCCCATGGTGGTGCCGTGGTACGAGCCGACCCGGGAGATGACCTTGTAGCGGCCGGGCTCGCCGTTGGCCCGGTGGAACTGCCGTGCGAGCTTCAGCGCGGACTCCACCGACTCGGAGCCGGAGACGGTGAGGAACACCCGGTTGAGGTCGCCCGGGGCCAGCCCGGCCAAGCGGGCCGCCAGTTCGATCGCGGGCGGGTGCGCATGGCTCCACAGCGGGAAGTAGTGCATCCGGCCGGCCTGCTCCGCGGCCACCTCGGCGAGTTCCCGGCGGCCGTAGCCGAGCTGGCTGGTGAACAGGCCCGACAGCCCGTCGAGGTAGCGGCGGCCGGCGGTGTCGGTGACGTGGCAGCCGTCCCCGGAGGCGATCACCGGCCAGTCGAGCTCCGGGGCGCGGGCCATCCGGGTGAAGTGCATCCAGAGGTGGCGCCGGGCCAGGTCCTGGAGGTCGTCGTGGTCGTGCCGCTCGTCGGCGCGGTCGTCGCCCGGGCCGCTCACTTCGTCCCCCACTGGTAGGTCTGCTTCTCGAGCCGGAGGTAGATGACCGACTCGGTCGAGACCACGCCCGGCACCTTGCGGATCCGTTCGTTGAGGAGGTCGAGGAGGGCCTCGTCGTCGGGCACCACCACCTCGGCGAGGACGTCCACCGAGCCGGCGGTGAGCACCAGGTAGTCCACCTCGTCGAAGGCGGCGAGCTCCTCCGCCACCGACCGCACGTCGCCCTCCACCTTGATCAGGACCATCGCCTGGCGGAGCAGTCCGAGCTGCAGGGGGTCGGTGACCGCCACGATCTGCACCGTGCCCGACTCGATGAGGCGTTGCACCCGCTGGCGCACGGCGGCCTCCGAGAGGCCGACCTCCTTGGCCAGCTGGGTGTAGGGCCGGCGGCCGTCCACCTGCAGGTGGGCGATCAGTTGCTCGTCGATGGCATCGAGATGGGCCGACATCGCCGTCGATTCTCGTCCGATGCCCGGCCGTGGGACAAGTGATTCGCAGCGCGTGGGCGTTCTCGCGACGGATTCCGTGGTCACTCGGCGGAGCTGTCTCGGTCGGCGCCGAGGGCCCGCCGGTAGAACCCGGCGATCCAGCCGATCACGAGGTCGTGGTCGAGAGGCTCGTCGAGGGACCGCAGCCCGGCGTCCGCGACGTCGGCGCCGATGAGCCCGCGCCGCTTGCGGATGAGGAGGGCCGACAGGTCGGGCACGAACTCGGGGTGGCCCTGTACGCAGAACACGTGGTCGGCCACCCGGTAGGCGCCCACGGGGCAGTAGTCCGCCGTCGCCAGCAGTTCGGCGCCCTCCGGCAGTTCGGTCACCTGGTCCTGGTGGCTCATGAGGATCCGGAAGCCGCGGTCCTCGGGGTCGATCCACGGCGCGTCGGCAACGAGCGCGAAGTCGCGCACGCCGACACCCCAGCCCACCGGCGCGCGACGTACGTCGCCGCCGAGGGCCAGCGCGGTGAGCTGATGGCCGAAGCAGATGCCCACGTGCGGTCGCCGGGCGGCGTGGAGCTCCGCGATGAAGGCTCGCAGGCGCAGGATCCAGTCCTCCCGCTCGTAGGCGGAGGCCCGGGAGCCGGAGGTCATCCAGGCGTCGCACTCGTCGACCGAAACCGGCAGGTCGCCCGCCGTGGCCTCGTAGATCCGGAAGTCGATCCCGGCCGGTCCGTAGGTCGTCGGGTAGAGCTCGGTGTAGTCGCCGGCGACCTCGGCCACGTCGGCATCGAGGTGGTCGCACAGGAGCAGGCCCACGGTCAGCCGGCCCGGCCCGGCACCCGACGTGCTCACCGGAAGGTGAACGGGCCGGGGGCCGCCCGGTCGTCGGCCTCGGGTAGCAGGCCACGGCGTCGGAGCTCGGGGAAGAGACCCTCGCCCACCCGCCAGGCCTCCTCGAGGTGCGGGTAGCCGGACAGGATGAACTCGTCGAGGCCGAGCGCAGCGTACTCCTCGATGCGGTCGGCCACCTCGGCGTGGCTGCCCACCAGGGCGGTGCCCGCGCCACCACGGACGAGGCCGACGCCCGCCCACACGTTGGGGTACACCTCGAGCGCCCGCGGGTCGTCGGGCACGCCGTCGCCGGCCGTCGCGGACAGCTCGGCCATCCGGGCCTGACCCACCGAGGCCGTCGTGGCGAAGTCGGCCCGGGCGGCGGCCACGGCCTCGGGGTCCATCCCGGCGAGCAGCCGTCCCGCCTCCGCCCACGCCTCCTCGGAGGTGTCGCGGGTGATGGCGTGGAAGCGGATCCCGAAGCGCAACGGCCGGTCGTCGGGTCGGCCGGCCTTCTCGGCGAGGGCGCGCATCCGGTCGAGCCGCTCGGCGATCATCTCCGGGGGTTCTCCCCACGCGAGGTACACGTCGACGTGCTCGGCTGCCACGTCCTCCGCCGCGGGTGAGGCGCCGCCGAAGAAGACGCGCGGCGGGAGCGTCGGGGAGTGGCGGGTGGTGGCGGCCTCCACCCGGTAGTGCTCACCGGTGAAGTCGAACGACTCGTTCTCCAGCGCGCCGCGCAGCACCTCGAGGAACTCACCCGCACGCCGGTAGCGCTCGTCCTTCGGTCGGAAGTCGCCGAACCGGGCGAGCTCGGCGGGCTCGGCGCCGATGACGATGTTCATCAGCAGGCGTCCGCCGGAGAGGTCCTGGTAGGTGGCGGCCATCTGTGCGGCCTGGGTCGGGTTCATGAGGCCGGGCCGGAACGCCACGAGGAAGCGCAGGCGCCGGGTGACCGGGATGAGCGACGCGGTGGACAGCCAGGCGTCCTCGCAACCGGTGCCGCACGGGGTGAGCACGGCGTCGAAGCCCAGCTGGTCGCACGCCTGCGCCACCTGGGCGAGGTAGGCGTGCGACGGGGTCCGCACCGCGCCGGTGGCGCCGCCCGGTGCCACGTCGCGGCTGTCGCCCCCGGTGGGGAGGAACCAGTGGACCGAGATCGGGGTGGTGCGGGAACTCACCGGGCCAGTGTTCCAGTCCCCGGCGGTGGGTCTCCAATGCGGGTCGCGGCCCGGCGGTCGTGGTCGCTCACTCCCCGCCGGTGAGCAGGTCGATCAGCCGACCGGCGGCCACCGCCGGCCGCCGGGTGCGCTGCTCGCGGCGGTCCGCCGCGCCCGCGAGCGTCGTCCCGGCGTTGATACCGAGCCAGCGGAGCGGTTCCGGCTCCCATCGCGGGGACCGATGTCCCACCCAGGGCAGGCGCACCAGATCGGTGTCGCGGTCGAGGACGAGGTCCACGAGGGTTCGTGCGGCGAGGTGGGTGGTGGACACGCCGTCGCCCACGTAGCCGCCGGCGTGGCCCAGACCGGCGGTGCGGTCCAGGGCGACCGACGCGCACCAGTCCCGGGGTACGCCGAGCGGTCCGCCCCAGTGGTGGGTGATCGCCGCGTCCGATGTGGCGGGGAACAGTCGGTGCAGCACGTCGCGGAGTTCGTCGGCGATGGCGGGTGACCGGTCCTGCTCGTCGGTGACTCGCGACCCCCAGTGGTAGGGGGCACCCCGGCCGCCGAGGGCGAGGCGGCCGTCCGCGGTGCGCTGGGCGTAGATGAGGAGGTGCCGGCCGTCGCTGAAGGTGGGCCGGTCGCCGAACCCGATGACCTCCCACACGTCGTCGGGAAGGGGCTCGGTGGCGATCATCATCGAGTAGACGGGAACGACGTCACGCCCGTGGCCCTCGAGGCCGGGCGTGTACCCCTCGGTGCAGCGCAGCACCACCTCGGCCCGGACCCGGCCGTGGGAGGTGTGCACGGTCGCGGTCGACGTCGCGGTCGGGCCGTTCGGGGCCAGACGGTGCGCCCGGGTGCCCTCCACGATCCGTGCGCCGGCACGTTCCGCGGCCCGGGCGAGGCCGCGGACGAGGCGGGCGGGTTGCACCGTTGCGCAGTGGGGTGTGACGACGCCGCCGAGTGTCCCCTCGGCGGCGACGACCCGCCGAGCCGCCGCGGGTGCCAGCCATCGCAGGTCGTCCTCGCCGAAGCCGTAGCGGCGGTGTTCGGCCAGGTCGGCGCGCAGGCGAGCGACGTGGGCGGGGGAGGTGGCCGACACCAACGTGCCCCCGGCGGCCCAGTGGGCGTCGATCCCGAGCCGGTCGAGGTCGGTCCCCACCTGCCCGACGGTGTCGATCATCGCCCGGTACTGGGCGATCGCCGCGTCGCGGCCGGCCATCCCCTCGAGTGCACCCAGCGAGGCCGGGAAGAGGGCGGAGCACCACCCGCCGTTGCGCCCGGACGCGCCGAACCCGCAGACCTCGGCCTCCACCACGAGCACGCGAAGGGTCGGGTCGGCCTCGCGTAGCAGCAACGCGGTCCACAGGCCGGTCAGGCCGCCGCCGACCACGGCGACGTCCACCTCGGTGTCGCCTGCGAGTGCCGGGCGCGGGGTGAGGTCGTCGTCGCAGGTCTCGAGCCACAGGCTCCGGCTACGGATCCGCTCGATGACCGCCGTGTCCGTCACGGAGCGACACGCTACCGATCGGTTCGCGGGGAGTCGGGTGCACGGGGCGGGAGGGGGGGGGTTGCGTCGTCGTGCGACTCGGGGGGGGGGGCCGGTGAGGGCTGCTGGCGGTGGGGAGTCGCATGACGACGCAGGGGCGGTCCTCGGCGGCGCGTGGGGGCTGCCGGCGGTGGGGAGTCGCATGACGACGCAGGGGCCGTCCTCGGCGGCGCGTGGGGGCTGCTGGCGGCGAGATGACAGGCCCGGCGGGGTGACCTCATTCACCGGCTCATCCGTGGAGCCCGGTTCCACGCGTCCGTAGCCTCCGGTCGATGAGCGCTCGGGTGTTCGTCCACGACGACCGGATCACGATCGACCTCGACGGACTCGATCGACTGTGGTGCCTCGCCGGCCACATCGAGGTGCCGACCGAGCACGTCACGGGCGCCCGCGTCGAACCCGTTCGTGACGCCAGGGCCGGCCTCGGTTGGCGGGTCGGCGGGGGCTACTGGCCGGGTCTGCTCGCCACCGGCTGGTTCACCGTGCCGGGCCGGAAGGGCGAGCGGCAGTGGTGGTGCACCTACCGTGACGACGAGGTGCTGGTGATCGACACCGACCTCCGCTCGCCCGCCCGCCTCGTGCTGCAGCACCCGGACCGCGAGTTCCTCGCCTGGGTCATCGGCGAACGAGCCGGCGGCCGGGTCCCGACCTGAGCACAGGAGTCGGGCCCGACCCCGCCGGCTCCCGAGGTCAGCCCGCGAGTTCGGCGGTCAGCCAGCGAGTTCGGCGGCGAACTCGGCGAAGGCGTTCACGTACCGGTCGACCTGCTCCTCGCCGTGCTGGACCGAGAGCGTCCACTGCTCCTCGTCGCCCGGGGTCATGAACACGCCCCGGTTGATCATCCACGGGTAGCTCGCCGTGTAGAGATGGATGTTCGTCTCGAGGAAGTCGCGGTAGTTCGTGAGG
>CAIPVR010000263.1 GCA_903868545.1 uncultured Actinomycetes bacterium
CCCCGACGCCGACCGCGACTACTTCCTCGAGCGCAAGTACCCGGCGTTCGGCAACCTCGGGCCCCGCGACGTGGCCTCCCGCAACGCCAAGACCGTCGTCGACGAGGGCCGCGGCGTCGGTCCGCTCAAGAACGGCGTGTACCTCGACTTCTCCGACGCCATCGACCGGTTCGGCAAGGAGACCATCAAGGCCCGCTACGGGAACCTGTTCGACATGTACGAGCGCATCACCGGTGAGGACCCGTACGAGGTCCCGATGCGCATCTACCCCGCCACCCACTACACGATGGGCGGCCTGTGGGTGGACTACAACCTGCAGACCACCATCCCCGGGCTCTTCGCACTGGGCGAGGCCAACTTCAGCGACCACGGCGCCAACCGCCTCGGCGCCTCCGCCCTCATGCAGGGCCTGGCCGACGGCTACTTCGTGGCCCCGGCCACGGTGGCGGGCTACCTCGCCGGCCTGCTGGGCACGCCGGTCATGGACACCGCCGAGCCGGCGTTCACCGATGCGGTGCAGGAGAGCAACGACCGCATCGACGAGCTGATGGCCGTGGGGGGCACCCGCTCGGTGGACCACTACCACCGGGAGCTGGGCAAGCTCGTGTGGGACTACTGCGGGATGAGCCGCAACAAGGCCGGCCTCGAGAAGGCGCTGTCGGAGATCCCCGCCCTGCGCGAGGAGTTCTGGAAGGACGTCAAGATCCTCGGCGGCCGCGACGGCTTCAACCAGTCGCTGGAGAAGGGCCTCCGCGTGGCCGACTTCATGGAGATGGCCGAGCTCAAGGTGCGCGACGCGCTGCACCGCGAGGAGTCCTGCGGCGGCCACTTCCGCGAGGAGCACCAGACCGAGGAGGGCGAGGCCAAGCGCGACGACGAGAACTTCGCGTACGTCGGCGCCTGGGAGTACGCCGGGCCGGACATCGGGAAGGACTCGGTGCTCCACAAGGAGCCGCTCGTGTTCGAGAACGTCGAGCTGACCCAGCGCAGCTACAAGTAAGCGGCGCTCCCCGAACCACAGACGGCCCCGAACCACAGACGGCCCCGAACCACAGACGGCCCCGAACCACAGACGGCACAGAGGAACCCACCGTGACCAAGATGCTGAACCTGAAGCTGAAGGTGTGGCGCCAGGACGACGGCGACACCCCCGGCCACTTCGAGAACTACTCCACGACCGTGGCCGACGACGCCTCGTTCCTCGAGATGCTCGACTACGTCAACGAGCAGCTCATCGCCGAGGACCGCGAGCCGATCGCCTTCGACCACGACTGCCGCGAGGGCATCTGCGGCAGCTGCGGCCTGATGATCAACGGCCAGGCCCACGGCCCGCAGAAGGGCACCGCCACCTGCCAGTTGCACATGCGGAAGTTCGACGACGGCGACGAGATCACCATCGAGCCGTGGCGCTCCGCCGGCTTCCCGATCATCAAGGACCTGGTGGTCAACCGCGCCGCGTTCGACCGCATCGTGGAGGCGGGCGGGTACATCACCGTCAACACCGGCGCGGCGCCCGACGCGAACGAGATCCCGGTGCCGAAGGACGCCGCCGACTCGGCGATGGACGCCGCCGCGTGCATCGGCTGCGGCGCCTGCGTGGCCGCCTGCCCCAACTCGGCGGCCAACCTGTTCACCGCCGCGAAGATCCAGCACCTCAACCTGCTGCCCCAGGGCCAGGCCGAGCGCTTCCAGCGCACCCAGGCCATGGTCGACAAGATGGAGGAGTTCTTCGGCTCCTGCACGAACTACGGGGAGTGCCAGGAGGCGTGCCCGAAGGAGATCTCCATCGACTTCATCGCCATGATGAACCGCGACTACATGAAGTCGATGCTGGTGAACCGACGACGGCTCGGGGAGCGCAAGGTCGGCTAGAACCTGCCCATGCGCGGGACACGAACCTCCGGCAACGCCGTGGCCCTGGCCACGGCGTTGCTGCTCCTCGGCGGCCTCAGCGGGTGCGCCTCGCCGTCGGTCAGGATCGAGCGGGCGGAGATGACCTCCCCCACCCGGCCCGCGCCACCCACCGACGAGCGGCCGACCGATCCCGGCGACGAGGGCGGCGCCCTCCCCGACCTCCCGGACCTCCCCGACGAGCAGCAGATCCAGGACTGCACGGAGTTGGCCACGGCCTTCTTCGGACTGACCGCGGGTGTCATCGGCGGGCCCGACACGCTGCAGAGCGCGGTGGACGACCTCGACCAGGTGCGTGACCGCTTCCCGCAGTCCGTCCAGGACGACCTCGACGTGGTGATCGACGCCTACCGGGTGGTCGCCGAGGAGGGGGTGTTCGAGGGTGCCGACGAACTCACCAGCCAGGAGTTCCTCGACGCCAACACCGCGATCACCGACTTCCTGCAGGAGCAGTGCGGGCTGAGCGACGGCGGCATCTCCGATGGCTCCGGGTCCGACGGTCCGACCGGTGGGTCGTCGGGGGGCACCAGCCGTGACTGACGCGCCGCCACCGGTCGGGATGCTCGGCCGGAGCGTGCAGCCGGGCGAGGCCGGCCGCCTCGAGTTCTTCGAGGTGCCCGACCCGGTGCGCGTGACCTTCCGCACGGAGGAACTGCAGGCGCTGTGCCCGGCGGTCGAGGGGATCCAGCCCGACCTGTACGCCGCGGAGATCGGCTACACCGCCGTCACCCACGCGGTGGAGTCCAAGTCGCTGAAGCTGTGGCTCGTCACCTTCCGCGACCGGCGCATCTTCGCCGAGCACCTCGTGAGGGAACTGCACGACGGCATCGCCCGCTTCTCGCCCGCCGTGGCCGACGTGCGGGTCCGCCTGGTGCAGGGCGTGCGCGGCGGCATCGAGACCGAGGTCCGGTACCCGGCCGAGCCGTCTTGAGCTGATCTGGAGGCGGGACGGGTAGTTCTACCGATTCCGTCCCGACCCCTCCGTCCGTACCGTGGCAACCAGTTCGAGGTTCTGCGGGAACCATTGGAGGGGGACGGGTCGGCTGGCCCGGAACCATTGGACGACGAGGGGTGTGGCCGGCGGGAACTGGCCACACCCTCCGTCGTTTTTCCCGGCGCCGCGCCGGCTCGGTACCGCCGGGCCCGGGACCGTCGCACTCACCCCCGTCGGGGCAGCACCGTGCCCGTCGGGGGCTGGTTCCACTCGATCCACCCACCGCCCGAGCGGCCGTCGGCCGTGGTGACCCTGGCCATCGCACGGGGGAAGCGGGCGGCCCGGCCGTCCGGGTGCACGAGGAGCACCGGCGAGAAGGCAACCGGTTCGAACTCGAGGTCGAGGCCCACGCACCCGGTGCCGGTGCGGACGGGCAGCCGCTCACGGCCCTCCTCCACGTCGAGGACCACCTCGTCGCCCTCGACGAACTCCGTGCTGTCGGGGTCGAGCCGGTAGGCCACGCCCCAGTCGGCGCCGGGGAAGAAGCCCCCCGCCGAGTGCCAGCGGGTGCCGTCGCTCAGGCGTCCGGCCGTCCAGGACCACTGGTTGTTCCACCAGTCGCGTGCCGCGCCCCACGAGTGGTCCCGCTGGCCCCATCCGTCGAACTCGATCCGCTCCTCACCCACGAGGATCTCACCCTGCACACGGCACGGGATCTCGTAGCGGGGGGTCACCGGCGGCCACTGGTAGGCGGCGCGGTCGGTGAGGAAGTCGAGCTCGAAGCCGAACGGCACGCGCTCACCACGCGGGTCCGCCGCGTAGACCTCGGCCGCATCGTCGAGCGACAGGGCGAACGCCTCGAGGTTGATCGACATGTGCTCGTTCGGGTCCTCGACCACGTGGTCGGCCCACAGGCCCTCGGAACGCACCTCCAGCGACGACGCCGAGGGCGGGAGCGCCACGTCGTGGTCGATCACGGTGACGAGCGGGCGGTCGGGGCCGACGAGGCAGGCCCAGTACCAGACCCGTCCGAGGTTGGGGTAGAAGCCGATCCGGGCGTAGCCGCCGAGTGAGAGGTCCTCGCTGAACCAGTCCAGGTAGTACGACTCGTTCCAGAGCGGGTCGTCGTCGGGACGGTGGCGGTGCTCGTCGCGGTGCTCGGGTGTTCCCATCCGCCGAAGTCTGCCAGCGCCGCCACCCACCGGCGTTCTCGGCGGTCAGGGCACCCCAGAGGTACCTGCGGACCCCTATTCGCCGGCGAGGGGGCCGTAGTACTCGGACGGGTCCTCGGGCGGCGGCGGGTTCGCGCCGAGTTCCCTGCCCGCCGCGACCAGCAGGTCGTACACCGGCGGGCGGATGTCGCGGGGGACGCTCCAGTCGAGCTGGTCCGCCACCCCCGCCGCCTCCGCGAACGGCCGGAGGAAGGTGAAGTACACCTCGGCGCCGCAGCGGATCATCTCGTCCTCGTCCATCCGGGCGATGCGCCGGTAGAGCGCCCGTTCGGCCACGCGGACGGCCGCGGCCTGGGCACGCAGGTCGTCGAGGGGAACAGGCCTCAGGCTGCCGTCGGACCCGCCGTCGGCGGTGAACAGGGCGAACCCCACGAGGCGGTCGAGGTAGTCCTCCGGCACCGTGTTCGTGGTGCCGAAGTCGGTGATCCGGGCCTCCACGTCGCGCAGCACCAACCCGGCGAGCAGGTGCTGGTGGGGCACGTCCTCGGCCACGTCGGTCCACCAGAAGTCACCGCGGCCCATCCGGTAGAAGTCGCGCAGCACCATCGTGGTGCCCGCCGGACCGAGGCCCATCGCACCGAGGTCGTAGGGGCCCGTGTCGCCCGAACCCACGCGCGTGTCGAAGTTGAGCAGGAACAGGTAGTTGACGAGCGTGGCGTTGATGCGCTGCAGCTCCGGCCGGAGCTCCTCGTCGACGGGGCTCGCCACCGCGGCCTCCGCCACCCGCTGCACCAGGTCCGGTTCGTAGACCCGGACCGTGCCCCCCGTGTCGTGCGCCATCCGGGTGCCGTCGCCGCGGAAGCCCCCTGCGGCCCGGTCCCAGAAGTCGAGCACCGCGAAGGCCCCGTCCACCGTGTCGAGCGACGGGTCCATCTGGGTGAACACCTTGCGACCCACCAGGAAGAAGTTGGCGATCGACCACAGGTAGACGGTGTTGATGCGGCTGTCGGGCCGTCGGCCCAGCGCACCGATCCGTTCGGCGGGCAGCGCGGCGTCGATCACCCGCACCATCTCCGGGTAGCGGAGGAACGCCTCGCAACAGGCCACCAGGATGTACGGAGTGACCGGGATGAGCTGGCTCTGGTAGCTCGTGCGCTCCGAGGTGAGCCGGTGGGCGATCGGCGAGTGGTAGGCGATCAGCGCGTCGGCCCTCGCCCGGCGGGCGGCGTCGGACCCGGCGGGAACCGGTGACTCAGCCACGGACGACGCCCGCCTCGCCGGAGCAGTCGAGCTCGACCACGGCCCCGTCGGTGGGCGGGACGTCGAACTCGCAGGCCATCACGCAGGGGATCTTGAACTCCCGCGTGACGATCCCGATGTGGCTCCGCAGGGTGCCGGCCGTGCAGATCACGCCGCCGAGGTCGTGGTACAGCGGGGCGAGGAACGTCGCGCCGGCGTCGCGGACCACGGCGATCACCCCGGTGGGGTCGCCGTCGAGCAGGTCGAGCACGTCGTCGACGCTCTCCACCACGCGCACCGGCCCCCGTACCGGCTCGTGGTCGAACACCTTCTGGCCACGGCCGAGTTCCTGCATGGCGGCATCCTAGGGAGCCGGGGGCACTCCGGACCCGGAGCGGGCGTTCGGTACCGGGTGCGGGCGTTCAGCACCCGGTGGAGGCGCTCAGTACTCGGTGCGGGCGCGGAGCTCGGCGAGGGCGTCGTCGATCCCGGCCAGGGCGCTTGCGTCACGCAGCAGGACGGTGACATCGCCGCCGAGCTTCAGGCGGCCCTGCATGAACGCCGCCTGCACCGAGACGTCACCCCGTGCCACCTCAGCCGCGGTGTCGTAGTCGAGGACGAAGCTGACGGGGGCGTCCTTCGGGGCGGGCCGCTCGAGCGACAGCCGGCCGGCGGCGAGGCGCACGGCGTAGGAGCGCTTGCCGCCGGGCGCCGCCGTCACCTCGTAGGCGATCGTGAGGTCGGCCTCGGCGGCCTCGTCGGTGAGG
>CAIPVR010000264.1 GCA_903868545.1 uncultured Actinomycetes bacterium
GGCGTGGCGGTGGGCGTGGTGCGGGCGCGACGCCGCCGCGCTGCGTTGCTGCGGGCGGTCGATGCGGTGGCGGCCCACGGTTCGGCCGGCGCCCGGGCGTGAGCGGCGGACCGGTCCGCTGCCTCCACGAGGCGGCCGCGGTCCCGGGGGCGGCCGCCCCCTACGACACGGTCCATCTGCGGGTGTTCCACCCGACGGCACCCACGGGCGACGAACGGGAGCGCCAGACCGGCGAGTTCCCGGCCGACCCCGCCGAGGCGCCCTGGCCGGTGGTGGTGGTCCTGCCGGGTGTGAACATCGGCCCCGAGGGCTACCGCTGGTTGGCCGAGCGGTGGGTGGGCGTCGGATGCTGCGTGGTGACGCTCGCCCTCGTGGGGGAGATCATGCCCGGCGCGGCCGGGATCACCCCCGGCATGGACCTCGAGGCCTGCCGGCCCGACACCTACGGGACCCGGCCGTCGTGCACCACGCTCGGTCCCGTGCTCGGCGCCCTGGAGCGGCTCGGCCGGGCTGGACGCCTGGCCGGCCTTCTCGACCTCGACCGGGTGGTGCTGGCCGGCCACTCCGCGGGCGGGACGATGGCGCTGCAGAACGCCTCCACCGACTGGTTCCCCGTGGCGGCGGTGCTGTCGTACGCGAGCCACACCATGGCCTCCACGATGTTCGGCTGGCCGCCCGGCTCGGTGCTGCCGGTGCCGTCCGCGCTCCCCACGCTGGTGATGGGTGGCGAGTTCGACGGGGTCATGGCCGCCAGCGCCGTGAGGTACGGCACCGACGACCACGTGGAGGACCCGGTGGTCCGCACCTTCGACGAGGGCGTCCCCCACCGCGACGGCCCGGAGCCCACGGCCCACCTCGCGATCCTGCGGGGCGCCACCCACACGTCGGTGATCCACCCCGCGGACCACACCACCGCACGCGGGTTCCTCGACCCCGAGCCCGGTCGGCCCGACGCCGCCGTGCGCCACACCGTCGCGGAGCTCACCTCCGCGTTCCTCGCCGGCCACGTGCTCGACCGGCCCCACGAACGGGCCCGGCTGCGGCAGTTGCTCGCGGACGGTTCCTCCGTGGTGCACGGCCGGAGCCGCTGAACGGCCCGAAGGTGGCGAGGTGACCGTCCAGCACCCGCTTGGTAGCCTGTCGTTTCGTTCAGCGAAACGACGTTCCACCTCTGGAGGGGGGTCGCCGATCATGGGTTCCGGGGTCCGGGGGGACCACAGGCACAGGCCGTTCGCCGTGCTCGTCGCGGGACTCGTCGTCGCGGCCGTCGCCCTGTCGGGCTGCGGGGTCAAGCCGAGCGCGGAACTCGCAGCGGAGGCCGGGAGCGCGCCCGCGGAGGCCGGCGGCGGCGATGGAGCGCCGGGGGTGAGCGCCACCGAGGTGAAGGTGGGCTTCGTGGACCTCAGGACCGAGAAGCTCCAGTCCACCCTCGGGTTCAAGCTGCCGCCGTCCGGTGACGTGGCGAAGCAGATCGACGAGATCGCGAAGGAGGTCAACGCCACCGGCGGCATCGCCGGCAAGAAGATGGTGCCGGTCATCCGGCCGTTCGAGGCGCTCACCGACTCACAGGCCACCGAGGAGCGGCTCTGCAAGGCCTTCACCCAGGACGACAAGGTCTTCGCCGTGGTGCTCCAGGGCCAGTTCCAGTCCACCGTCCGCTCCTGCTACTCGCAGGCGGACACGCTGATGCTGGACACCACGGCCTTCCCGCTCGACCAGCAGAGCTTCGAGTCCTACGAGCCGTACCTCTGGCAGCCGAGCTACCCCGAGTACGGCCTCCTCAACGCGGCGATGGTGCAGGACCTCGCCGACGGCGGCTTCTTCCGCAGGGCGAAGCTCGGCGTCGTAGGGATCGACAACGACCAGAACCGACGCGTCTACGAGGAGCAGATCGGACCGGCGCTGAAGAAGGCCGGGATCACGCCCGCCGACGTCCGCTGGATCGACGGCTCGAACAGCTCCACGCTGCAGACGGGCCAGGACCAGGCCGTCCTGGCGTTCAAGGGCGAGGGCGTCGACCGCCTGTTCGTCGTGGGTGGTTCCCGGCTGGCCAGCTTCATGATGGCCACCGCGCAGAAGCAGCAGTACTTCCCGCGGTTCGCCCTCTCCACCTGGGACAGCCCCGACTTCGGCATCCGCAACTACCCGAAGTCGATGGTGGGGGCGCAGGGCGTGAGCGTGATGCCCGGCTTCGACGTGGCCGACGAGGAGTACCCCTTCCCCAACTCCGACGCCGAGAAGGACTGCGTCAAGGTGCTACGGCGGAGCGGCGACGACCTCCCCACCCGGGCGAACGCCCGCAACCAGTTGATGTGGTGCGACGCGGCGTTCGTGCTCCGTGACGCCTTCAAGGAGGTGGGTGGGCCCGTCACCGCGGAGCGCTTCCAGGAGGGCGTGGCCGCGCTGGGCGACGGGTACGAGTCGGCCGCCATCTACTCCAGCGGCTTCGAGAAGGGCGCGTTCACCGGTGGCACCGGGTTCCGCCGGATGAAGTACGAGGAGTCCTGCAACTGCATGGTGCTGGAGGGTCCCACCCGCACGTTCGAGGCACCATGAGCGAGGCCCCGCCCCCCTTCTCCGGCCTGGTCGCGCCGAACCCGTTCCGCCGGGTCGACCCGCCGACCGCCGCGCCGGCCCCGGTCGATGCGCCCGTCGCCCCTCCCCCCGCACCGACCGTCGTGCCGGTGCTACCGCCGCCGGTCCCCGACCACCTGGTCCCGACCGCGCCCCCGCCGTTCACGGGCACCGCACCGCTGCAGACCCCGGTCCACCACGAACCCCTGGCCGGCGAACCCGCCGACGACCACCCTCCCGCGCCGCCGGTGGAGGTGGACGAACCCGCACCGGCACCGGACGGGCCGGCCTTCGCATGGCTCGGCCGCCGGGGCTGGCGACCGCTGCTGGCGCTGGCCACCCTCAGCGGGGCGATGGTCGCCCCGTTCGCCGTGCTGCTGCTGCACCGTCCGGAGCTCCGCATCGACCTCGGCCTGCGGGCCGCCGACCTCGACCGCGCGGGCGGGGTGGCGCTCGCAGGACTCGTGCTGGCGGCCTTCGTCGCGTCCCTCGCCACCCGGGCCGCCGACGCCCGCCTGCTCCTCCGGCTGACCGCCGCACTGGCCGGCGTCACCGCCCTGGTGGGTGCCGGTGTGGCCGACAGCACCTGGCTCGGCATCATCGTGTTCGTCGTGGTGGTCTTCACCGGTCCGGTGCTCGCCCTGAGCCGCGCCTACGCCTACGACGTCTACGGCCCCGGGGCCGGCTGGCGGGTGGCCGGGGTGTGCTGGGCCGGCGCGTCGCTCGCGGTGGCCGGCATCGGCCTCTGGCAGATGGTGGACCGGGCCCCCAACTGGGGGTACCAGCTCGCGGCGGTGGGGCTGCTGGCACTGGTCGGCGCCGTGCTGCTCCCCGGCCCGCGCCCGGCCGACGCGCCCCCGGTGGACGCGTCCACGGCCCTGCGGGGCCCGCTCCCACCCCTCACCGTGTTCCTGCCACTCGGGCTCGGCGTCGGCCTCGCGCTCGTCGCCACCGCCCCGGTGGCACTCGACCTCCTGCGTCGGGAGTGGGAGGCCGGCCGGAAGATGGTCGGCCTCATGGTCCTCGTGGCGGGCGTCGCCACGGCACTCGTGTGTGCCTGCGCCCACTGGTACGCAGGAGTGGCACGGCGCTCCGCCACCCACCTGACCGGGCTGGCCGGCGCCGCCGCGCTGGTCGCCGCCGTGCTGATGGTGGCGGGCGCCGCCTCCGACACCCTGATCGGGGTACTGGCCTGTTGGGGGCTCGCCGGGCTGTGCGCGACGTTCGCCGCGGTGGCCACCGACACGGTGCTCACCAGCCGGGGCGGGCCGGCCGTGCGCCACTACCACGGCGGCGCGCTGCTCGCAGGGGTCGCCATCGGCGGGTTGGCGGTGGCCGCCATGCCCACCCTGGTGGGCGAGTTCGGCCGCACCCCCACGATCGCCCTGGCGGTGGTGCCGCTCGTGGTCTTCGGGCTGCTGGTGATGGCCCGGTACCCGTCGGACCCCGACGCCGTCGCCGGCCACGGCGCCGGCAAGCCCGCCGCCGGCACGACCGACGCGGCGGCACCCGACGGGGCCGGCCTCCCGGTCCCGGTCGGCCCGCACGGGGCCCGCACCCTGCTCGAGTGCCGCGGCATCGACGCCGGCTACGACGGTGTGCAGGTCCTCTTCGGCGTGGACCTCACCGTGGAGGAGGGCCAGATCGTCGCCCTCATGGGCACCAACGGGGCGGGCAAGACCACCCTGTTGCGGACCGTCTCCGGGCTGCTCACCCCCGACGCCGGCACCCTCACCTTCGGGGGTGTGTCACTCGCCGGCTTCGACGCCACCGATCGGGTGCAACTGGGCATGACCCAGATCGCCGGCGGCGAGTCGCTCGCCCCCGGCCTCACCGTCGCCGAGAACCTCACGATGTTCGCCCACACCCTGCACCACGGGCGGCGCTCCGGCGCTCGGATCGGCGCCGCGGTCGACCAGGCGTTCGCGCAGTTCCCGCGACTCGCCGAGCGCCGCAACCAGGCGGCGAGCACGCTGTCGGGCGGCGAGAAGCAGATGCTGGCGCTGGCCAAGGCGTTCGTCCTCCGGCCCCGCCTCCTGGTGATCGACGAGTTCTCCCTGGGCCTGGCCCCCAAGGTCGTGGGCGAGCTGCTGCCGGTGGTGCAGCAGCTCAACGCCGACGGTGCCGCCGTGCTGCTCGTGGAGCAGTCCGTGAACGTGGCCCTGTCGGTGGCGCACCACGCCCTCTTCATGGAGAAGGGCGAGATCGTGTTCGACGGCCCCGCCGCCGAGCTCCGCGACCAACCCGACCTGCTGCGGGCCGTGTACCTCGAGGGCATCGGCACGGCGGTCGGCCGGTGACCGTCACCACCTGGTCGCTCACCGTCGGCGGGTTCGACCTCGGCGGTCGCGTCGTCCTGCTCGGCCTGCTCACCGGCCTCACCTATGGGATGCTCGCCATCGGGCTGGTGCTGGTCTACCGGTCGGCGAAGTTCATCAACTTCGCCCACATCGGCATCGGCATCCTCGGCGCCGCCGTGCTGTCGTTGGCGGTGCGTGACTACTCGCTGCCCTACTGGCCCGCCATGGTCGTCGGGATGGCGGCCTCGGCCGGGGCGGCCGTGGCCACCGACGTGGTGGTCGTGCGGCCGCTGCGGGGCACCCCGCGGATCCTGTCGATGGTGGCCACGCTCGGCATGGCCGGCTTCTTCTTCTTCGCCGCGCTCGCCCTCAACCCCGAAGGCCTGCAGGGCCTGCAGTTCCCCAAGCCGGACGGCCTGCCCACCTTCGACGTGGACTCGCTGCTCGTGGACACCTACTCCGTGGCCCAGGCCACCGTGGGCCTCGCACTGCTCGTCGCCCTCACGCTCTTCCTCCGCCGCTCCCGCTACGGCGTGGCGATCCGCGGGGCGGCCTCCAACTCCGACGCCGCCGCACTGAGCGGCGTGTCGCCCGAGGGCATGTCCAAGCTGAGCTGGGGCCTCGCCGGGGCGCTGGCCTGCTTCAGCGTGGCGCTGCTCATCCCGTCGAAGGGCGCGGTGAACCCCGAGTCGATCGGACCCGACCTCCTCCTCCGGGCACTCGCCGCCGCGGCGATCGCCCGGTTCCGCTCGCTCTGGGGTGCGCTCGTGGCCGCACTGTGCATCGGCGTGATGGAGCAGGTCCTCGGCACCAGCGACCGGGGCAACGGCTACGCGGACGTCATCATCTTCGTGGCCGTGGTCGTGAGCCTGCTGCTCACCAGCCGCGGCGGCCGGGAGGAACCCGAGCCGTGGGGCCACCTGGCGTCGGCCCGCACCCGGCTGCCCGCCAGCTACCGCCGGGTGTGGGTGATCCGGAACCTGCCGCTGGTGGCGCTGGCCCCGGTGGTGGTGCTGCTGGCGCTGGCGCCGCTCTGGATGACCAACTCGGTGGCCGCCACTGCGTCGCAGGTGCTCGGCGTGGCGCTGGTGGGCGTGTCGGTCACGGTGATCTCGGGCCTCGCCGGCCAGCTGTCGCTCGGGCAGTTCGCGATCGGCGGCGTGGCCGCGGCGGTGGCCATCGGTGTGAGCACGGCCACCGGCAACTTCGTCATGGGCCTCGTGGCCGCCTGCGTCACCGGCGGTGTGGTCTCGGCGCTGATCGGTGTGCCGGCGCTGCGGGTCAAGGGCCTGTTCCTCGCCGTGGTCACCCTGAGCTTCGCGCTGGTGTGCACGAGCTGGCTGCTGCGGCAGCCGTGGATGCTCGGCCGCAGCGGGAAGGAGACCACGCCCCCGTCGTTCGAGCTCGTCGACGGCGCCAGCCGCAACTACTACTGGGTCGCTCTCGCCGCACTGACCCTGGCGCTGCTGTTCGCGAGGGCGCTGCGCGACGGGGCCTTCGGCCGGAAGCTCGAGGCCGTGCGCGACAACGACGACGCGGCCAGGGCCTTCAGCGTGCGGGCCACCCGGGTGAAGATCCAGGCCTATGTGGTGGCGGGGATGCTCGCCGGTCTCGGCGGTGCCATCTACGCCAACTCCTTCGACAAGGTCGACGTGGTCAGCTTCCCGGTGCAGAAGAGCATCGACGTGGTGGTGATCTCCGTCATCGGCGGCATCCAGTCGCTGGCCGGACCCATCCTGGGCGCCATCTACGTGATCGGCATCCCCTCGTGGCTGGGCATCGAGAACCCGGAGGCGCTCGCCATCCTCGCGGCGGCCTGGCTCGTGTTCCTCACCTACCAACCGAACGGCCTCGCCGGGGTGGGCCGTAGCTTCACCGGCCACGTCCGCGACGTGCTGGCCCGCCTCCACGGCATCGACCCGGCCCGGGCGCATGCGGGTGAGGACCACGTGGACGCCCGCGAATCGCTCGGCGGTCACGCCCACCTGCAACCGGTGGTGGGGTCACTCCGCTCCGGGGTCACCGGCGGCGAGGTGATCCTCTCCGTGGACGGCCTCACCAAACGGTTCGGTGGGCTCACCGCCGTGGACCACGTGGGCTTCGAGGTGCACCGGGGCGAGACGCTGGGGCTGATCGGCCCGAACGGCGCCGGCAAGACCACGGTGTTCGAGCTGGTCAGCGGATTCGTGCGGGCCGACGAGGGCACGATCGTCTACGGCGGGCGCGACATCTCGCGGCTGCGGCCGGAGGAACGCAGCCGCATCGGGATCGTGCGGTCGTTCCAGAGCGCCACCCTGTTCCCCACGCTCAGCCTGCTCGACACCGTGATGGTGGCCCGCGAGCGGGCACGTGGCTCCTCGATCATGGAGTCCGCCCTCGGTCTGTCGAAGAAGGAACGGACGCGGGAGGCGGAGGCCCGGGCCGTGATCGACCTGTTCGGCCTCACCGGGTTCACCGACCTGCCGGTGCGGGTGCTGCCCACCGGCACCCGCCGCCTCGTGGAACTGGCGTGCACCGTCGCGCTGGAGCCGCAGGTGATCCTGCTCGACGAGCCCTCGGCGGGCATCGCCCAGGCCGAGACCGAGGAGCTCGCCGGGGTGCTCGCGTCGATCCGCCAGACCTACGGGATCACCTTCGTGGTGATCGAGCACGACATGCCGATGCTCACCGCCATCTGCGACCGCATGGTGGCGATGGAGGTGGGCCGGGTGATCTCGGTCGGCACGCCGGAGCAGGTGCAGTCGGACCCGGCAGTGGTGGCCAGCTACCTCGGCGACAACGAGGTGGCCGTGGCGCGGTCGGGGCCGCTCGTGGGCGTCTGAGCGCCGGCCCGCGCCGGGGCCGGGGACGGCCCGCTGCTACAGGGCGGAGATGCCGTTGCCCAGCACCATGGCGCCGAGCAGCAGGAACACCACCGTCATGATCACCGCGTTGTTGCGGAGCATGAACGTGTGGATCGCACCCAGCACCCGGTCGGCCCGCTGCCCTCCCACCAGACCGAGGACCACGAGGCCCAGCACCGAGGACGAGGCGAGCAGCACGAACACCGCGACGGCCACCGCGTCACCGGCACCGTCGATCGACGCGGACGCGATCGCCGCGCCGGCCGCGGCGGCCAGGGCGAGGTTCTTCGGGTTGGCACCCGACAGGCCCACCCCCGCGAGGAAGATGCGCCCGGCGGAGAGGGAGTCGATGCGGTCCATCCAGGCCGGCACCTCGGGCTCGTCGTCGGGAGCGGGCCGACCCCGCCACTTGCGCACGGCCAGGCCGAGCAGCAGCAGGCCGAGCAGGATCCGCAGGACCGCGACGGCGGTGCCCCCGCCGGAGGCCCGGTTGATCACGCCGGAGAGGAGCAGGACCGCCGTCGTGGCGATCGACAGGCCGAGCACCCACCCGGCGGCGAACGCCGGCCCGTTGGTGTGCGAGCGCGGGGTGCCGAGCACCACGACCACCGCGACCAGCGGGACGGGGCTCAGCGCCACACCCATGGCGAACGGGAGCAGGGTCCCGAGGATGTCGAGCAGCACGGGGTCAGTCTTCCAGCACCGGCGGGGCCGGGGTTCGACCGGGCGCGGATCAGTGGTCGCGCAGGAGCGACCCGAACCCGTGGAGACGGTCCTCGATGCCGTTGTCGCGCAGCGCCATCCACCACGTGGCGGCGTTGATGGCGATGACCGGCTTGTCGAACCAGCGCTCGGCCTCGTCGGCCAGGTGGACCATGGACAGGTTGGTCCCGCACTGCACGAGCGCGTCCACCTCGGGCTCGTTCACCTCGATGAGCGCGTCGCGCAGCTCGGTCTCGGTGACGTGGGCGATGGACACTGCACTCGGGCACTTGAGGCCCTTGATGGCCGCGACCTCGAAGCCGAGCTCGCCGAAGAACCGCACCACGTTCTCGTCACCCACGGGCTGGTACGGGGTGACCACGCCGATCCGCTTCGCCCCGAAGAGCTGCAGCGCCCGCTCGCACGCCTCCGCGCCGGTGGCCACGTCGAGGCCGCCCGAGGTGTCCTTGATCTGCTGCTTGAACCGGCGGTTGCCCTCCACGCCGTCCCAGAACGTCTCGGCCGACATGCCCATCACCATGTAGTCGGGCTCGGCGGTGACCACCCGCTCCACCGTGGCGCCGATCTCGTCACGGATCTGCTCGAGCAGGCCGAGCATGTCCTCGTCGGAGGCGAGGTGCTGGTTGCGGATGTGGATGCGACCGGTGTGGGCCGTCACGCCCGGCACCGACATGGCGTGGAACTCGGGCTCCACCACCGTGTTGGTCGAGGGGATGATCACCCCGAACTTCCTGCGCCAGCCCAGCACGTCGCGGCCCGGCACCTCTCCGTTCACGCAGTTGAGGAATCCCATGGTGTGCACTCTCCTTGTGTCGAACCCGTCGTCCGGCCCTGCTGACCGACCCTTCTGACCGACCCTGCTGACCGACCCTGCTGACCCGACCGGTCGGCCCCTCAGCCCGTCCCCCCGCCGAGGGAGCCCTCCACGCCCACCACGCGATTGCCCCCGAAGAACTCGATGGTCTCCACCGTGCCCTCGTCGTGCAGGCCGGAGATGCCCCACGCCGGCCGGGGGGCCATGAGGTGGAGGCTGATCGGGCTGGCGCCGTTGACCTTGACCCCGCCGGCGACCACCCGCCGGGCCACCTCCATGGCGGCGTCCTCGTCGGTGCCCACCACGTAGGCCTCGAGGCCGTACCCGGTGCCGTTGGCGAGGGCGAGGGCCTCCTCGACCGTGCCGTAGGTGTGTACCGAGGCCACCGGTCCGAAGATCTCGCCGGTGGTGAGCGACGGGTCGACCCCGCCCACGAGGGTGGGTGCCAACCAGTTCCCGCCGGCCAGCTCCGCCGCGTCGGGCAACGGCGTGGGCGACACCGCGGTGCCGCCGGCCGCGACCAGCTCGTCGACGCGGCCCCGCAGCAGTTCGAGGTGGTCACGATGCACGATCGGCCCCATCAGGGAGGTGGGGTCGAGCGAGTGGCCGAGCCGCACCCCCGACAGACGCTCGGTCACCGCCGCCAGCACTTCGTCGGCCCGGTCGGCGGGCAGGAGCAGACGGCCGAGGGCCCGGCACCACTGGCCGTTGAGGGTGGTGAGCAACGCCACCGCGGCCTCGGCCGCGTGGTCCACCTCCGCGTCGGGCAGCACGAGGAGCGGGGCGTGACCGCCGAGCTCCAGCTGCACCGGCTTGAGCTGTTCCGCGCAGCGCACCGCCACGGCCCGGCCGCCCTCGATCCCGCCGGTGAAGCTGACGGCCCGACAGCGCGGGTCCGACACCAGGGCGCCGCCGACCTCCGGGCCCCCGTGGACCACCTGGACGAGGCCGGCCGGGAGGCCGCCGGCAGCGGCCACGGCGTCGGCCGCCGCCCCGATGGCCGCGGTGCCGTGGGGCACCCGTTCCGGCGGCTTCAGGATGACGGGGCAGCCCGCGGCGAGCGCCGAGGCCGCCTTGTGGGCCGCCATCGGGGCCGGCGCGTTCCACGGCACGAGCAGCACCGCGGGCCCCCATCCGGTGCGTTCGACCTCCACCGGCCGACCCGTGGGTCCGTCGAAGCGCGCGGAGAGCACCCCCTCGGCGAGTTGCTGGGCGGCGAGGCGGAACGCGGCGTGCACGATGAAGCCCAGCATCGAGGTGGTGCCGATGGTCGCCCCGGACGTGGCGGCCTCCCAGGTGGCGATCTCCGGGACCATGGGCTCGAGTTCGTCGGCCACCGCGCTGAGGGCGGCGGCACGCTCGGCCGCGGGCAGATCGCGCCAGGTGCCGGCTTCGTGCAGCCGGGCGGCGTGGTCGAGCGCGGCCTCCACGGCGTCGGCCGAGGAGCGGGCCTGTTCCTGCAGCGCCGCGCCGGTGTTCGGGTCCTCGATCCACACGCCGCGGCGCTCGGTGGGCTCCACGGCCGCACCGGCGAGATGGTCGAGCTGCGGGGGCAGGTCGGCGCCGGGGAGGGTCGCCTCGGTGGTCATCGCGTCTCCTGGTACTGACGGGTGGCCGAACGGGTGCCGTGGACCGGCGCGTCGGCGCCACGGGGGTCCCACGGGTGGGTTCGTGAGGTGTCGACGGTGAGACGTTCGCCCTCCACGAGCATCGGACGGACGAGCTCGCCGTCGCGCCAGAGCACGGTGGTGCGCCACCGGCGGGCGGGACGGCCGGCGGCCGGGTCCTCGTCCGCGGGCACGTCGAGGCGGATGAGGTCGGGCTCGCAGTACCGCTGGAGTCCCGGCTCGGCGAGGCTCCGGGCGACGAACCAGATCAGGCCGGGGCCGCCCGACACGCCCACGTGCTCGGGGGCCTCGGGCCCGAGGCGCCGGAACGTGAGGACGCCCCCGTCCACGTCGGCCTCGAAGGTGCGGGCGTGCGGCTCGCGCCCCCGGAACGTCACGTTGGTCTGGGTCCAGGTGCGGCCGTCGAAGTCGCAGTAGACGAGGTTCTCGTACGGGAACGGCCCGGGCACCCCGCCGAAGGGGTCGTGGTGCAACTCGGTCCCGGCGGCGTCCCAGGCCCGGAGCCGGTCGTGCCAGACCCCGACCATCGAGCGGAGGTCGTCCACGAGTCGGGCGGCACCCGCGCCGCCGCCGGTACCGGACGGGCCGGTCACCGGGTCGAACCCCCGGCGCCGAAGCTGGCCTGCGCCCCACCGGTGACGATCATGCCGGCCGCCTCGAGCCGGCCCCGTTCCGCCGGGAAGGCCTGCACCAGGCCCATCGACAGGTCGCGCAGCGACCGGGCCACGAGACCCGAGTTCCCCGTGTTCGACGTGCCGCAGGACTTCATGGCGCAGGTGGCCACCGCGAAGGCCTCCTCCGCCACGGTGCCCTTGGCGATCCGCCAGCGGGCCACCACCTCGTCCTTGGGGAGCCGCGGTGGCTCGGAGGTCTCCAGCTCCAGCTGCCGACGGAGCCACACGGTGGCGGTCTCCAGGTGCATGGTCATCTCGCCCACGAGCTGCTGCTGGAACGGCGCCGTGCCGATCGGCGCCCCGGTGTCGACGAAAGTGGTCGAGCGCAGGTGCCCGAGGGTGAAGTCGTAGAGCGCCCGGGCCGCGCCCAGGTACACCGCCGTGCCGGCGAGCTGGCTGCCCACGAAGCTGCCCCGGCTGACCCGGGTCATCCGGGCGAAGGAGCCCGGCAGCGCGAGGGCCTCGTCGGCCGGTACGAACACGTCCTGCAGCACGATGCCGTGGGTGGCGGAGGCCCGCATGCCGATGGCGTCCCAGCGGGCCCGCTCGCTCACCCCGGGCGCGTCCCGCGGCACGATGAAGGTGCCGAGGTACTCGGCGGTGGCACCGGCGGGATCGTCGGGATCCGCGGGGGGGAACATCGCCGAGACCAGGTAGTCGTCGGCCACGCCCGTGGCGCACCCGAACGACTTCACCCCGTTGAGCACCCAGCCGTCCACGCCGTCACGCGTCGCGGGCTCGGCACGGGTGGAGATGGTGATGGCCGACGAAGCGGACTTGGCCGACTCCGAGGCGAAGTTGGCCATCCACCGACCCTCGTGGCCGAGACGGTGGAGGACCTTCTCGGCGAACGCCCGCACCTCGTCGACCTGGTCGTCGGGGAACAGGCCCGCCTCGATCGCCTCGAGCGGGAGCAGGCCCCGTGAGGCCGAGGAGCACTGGAAGAAGTAGGCGAGCGCCGTGGAGGGACAGGCGGTGCCCATGGCGAAGGTGGCCGCGGCGAGGTCGCGCAGGCCCCCACCGAGGCCACCGAAGCGTTCCGGCACCACCAGCCCGAGCAGTCCGGCGTCGGACAGGGTGGCCACGTGCTGCATCGGGAACTCGGCGAGCCGGTCGGCCTCGGCGGCGGCCTCCCGCAGTGACGGCAGGACCGACTCCACACGCCCCGCCCGCTCGCGCTCGGCCGGGGTCAGGTCGTCGAGCAGCAGTTCCGCCGTGAGCCCGGCTCCCGCGTCGGCCATGTGTGTCGTCTCCCTCACCCCACCGGCCCCCGGGACCGTGCCCCACGCACGGATTCCGCTGGGCGGAACAGCATTCCGCAGACTACCGGAGGGTCCCGAACCGGGCCAGCGCGTCGGCCAGCGACACGACGTCGGCGTACTTGGCGTCGAGGTCGAACAGGTTGGCGAGGTGGGGCTCGGGCGCCCGGTCGCCGCAGGCATCGGCCACCACGACGGGCCGGAAGCCGTGCTGCACGGCGTCCACCCCGCTGGCCCGGACGCAGCCGCTGGTGGACAGTCCGCAGAGCACCACGGTGTCCACACCCTGGGCCCGCAGCGTGCTCGCCAGGTTGGTCCCGAAGAAGGCCGACGCGTACTGCTTGGTGACCACCACCTCGCCGGGCGACGGACGGGGAGCGTCCACCCAGTCGGCCAACGGGTTGCCGCGCTCGAAGCAACGGAGCGCCGGCACCTTGCGGAAGAACATCCCGCCGTCGGCCCCGCCCGGCTCGTACTCCACCCGGGTGAACAGCACCGGCACCCCGGCGGCGCGGGCACCGTCCACCAGGGCGGCCGCCGCGGCCACCGCGTCCTCCACGCCCGCGTAGAGGGGCGAGTCAGGGTCGAGGTAGGCGCGGCAGACGTCGATCACCACCACGGCCGGGCGGTCGCCCCAGCCGAGACGGCCGCGGAACCCGGCGGCCTCGTAGTCGGCGTCGAGGTCGGCGGGCTCCGGCCCGCCGCCACCGGTCACAGGGAGTCCCTCACGGCGTCCAGCATGGCCGACCGGCGCATCCGTTCGGCGTGACGGACGGGATCGGCCGCCACCGCCCGCAACTCCTCCTGCAACGCGGCCCGGCGGGCCGGGTCGGGTTCGCGCAGCACCAGCCAGTTCGCGTGCGAGTCGGCCTGCACGTAGCCGGTGGCGACCCGTCGCCGGTTCGTGTCGTAGTCGTCGAGGAGGGACTCGTCGGCCCCCCCGAGCACCGCGACCAGCCGCCGAGCCGCCGACACACCGTCCTGGATGCCCGAGTTCATCCCCATGCCACCGAGCGGCGAGTTCTGGTGCGCGGCGTCGCCGGCGAGCAGGACCCGGCCGATGCGCATCCGGTCGGCCACGCGCCGGCTCACCACGTAGAGCGAGGCGGCCAGCACCTCCCAGGGGCGGCCGAGCACGGCCACCGAGTCGAGGCGCTGCTGCACCGCCGCGGGCTCGAGGACGGCGTCGTCCGCCGCCCCGGCGTCGGGCCCGGTGATCGGGAACAGGATCCGCCAGTGGTCGGGGGTGCGGAGCAGCACCAGCCACTCCTCCGGGTCGGCCACGTAGTTCACGTGGGACAGGTCGGCCAGCACCTCGGTGAGCTCGTCGGCCACCGACACCACGAGGAACCGTTCGGGATAGGTCTCCCCCACCAACTCCACCCCGAGCGAGGTGCGCACCGCCGAATGGGCGCCGTCCGCCGCCACCACCCACGGCGCCGTCACCAGCCGGAACCCGTCGGCCGAACCCACGAGCACGGTGACGCCGCCGTCCGCGGCACCCCCTGCGGCGCCGGCCGACCCGGCCACGGCCGGGACCACCCCGTGGACCCTCGCGCCGAACCGCACGTCCACGGCCAGGCCGTCGGCCGCGATCCGTTCCAGCGCGAGCCCGCAGAGCTTGTCCTGCTCCAGCTGCACCCGGAACGGGTAGGCGGTCTCCCCGGCCAGCACGCCGAGGTCGAACGTGGCCACCGGGCCGCTGCGGCGGTCACGGAACTGTGTGGTGGGCGCCACCAGCCCGCGCGCCACCACCTCCTCGGCCAGGCCCAGGCCGTCGAGCAACTCGAGCGTGGGCGGGTGGAAGGTGGACGCCCGCGACTCCGCCGAGAGACCGGGGCCCTTCTCGAGCACCGTCACCGGCACGCCGGCCCGGGCCAGCGTCATGGCGGCGCACAACCCGGTGGGTCCGGCACCGCACACCAGCACGCCCCCGAGCACCTCCGCGCCGCCGTGCGCTCCGACCGGCGACGCGGCGGCCACCCGGGCCGCGGCCGAGGCGAACTCCTCCGGGGTGAGCCGGCCGAGCGGATCCGTGCCCGGCACCTCGACCGGCGCCGGGCGCTCAGTGGTCACGCAGCAGGCTCCCGAAGCCGTCGATGCGGTCGTCGATCCCGGCATGGCGGAGGCCGTGCCAGAGCGTGGCCGCGTTGATGGCGACCACCGGCTTGCCGAGGCGCTCCTCGAGGTCAGCGGCCTGTCGGACGAAGCTGAGGTTCGTGCCCACCTGCACGATGGCCTCCACGTCGGGCCCGTCGAGCGAGGCCACCACGTCCTCGAGACGCTCCGGCGTCACCTCGGCGATCGCAGTGGCCGACGGGCACCGCAGGCCCGTCACGTGCGCGACCTCGAAGCCGGCCTCGGTGAAATAGGTGGAGACCTGCGTGTCGGCGACCGGCTGGTAGGGGGAGAACACGCTGATCCGCCGCACCCCGTGGGCCTCGAGCGCCTCCCGGCACGACGACGCGCCGGTCGACACGCGCAGCCCGCCCGACATGGCCGAGATGCGCTCCTCGAACGCCGCGTTGCCGGCCACGCCGCCCCAGAACGTCTCGGCCGACATCCCCATGAGCAGTGCCGTGGGCGCACACGTGACCACGTCGCGGACCGCCGTGGTGATCGAGGCCCGGATCTGGTCGATGAGGTCGAGGAAGTCCTCGTCGCTGCCCAGGTTCGGCCGGGGCAGGTACATGCGGCCGTAGTGGAAGGTCACCCGTTCCGGGCGGATCATCGTGAAGTCGTGCTCCACCACCGTGTTGGTGGACGGGATGATCACCCCGAAGCGCTCCCGCTGGCCCAGCATCAGCAGCACCCGACCATCGGAACGGCCCCCCGCATCAGACGATCCCCTTGTCGCGCAACGCGGCCTGCTCACCCTCGTCGAGACCCAGCACCTCGGCGAGCACCTCCGCGGTGTGCTCGCCGAGCTCCGGGCCGACCCAGCGGACCTCGCCGGGGGTCTCGCTCAGCTTCGGCGCCACGTTCTGCATCGGGAACTCGCCCAGCAGCGGGTGGGCGAGCTTCACGATCGCCTCGCGGGCCGCGAAGTGCGGGTCCTCCAGCATGTCGGGCGCCGTGTAGATCTTCCCGTTGGGCACGGCGTGGTCGTTGAGCACCTGCTCGAGCTCGGCCGCGGTGAGCGTGGCCGACCACTCGGCGATGAGCGCGTCGAGTTCGGCCTGGTTGGCACCCCGGGCGTTGTGGGTCGCGTAGCGCTCGTCGTCGCCGAGCTCCGGACGGCCCATCGCCTCGGCCAGACGACGCCACACGGTGTCCTGGTTGCCGGAGATCAGGTGCTCCTTGCCGTCGGCCGTGGGGTAGGCGTTCGCCGGGGCCACGTTCGGGAGGATCGAGCCCGTGCGCGGCCGCACGTAGCCGGCGATCGCGTACTCGGGGATGAGCGACTCCATCACGCCGAGCGTGGCCTCGTAGAGCGCGGAGTCCACCACCTGGCCCCGCCCGGTGCGCTCCCTGACGTGCAGCGCCACCAGCGTCCCCACGCAGGCGAAGATCGCCGCGAGGGTGTCGCCGATGGAGATGCCCGCGCGTGACGGCGGGCGGTCGGGCTCGCCGATCACCGCCCGCAGCCCGCCCATGGCCTCCCCGATGGCGCCGTAGCCGGGACGGCTCGCATAGGGGCCGTCCTGGCCGTAGCCGGACACGCGGGTGACGATCAGCCCGGGGTGGTCGCGCTGGAGGTCCTCGGGGGCGAGCCCCCACTTCTCGAGCGTGCCGGGCCGGAAGTTCTCGATCAGCACGTCGGCCTCGGCGATGAGGCGGCGGGCGAGGTCCTGGCCGGCGGGCTCCCGGAGGTTCACCGTCACCGACCGCTTCCCGCGGGCCACCACCGGCCACCACAGCGATGCGCCGCCGGCCTTCTCACGGCCCCAGTTGCGCATCGGGTCGCCGTCGCCGGGCGGCTCGATCTTGATCACATCGGCACCGAAATCGGCGAGCAACTGGCCGCAGAACGGTCCCGCCAGCAACTGGCCCATCTCCACGACCCGAAGATCCTGCAGCGCGGTCATGCCGTTCCTTCCGGGTGCGCGCCCCCCTGTTCCTTCCAGCGGAACGCTGTCTCCATTCGTGTGCGAACGCTACCGAAGCCCTGACAGACTGTCGAGATGCCAGCCGGTGACCAGTCCCGACACGTGGACGTCGTCGAGGTCTCCCCCAGGGACGGCCTCCAGTCCGACCCGACCCTGCTCCCCACCGCGGCGAAGGTCGAACTCATCACCCGGGCGGTGCGGGCCGGGCTCCGCCGGGTGGAGACGGTGAGCTTCGTGAACCCGAAGCGGGTGCCGCAGATGGCCGACGCCGACGAGGTGATGGCGGCCCTGCTCGCCGATGCCGACACCCGGGCGCTCGGCGCCAGCTACATCGGCCTCGTGCTCAACGAGCGCGGCCTCGACCGGGCCCTCGCCACCGGGGTGGACGAGGTGAACGCCGTGGTCGTCGCCACCGACACCTTCGCCCGTCGCAACCAGGGCCAGGACACCGCCGGGCTCGTCGACACGGCCGCCGCGGTGGTGGCCGGTGCCACGTCGGCAGGGCTCCGCACGTCGGTCATGGTGGCCGCCGGCTTCGGCTGCCCCTACGAGGGCGAGGTGCCCGAGGAACGTCTCGGGTGGGTCCTCGAACGGGTGGCGGCCGCGGGCCCCCACGAGGTGGCGCTCGCCGACAGCATCGGCGTGGCCGTCCCGGCCGACGTCACGGCCCGGGTGGCGCTCGCCCGGGAGGTCCTCGGGGACGGGGTGCGGCTGCGCTGCCACTTCCACAACACCCGCAACACCGGCCTCGCCAACGCGCACGCCGCGGTGGAGGCCGGCGTCCACGTGCTCGACAGCTCGCTCGGCGGGATCGGGGGGTGCCCGTTCGCTCCGAACGCCACCGGCAACATCCCCACCGAGGACCTCCTCTACCTCCTGCACCGCTCGGGCTACCGCACCGGGGTGGACCTCGACGCGGCCTGCGCAGTGGTGCCGTGGCTGGAGGCCCAGCTCGAGCACCCGGCGCCCGGCTACCTGTCGAAGGCGGGGATCTTCCCGGACGTGGCCCGCGGCGCGGATCCGGCGGCCTGATGGCCCCGGTCGTGCGGGTGGCCGCCGCCCAGTTCTCCGTGGGCACCGACCCGGAGGAGAACCTGGCCACCGTGCTGGCCGCGCTCGACCGCGCCGCCGAGCACCGACCCGACGTGGTGGTGCTGCCCGAGTTCTGCAACCACCTCAGCATCTACGACGACGGCGAGCACGCGTGGACCGTGGCGGTGGAGCTCGACGGTCCGTTCGTCGACGCCGTCCGGGCCAGGGCTGCCGACATCGGCGCCTGGGTGCAGCTCAACTGCACGGTGCGACGACCGGGACCGAGCACGTCGAGGGAGCCGGCACCGGGCCGGATCACCAACACCAACATCGTCATCTCACCCGCCGGCGAGATCGCCGCCGCCAACGACAAGACCGTCCTCATGGGCGCCGAGGGCGACTTCCTGTCGGCGGCCGACGAGCCCGCCGTCCTGGTGCGCACCCCCTTCGGGACGATCGGCACCTACGCCTGCATGGACGGCGTGGTGCCCGAGGTGCCGCGGTCGGTGTCGCTGCGCGGCGCCGACCTCCTGCTCAACAGCCTCAACTCGTTCGCGCTCGACGAGGCCACGCTGCACGTGCCCGTGCGGGCGGCCGAGAACCGCTCGTGGGTCGTGGCGTGCTGCAAGGTGGGCCCGCTCCTCCCGGCCGACCGGGTGGCGGCGTTCTCGGCCGCGATGAACGTGCCCGCCGACGCGCTGTACGGTGCGGGCGAGTCGCAGGTGGTGGCACCCGACGGCACGGTGGTGGCCATCGGGCCGCGCGCCGGCGACGCCGTGGTGGTGGCCGACATCGACCTCGGCGACCACGGCCGGCCCCGGCCCGACGGCACGGACCTGCGTGCGGCCCGCCGCCCCGAGCTCTACGGCGCGCTCGCCCGGGCCACGCCGCCGCTCGACGAGCACCCCCGCTCGGACGCCGTGGCCGTGGCCGCCGTGACCGACCTCACCGCCGCGGCCGGCGCCCTCCACGCCGGCGCGTCCCTCGTGGTGGTGCCGGAACTGTCGACCACCGAGGAGGACCTCGTGCGGGTGGCACGCGACCACGCGGGGCCCGGTGCCGTCCTGGTGGGGTCGGTGCGCGACGGCGACGCCCACACGGGTCTGGTGGCGGGGGCCGACGGGGTCCTCGCCCGCCAGGTGCAGTTGCACCCGGTGGCCCGGCATTGCGACTGGCAGGCCCGGCTGGGCGACGGCGTGGTGCCCGTCGACCTTCCGTGGGGTCGCCTCGCCGTGCTCGTCGGTGACGACGCCGCGTACCCGGAGGTCGCCCGGCTGGCCGCGCTCGCAGGCTGCGACGTGCTCGCCGTGCCACTCGCCGCCCAGGAGGCGTGGGAGTGCGACCTGGGGCTCGTGGAACGGTCGGCGGAGAACCGCGTGTGCCTCGTCGCCGCGGACGCGGGGCCGGTGGGCACGTCGATGGTGGTCACGCTGCCCCCGGACTTCACGCTGTGGGCCCCGTCACGGGAACGCACCTTCGACGGCACCATCAACCAGCCCGAGGTCACGCGGGCCGACATCGCCGCGGGCACCGGCGTGCACGGCACGATCCACCCGGCGCGGGCGGTCAACCGGCAGATCTCGAAGGGGACGAACCTGGTGGACGGTCGACCCTGGCGGCTGTTCGCCGCGCTGGCGTCAGATCTCGGGGGCTGACGGGTCGCCGAAGCGGGGCCGCATGATCATGAACCCGCCGAGGGCCATGATCACGAGCAGCGAGGCCACGACGCCGGCCAGCAGGCCCGTGCCCGACGGCCCGGAGCTCGACGAGGCCGGCGCGGCCGCCACCTCCTGACGACCGGCCACCGTGGTCGTGGTGGTGGGCGCCGCGGTGGTCGCCGGGGCGACCGTGGTCGCCGGGGCGACCGTCGCGCCGGGCGCCGCCGGCGCGGTCGTGGGCGGCACCGTGGTGGCCGGACCCGACGCCGCCGGGCCC
>CAIPVR010000265.1 GCA_903868545.1 uncultured Actinomycetes bacterium
CGGCGCATGCCCGAGGGCTGGCCGGCCCACCACCGCACGGCCTTCGTGTCCACCCGGAATGACCCGTCGTCGTCGAGTTCCACCACGCGGTCGAGCGCGTCCGTGTAGGAGGGCTCACCGAAGGGGGCGAGCCCCATGAGCTTGTACTCGCCGTCGTTGGGCTGGAAGCCGCACCACGCCGTCACGAGGGAGTAGAGGAGGCCGAGCGAGTGGGGGAACCGCTGTTCGCCGAGCACGTCGATCCGGTTCTGCACGCCGTGGGCCACCGTGGACGTGGCCCACTCGCCCACGCCGTCGATCGTGATGATCGCGGCGTCCTCGAACGGCGACGGGAAGAACGCGGCGGAGGCGTGGCTCAGGTGGTGCTCGCCGAAGTAGATCGACGGCGGCCGGGTGGCGCCGAGCGAACGGAGCGCCCGTTCGAGCCGGTAGCCGACGAAGAGGTTGGTGCTGAGGAGCACCGGGACGTCCCGGACGAACCCGGCCATCCCGCGGAGCCCCTGACGCTGGCGGGAGGTCAGCACCCGGCTCGCCACCGCGAACGGCTTCTCGTGGAACACCACGGCGTCGAGGTCGTCCGGCTCGAGTCCTGCGACCGCGAGGCACGAGGCGATGGCGCCGATCGGCAGCGAGGAGTCGTGCTTCAGGCGCGAGAAGCGCTCTTCTTCGGCGGCCGCCACGATCTCGCCGTCCACGACGACCGCCGCTGCCGCGTCGTGGTAGTCGCAGCTGACCCCCAGCACCCGCATCCGTTGATGATAGGTCCGGTCAGCCGACGGATGGTCAGCGGGATGCCGTCCGGTCGGGCCGACGGGGCCGGACTCAGACGAACGGGTAGATGACGAGCGGCGCCGCCGCCTTGGCGGCGAGGCCGACGGCGACGAGCACCAATCCGAGGGCGAGCGTGAGCAGGAGGGCGATCCGCCGGGTGGTGACGGCGTACGAGACACTGTCGCCGGCGAGTCGGGCCAGGTGGCGTGCGAGCACCATTGGGCAATTGTGCCCGAGCACTCCCGATGGCGCACCTCGGGGCCGTCGAGACGCTTGCTGGTCCCGAACGGGCGGGGCAAGCTGTGGCATGGGTGACCGAGCGGGCGGGGATGCTGACGCTCCATCCGGCCGCCCCGCCGCCGGCTCGGCCGGAGAGGGCATGGGCACGCTGACCGAGCGCCCCGGGCGGCCCGCCGGACCGGTGGAGTCGGGGGATCTGACCACTGCGGATGCCGCCGGACGGTCGTTCGACGAGGGGGCCGCGGACGGGCTGCCGGACGACCCGACGCCGGACACAGCGGCCGATGATCTCGACGCCGACCCGAACGCCGGGCCGCTCCGCCGGTCGTTGCACCTCGTCCTGCGCCACCCACTGGTGACCGTCGCCGTCCTCGTCGGCCTCGTCGCCCTGGCGAACGCGTGGTGGATCTGGGCGCACCGCCAACTGGGTGGGTTCGACCCCGACGAGTCGTCCTACCTCTCCACCGCCCTGCGGATTGAACGCAGTCTCGACCCGCGGGCCCCGGTCGAGTTCGTGCGGGCCGTCCTGAGCAGCGGCCACGGGATCGCCGTGCCCACGTTCAGCCTGCCGTTCCTGCTCCTCGGGCCCCGCGACCCGCGCACGGCGATGATGCTCCAGCCGGCGCTCCAGGTCCTGATCGCGGTGTCGGTCACGGGGATCACCCGGCGCCTGGCCCGGCCCTCGGTGGCGATCGTCGCCGGCTGCTGGGTCGCCCTCCTGCCGACGATGACCACCGCGGTGCAGTCCTACTGGTACGGGCTCGGTGCGGCGGCGGCGCTCGCCGGCGGCCTCTGGGCGCTGCTGGAGTCCGACCGGGGCCGGAACCGGCTCGTGTGGGTCTTCGGCGTGGCCGTCGGCCTCATGCTGCTGTCGCGCACGATGACCCTCGGGTACCTCCCGGCCTGCGGCATCGCGATGCTGATCGTGTGCTGGGGCGACCGGCGCGGCCTCCGTCGGGGGATCGGCTCGCTGGCGCTGGGCCTGCTCGTGGCCGCGCCCTGGTACATCCTCAACCGGACCGCGATCTTCTCCTACCTGATGAGCTTCGGCTACGGGAAGCGGGCCGAGCTGTTCGGCCAGGCCGGCTTCGGTGACCGCCTGTCGTTGCGGTGGGGCCGTTACGTCAACGGCCTCGTGCCGCTCCGGTTCCCGGTGGATCTCGGCGGGTCCCTCATGGTGATCCTCCTCGTGATCATCCCCCTCTTCCTGTGCGCCGCGATCGCGTACCGCTGCCTCACGCGGCGCCCGCCGGCGGGCATGGAGCCCCGCACCTTCCTCACGGTCACGGCCGTGGTGCTGGCCGGGACCGCCGCGCTGGTGAGCACCGCCAACAACGGCGTGTGGTTCGAGCTGCCCCTCGTCGTGCTGATCGTGCCGATCTTCGCCGCGGCGCTGGCCCAGCTGCCGCGGCCGCTCTGGCTCGGTGCCGCCACGCTCGCCCTCGTCGCGGGCGGGTGGAACTTCGTCGGCGCGCTCTGGCTCACGCCGTGGGACACGGACGCACCCGTCAGCCACTACGAGTGGGGCTTCTCCGAGTACGACGAGCGGTTCGTGCCGTCCCGGCGCGCCGAACACGCCGCAGCCGCGGGGGACTGGTGGGCCCTGTCCCAGGACCTCGAGCAGGCCATGAAGCGGATCAGCCCCGACGGGCGCAGCGCTGCGTTCGTCGTGACGGGCAACACGCACCTCATCAACGCCGGCACCATCCGGATGGCGGCCGAGCTCGACCCGTGGGACCCGACGATCATCATCCCGGACACCACCTCCGCGGCGACCCGGACCCGTGAACTCTCGCCGGCGGTCACGACGGACCGCCTGGCCGAGCGGGTCCTCGTCGTGGGCCTCCACGACCAGATCCTGTGGCCGCTCGACGCCGAGGTCCGCACGTACCTCAAGGAGGCGCAGAAGAAGGGCTACCGGGTCGTCGAGCGCTTCCAGATGCCCCGTGGCGGCGAGTTCCTGATCCTCCGCCGACCCGGTGCACCGGGCGCGACGGGTGAGGGCGGCTGATCGTGCGCCTGCGACGCCGGCGGGACGGGTCCGCGATCGCCCACGACACCGTGCCGGTCGAGGTGCCGCAGGAGGAGGTTCCGGAACCACCGGTCCCCACGTCGGCGTGCCTGGCGCCGAGCTCGATGATCTACCTGGCCCCGGACGGCAACGTCAGGGTGTGCTGCCGGAGCCTCGCCCCGATCGGCAACGTGGTGGACCGGCCCCTCGAGGAGATCTGGAACGGCGCGGTGCGGCGCCACATGGTCGACGCGCTCGAGGCCGGCATGTTCCCGCAGGGCTGCGAGCCGTGTGGCGTCGAGGTCGGGGTGGAGGGCCGCGAGCGCTCCTACCCGGTCCGGTTCGACCGGTTCGGTCCGGCCCTCGCCCTCGATGACGACCCCCGCGGCACCTGGCCGCTCCGGATCGAGTTCAACCTCTCCAACGCCTGCAACCTCATGTGCATCCAGTGTGACGGGACGCTGTCCTCGTCGATCCGGGCGCACCGGGAGCACCTGCCGGCGCTGCCCCGTGTCTACGGCGACGCCTTCTTCGCCGAGCTCGAGCACTTCATCCCCCACCTCGCCGAGGCCCAGTTCGCCGGCGGCGAGCCGTTCCTCGGCCGGGAGAACTACCGGGTGTGGGAGATGGTCGAACGGCTCAACCCGGACCTCCCCTGCACCGTGGTGACCAACGCGACGCAGTGGAACGACCGCGTCGAGCGGGTCGGCACCACGCTGCGCATGGGCTACACCTTCTCCCTCGACGCCGTGACCAAGGCGACCTACGAGCTCATCCGGGTCGGGTCCGACCACGACGCGGTGATGGCCAACGTGCCCCGCTACATGGCGATGGCCGAGGCGAAGGGCGCCGTCGTCGAGGTCAACTTCTGCTTCATGCGCCAGAACCACCACGAGTTCGGCGATCTGCTCCTGTGGGCCGAGGACCTCGGCGTCCGGGTCAACGTGAGCGTGGTCCGCCATCCGGAGCACTGCAGCCTCGCCTCACTGGGGTCGGTGGAGCTGCAGCGGGTGGTCGACGGTCTCGCCGCCGTGGAGGACCGCGTGCTCCCGCACCTCGAGCTCAACCGGACCACCTGGGTGGAGGAGTGCGAGCGCCTGCGGCGTTGGGCTGAGTCCCCGCCGGACACGCTCGAGCAGCTGTGGTGGTCCGATGTCTGGTCGGACCCCGAGGCCCGCAGGAGTCGGGGCCTGGTCTCGATCCTGCCGTCGGTGTCGTCGCTCGACCTCGGTGTCCTCGACGTCAAGGCTCGCGACGGCTCGGCCGCCGAGGAGGAGCTCTCGGCATGGTCCGCCGACGGGCGGACCCACCTGCTGACCGCCGACTACGTCCCCGACCGCGACCCCGACCACGTGGTGGTCTCCGTGGGGAACTCGCTGGCGGAGCTGCTCGGCTGCGAGCCCGCCGATCTCGTGGGCCGGCCGGTCCAGGACCTCCAGGCGGAGATCGAGCGGCAGTTCGGACCGGTGGCCGTGGTCGACGTGATCCGCCTCGACGGCTCGAGTCGCGGATACTCGCTCCGGCTCCGCGACGCCGAGGTGCGGGTCGCCATGCTCCCCGAGGGCAACGAGCGCGGGCGGCTCATCGGCGTCACGGTCCTCGTGGCCGTCCGCCCGGCCCCGGGGACCGGGCAGGACGCTCGGTAGGCTCGGGCCGTGTTCCGTCGCAGATCCTCGGCGCCCCCCGAGCCGGAACCGCGTCCCGTCCGCACTCTCGCACCGCTGGAGCCCCGCCACGCCTGCCTGGCGCCGTCGGTGCAGCTCTACCTCGCCACCGACGGCGACGTCCGGGCGTGCTGCCGGAACTGGGAGGCGATCGGCAACGTCACCACCGACTCGCTGCTCGACATCTGGCGGGGCGGGGCCCACCGCGACCTGGTCCGGCGCCTCGGTGTGGACGACTTCTCCGCCGGGTGCGAGCAGTGCCACGCGGAGACGGTGGTGGAGGGACGGGCCACGGCGTACCCGTCGCTGTTCGACGGCTACACGCAGGCGGTGGAGGACTTCGGCGACGACGCCGGCCTGCCCTGGCCGAGCCGCATCGAGTTCAACCTGTCGAACAGGTGCAACCTCATGTGCATCCAGTGCGACGGGCTGCTCTCCTCGGCCATCCGGGCGCACCGCGACGGTCTGCCGGCGCTGCCCGCCGCCTACGGCGAGCGGTTCTTCGCCGACCTCGAGCACTTCGTCCCGCACCTGACCGAGGCCCAGTTCGCCGGAGGCGAGCCGTTCTTCGCACGGGAGAACTTCCGCGTGTGGGAGATGATCACGCGGCTCAACCCCGAACTCCCGTGCATCGTGATCACCAACGCCACGCAGTGGAACGAGCGGATCGACCGGGTGACCTCCGAGGTCCGGATGGGCTTCACCTTCTCGATCGACGCGCTCACCGCACCCACCTACGAGTCGATCCGCGTCAACGCGGACCACGCCACCGTGATGGCGAACATCGACCGCTACATCGCGAAATCCGTCGCGGCCGACATGCCGGTCGAGGTGAACTTCTGCCTCATGCGCCAAAACGTCGCGGAGTTCGGCCTCATGATGCTGTGGATCGAGTCCAAGGGCATGAAGGCCAACGTGAGCGTGGTGCGCAACCCGCCCGAGTGCAGCCTCGCCTCGATGTCGCGCGCCGAGTTGTCGGCGGCGGTGGAGCGCCTCGAGCAGATCGCCCCGGCGGTCCGGCCCCACCTCGGTTCGTGGAACCGGCCGGTCTGGGACCACGAACTCGAGCGGCTCCGGAGCTGGGCCGAGGCCTCCGACGACGATCGCGGTTCGCTGTGGTGGGCCAGCCTCACGCCCATGACGCCCCGCTCCCAGCTCGGCCTCACCATCCGGAGCAAGGAGGAGGTCGACACCGATGCCGCCCGGGCCTGGGTGGCCGAGGTGGCCACGGGCGCCGACATCCACTGGCTCGCGATCCGTGAGCCCGAGACGTCCACCCCGGGCGTACCGGTTGCCGAGGGTGCCCCCGCCCCCGTGCCGGAGGTGGTCGAGTGCTCCCCGGGCGTGCCGGCGCTCCTCGACGGCGAGGAGTCCGATGTGGTCGGCGTCTCGATCGACGAGCTCTTCGAGCGCCTCCAGCAGGTGCACGGGCCGGTGGTCGACACGGAGTCCGACGAGATGGGTGACAGCCGGATCGACACCCAGCTGGTCCTGGAGCGGGCCGTCGTGCGTACCTCGATGCTCGCCCGCCGGGACGGGACGGGACGCAACACCGGCGCCGACGTCTACCTGGCGCTCTCCCCGGTCACACCGACGGCACCGGACTGACCGGCCGGCTCGTCGACCACCCAGACGGCCACCGACACCACCCGTGCCGCCCCGCTGCCCAACCGGAGGGCCACGGGGAGCCACCTGGCCCGCCCGGTCAGCTGCGTCGCGCCGAGGGCCAGGCCGGTGAACACGATGTCGCTGATGGGCACCGCGGCGCGGCGGCCCGGGTTGGCGAGCGCGCCCACGCCGGCGGCGAGGGCGAGCACCCCGACCGACCGGCGCAGGCCTCGCGGGAGGGCGCGGTTGACGGCGCCGCCGGCCCCGGGCCCCGCGATCAGGGCGACGAGTGATGACTGGATCAGCTCGTGCGCGGCCACCCGGCGCAGCACGGCGTGGTCCGGCGCCGGCCCGGGGTGGCTGCCCGCGGCCGCGGCCCTGATCCGACGGGCGCCCAACCGGGCGAGACCCGAGAGGTCCTCGGCGATGGTGCTCGTGTACCGCACCGTCGTGCGGACCCGCTCATGCCACGCCAGGGGCACCTCGACCACCCGGTGTCCCGACTGCCAGGCCGCCAGGAGCAGTTCGGTGTCGAAGAACCAGTCGTCGTTCTCCACGTCGTCGAGCAGCGCCCGGACCGCCGGGCCGCTCACGACCTTGAGTCCGCACTGGAGGTCGAGGAACGGCGGCGCCGCCATCCACTGGACGATCTCCGCGTAGACCCGCGACATCAACGTCCTCGACCATCGACGGCTCACCCGCGTCCCCTCGCTGATCCGCGACCCGATCGCCAGGTCCGCGCGCCCCGAGAGCACGAGGTCGAACATCATGGGCATCGAACTGATGTCGCCGGAGAGGTCGACGTCGGTGTACGCGAGCACGGCTGCGTCGCTCGCCCGCCACGCCGCCCGGATGGCCCGGCCACGTCCCGGTCGTCGGACGCGCAGGGTGTTGATCCCGTACCTGTCGGCCAGGGCCCGGGCCACGAGCCACGTGTCGTCGGTGCTCCCGCTGTCGACGACCGTGATCCTCGTTTCGTACGGCAGCGAGTCGGCCAGCTCGCGGAGGTGCCGGATGCACCGCTCGAGGTAGTCGGCCTCGTTGTGGGCGGGTGTGACGATCTCGACCGTGGGCGTGGTCGGCGCGGAGTTCAGCTCATCCACACTCGGCGTCCACGATCCGGGCCATGGACTCCGGGAACTTCGCGAACGGACCCGTGCCGGCCATCATGGCGTCCCGGAAGGACTGGAGCTGGGGCGCTGTGACGTCCCCCTCGACGGCGTTCACGCTGGCCTCGAGCTGGAGGAGCGAGTTCTGCACGACGACGCCGTCGGCCCGGAGGTAGTCGGGGAGCTGGGGCACCAGTGTGGCCAGCTGTTCGTTGGTCCTCCGGATGGTCGCGTCGAGCTGGTCGGGCGGGATCGACGCCAGCTCCGAGAGGGGGAGGACGGCCGCCACGATGCCATCGCAGGACTGGCGGTACCGCGGCACGGTCGTCGTGGTGGGCCCGGGGTCGGCGGGGGCCTGCTCGGAGTTCCCCGGCGACCACCCGCGGGGATCGAGCCGGTAGAGGCCGCCGGACGAGCCGAGCGCGTACAGCTCGCCCTGCCCGTCCTCAGCGAACGACACCGCGGTCTCGGGGAGCTTCACGAGCACCCCGCCGTCCACGCCGACACCGCGCTCGTCGAGGGTCAGCAGGCGGACCTCGGTGGAGCACAGGTCACCGAAGACGTACTTGCCCTGCACCCCCTTCAGGTTCTTCCCCCGGTACACGAACCCGCCGACGGAACCGCAGTGGGTGGCGTCGTGGTCCCACTCCCAGACCGGCGGCAGGAAGGACGACCCGGCGGGCGGTGTGCCCTCGTGGGGCCGGCTGCCCTCGAAGTACGGCCACCCGAAGTTGGCCACGCCCCTGCCGAGCTGGTCCGCGGGGATCCGGTCGATCTCCTCCGTGGTGTCGAGTCCGACCTCGCCGATCCACAGGTCGCCGGTGGAGCGGTCGAGGCTGATCCGCCACGGGTTCCTGAGGCCGCGGGCGACCATGTCCGCGCCCGTCGGCTTCCACTCCGGCGAGGCCCCCGACACGACCGACGCCGGGATCCGGAGCACACCACCGAGCAGCAGGGACGGGTCCTGGGGTCCCGGGGTGCCGAGCTGGCGGAACTCCATGTCGCCGATGGCCAGGTAGAGGTCACCGTTGTCCCCGAACGCGAGATCGCCGCCGTGGTGCCAGGCGTAGGGGTAGGGCAGCACCACCAGCTTCTGGCCGCCGTCCGGGTCGATCCGGGCGCCGGGGGAGTAGGGGAACTCCTCCAGGGTGATCGAACCGTCGAGGGCCGTGTAGTTCACGATCACGTTCCGACCGTCCGGTGTCGCACGGACGCTGAAGAGCCCCCGTTCGCCCAGCGTGGACACCCGCGAGGACAGGTCGAGCACGGGCTGCGGGTCGAGGACCGGCACCGTGAACCCGTCCTTCTCCTGGCGGTCGAGCCGCCAGATCAGCCCCCGCCGGTCCGAGACGAGCAGCTCGTCACCCGGCGGGACGGCGGTCAGCCCCGTGAGGATGGCGGGCAGCTGCGCGAGCTTCGTGGCCGACGCCCCGGGCCGAGGTCCGGTCGACACCGGTTCGGCCGCAGGCGGCTCGGCCCCGCGCGGCGCGGTGGCCTCGTCGGTGCACCCGGCGAGGACGGCCACCAGCAGCGCGGCCACCGCCACCGCCCGGTACCTGCGACGTTCTCGACCGGTCACGATCCTGCTCCTCCCGAGATGGCGAGCACCCAGTCCACGGGCACGTCGACAACGTCCAGCGCGTGCAGGTAGGAGAGCACCCCACCCGCGCTGAACGCCACTGCGACCGCCAGCCCCACCCACATCGACGGACGCAGCGCCCTCATCCCGCCGGCCCGCAGGGCGCGGTCGATGTGCTGCGCCGCGACCCTGACCGACACGAGGATCCACAGCGCCATGCAGGCCTGGGTGGGCACGGCGAGGTTGCCGTCGCTCGACCTGCCGCCCCGTTCGGTGACGAAGAGCATGACGGGGACCGCCACGGCGAGCAGGGTGAGCACGAGCTGTACGGCCGGTTCACGCCAGTACGCGCGTCCCGCGATCAGCATCGCCGCCAACGGCAGGAGCACCGGCAGCGCCCACACGAGGCCCACGTTGGACCAACCGAAGGGCGCGTCGACGATGAACTCGAACGTCACGCCGCTCCCGAACCGGCTGGCCGACGACGTGCTGAGGAACCAGGTCTGCCACGCCACGACCACGGCCGCGGGCGCCGAGGTCCCGCCGATCAGGCGCCACGCCGTGGCCGCCGGGAGCCGCCGGACGAGGAACGCGTACGCCGGGATGCCCACGATCAGCGGGATCGCGAGCGCCGGTTTCGCGATCGCGCCGACGGTCGTGACGACGACGAGGGCCGTCTCCCATCCCGACCATCGTTCGCGGTCCGGTTCCGCCAGGGCCCGCTCGATGAGCGGGATGGTGATCACGACGAAGGGGAACGCGGCGAGCCACGTCGGGTTCCCCCACCAGTGCACGGTGTAGATCGGGCTGGTGGAGGGCACCACCCCCGACCACAGGGCGAAGAGCGCGGGCGTCTCGGCGAGGAAGTACCACGCGGCGAGGGCGGTCGCGGTCCGCGTGCCCAGGGCCGCCCCGTCCACCCCGCGCTGCTCCATCAGGACCGCGACGGCCACGAACGTCGCCCAGATGAACATGACCACGGTGACGACCGCGGCGGTCGGCGAGGGCAGGACCGACGACCAGAACGCCGTGACGGCGTGGAAGAGGAAGTGCGGCGAGTTGTTGACGTACGGGACGATGCTGAACGCGTCCGCCAGTTGGAGGTGGAGCGGGTAGTCGTTGATCCCCAGGACCCGCGAGCGCCAGTCCGTCACGAGCCGGTGCACGACGGGCGACCACAACAGGGCGATCACCAGCCCCACCGCAACGGGGACCGTCCACCGGGACGGGCGTGGTCGCGTCGGAGTCGTGCCCTCCCGCCCGTCGATCTCCGCGACCGGCGCGTGACGCCCGGCCTCAACCACCGTCGCCGTCCCGTCGCTCCACCAGCTGGGGCCGCAGGCGCTCGAAGACCCGCTCGGCCGCGATCGCGGCCCCCCGTTCGCCGGTGTGGAACAGGTCGAAGAACACCGGCTCGTCGACGTCCGCGTACACACCGCTCATGTCCTCGGCCCCGGGCGGCAGGTCGCGGGCGACGAGCTGCACCAGGTCGGTGAAGGACGCGAGCAGTGTCGGATCGACCACGCCCTCGGGCCCGGCACCCGGGCCGGAGCCGGCGAGCAGCGGCTGGAAGATCATCGTGACGTCGGTCCCGGAACCCTTGCCGAGCAGCTGTGCCAGCGCCATGTTGCGGTCCAGTCGGCTCGTCACCGCGGGCGCGAGCGACCGGGCGGCATCGGAGGTCAGCACCTGCTCGAAGGTCGCCGGGTCAGGGCTCCACTCGGTCTCGGCCGGCCGGACGGGGATGCCCTTCCGGAGCAGGTCCGAGAAGTACCGCTGCTGCAGGACGATGTCCGAGCTGTCGTCCGGCCGCCCCTCGAGCATGCGGAGTCCCTGGAACACGAGGTCGTTGCCGCCCGTGTAGAAGACGACCAGGTCCGGGCGCCCCCCTCTCGAGAGCTGGTCGGCGAAGGCGTGCACCTCCTGGCCGAAGGTCCACGTCGGCATTGCGCGGTTCTCGATGTCGAGTGCGATGCCGTCCTTCCACGCCCGTCGGGCCAGCATCGACGGGATGGTGCGGTCGTCGCGCTGACCCTCGCCCCAGGCGGCCGATCCGCCGAACCACCACACGGTGAGGCGCCGGCAGTCACACCGCGGCGGTGTCCAGGTCCGCCGCACCCCGTCCGCCATGTTCAGGGTCGGACCGGAGTAGTCGGACATCCGGTAGCCGGACGGCGGGTCGTACTCGCCGTGGGCGAAGGCACGGGACTGGTCGCACGCGAGCTGGTCGTAGTCCTCCTGGCGGCTGAGGACCGGATTGGCGGGCGCCGGTTCGCACGCAGCGGCGGTCGCCCCGCCGGCGGCGGGTTCCGCAGCGCGGATCGGCGGGGTGGCGACCTCCGCCGGCCCGTCTGGCCGCGTGAGGACCACCACGCCCACGACGACGAGTCCCACCACCCCCACCACCCCGGTTGCGGACAGGCGTTCGCGGGCGCTCCGGCGGTCGATGGTGCGCCCCCCGCCGTGCTGGCGCTGCGGGTACCGGTCCGTGCCCACGCGCTCCACCCACCGCGTGTCGGGGCCCGACGGGGAGCGCAGGGGATCGTGGCCGACGAGCCGGTGGATCAGCCAGAGGACCGTGACGGTGACCATCGCGGGGACCATCACGACCACGCGGACCACCCGTCCGACCGCCTCCGCGAGCCGGTCGATCCATCCGCCGACCGAGCGGACCGCAGGTCCGAGGGCGCCCTCGAGGGGCCGGCAGGCCACGAGCGCGCGGTCGGCGGCCCGCGGGAGGAGGGCGGCCGCCACGTCGAGCAACGCGGCAACGGCGAGGAGTGCGGCCGGTACCCACAGCGTGCGACCCAGCACCAACAACGCGGCCGCGAGCGCGGCGGGTGCCAGCGCCGGCCAGAGCGGCCGGCCAGCCGCAAGGCGCGGCGACACGATCCGGAGCACGCCGAGGCCCTCGCCCCACACCAGACAACCGAGCACCAGGACGGTCGCGACCTGCGGGCCGGCCGACGGGAGCAGCACCGTCGCCACGAGCACCGTTCCGGCCGCGGCCGGGACGACCAGCCAGGTGCGTCGTCGCGCGAGCAGCAGGAACACCAGCCCGAGCACCCCGATGGGGACCGCCCACCCGAGCAGCCAACCCGTCGATCCCCCGGGCACCTCGAGCACGCGGGCATACAGGGCCAGCGGCACGACGGCCGGCGCCCAGGCGCGGCCCGTCGGTGGGGAGCGGACCGGTTCGCGGTCGGGTGGGAGCGAGCGCCAGTCCACTCAGAGCCCCCCGTACACGAGGAAGGGCACCGCGGCGTGGCTGAACACGCCCAGTCCCGCGGCGACCAGCGTCATCACGACGAGAGCGAGGGCGCCCCAGGACCGTCGACGCACGGCATCGCGGACGAGGTCCACCATGACGTGCACGTACGGGCCGCCCCGTCGTCGCCTGAGCGGTTCGTCGTTCATGTCTGCTCGATCAGGAACGGGCCGAGCGCCAACAGGTCGAGTCCGATGTTGCGGAACGTCCGGTAGGCGTCCTCGGGGCTGCAGACGATCGGTTCGTCCCGGGAGTTGAACGACGTGTTGAGCAGTACCGGGCACCCTGTCCGGCGCTCGAACGCCTCGAGGACCCGGGTGAACTCCGGGTTCCGGTCCCGGTCGACGGTCTGCAACCGGGCCGACCGGTCGACGTGGGTCACCGCGGGGATCGTCGTCCTCACCTCGGCGACGGCGGCGGCGAGGTCGTCGCCCGTGTCCGCGACCTCGGCGTCCACCCAGTGGCTCGGTGCGGCGGGAACCGTGAAGGTCATGTACGGAGTCGGCCCGAGCGTGTCGAACCACTCCGCCGCGGCGTCCTCGAGGGCGGCGGGCGCGAAGGGCCGGAACGGCGCACGCTCCTTCACCACCCCGTTCAGCCGGCCCTGCACCGTGGGGGATCGGGGGTCGGCGAGGATCGACCGGTGACCCAGCGCCCGGGGCCCGAACTCCATCCGGCCGGCGAACCACCCCACGAGCGCCCCGTCGTCGAGGCGGGCGGCGACCTCGTCCGCGACCCGCTCGGGGTCACTGCCGTGCACGTACGGGATCCCCTCGGCGTCGAGCCAGTCGCGGATCTCGTCCTCGTGGAACTCCGGACCGAGGAAGGCGCCCGACATCCCGTCACCGTCGACGGCCTCCCGGGGCCCGTCGAGCACCTCGTGCCAGACCCACAGCGCGGCGCCCAGCGCGTTCCCGGCGTCGCCTGCGGCGGGCTGCACCCACACGTCGCCGAAGGGGCCCTCCCGGGCGAGTCGGGCGTTCGCCACGCAGTTGAGGGCCACCCCACCGCCCAGGCACAGGGCGTCGAGCCCGGTGAGCCGGTGGAGTTCACCCGCCATGCGGAGGAGGACCTCCTCGGTCACGAACTGCACCGACGCGGCGAGGTCGGCCTCGCGCCGCGTGGGCGGCGCCCCGAGCGGCCGCGGATCACCGCCGAAACGGCGGTGGAACCTCGGGCTGGTCATGGCGTCCCCGTGGACGAAGTCGAAGTAGCGCGGGTTCAGGCGGAAGGAGCCGTCCTCGCCGAGCTCGACGACCTCCTCCATGATCACGTCGGCGTGGACCGGTTCACCGAACGGGGCCAGTCCCATGAGCTCACCCTCGCCACCGTTCACCCGCATGCCGCAGTACGCGGTGAAGGCCGAGTAGAGCAGGCCCAACGAGTCCGGGAACCACAGCTCGCGGTCGATGCGCAGGCGGCTCCCGATCCCGCACCCGAGCGTGGCGGTGGCGCGCTCGCCCACGCCGTCCTCGGTCAGCACGGCCGCCGCCGTGAACGGCGACGGGTAGAAAGCCGCCGCCGCGTGGCTGGCGTGGTGCTCCACGAAGCAGACCGGTGGGGCGGGGGTCGAACGCTCACGGAACCAGCGCTCCACCTGCTGGCCCACGGTCAGCTGCTTCGAGAGCACCCGCGGGGTGTCGAGCAAGAGCCCCCGCCACGCGGCCGGCCCCGAGTGGATCCGCGACGCCAGGTGGCGCCCGATGACGTCGACGGGCTTCTCGTGGAACGCCACGACGTCGACGTCCCCCGGTTCCATGCCCGCGATCGCCAGGCAGGTGTCCATCGCCCGCCGCGGGAACGAGGCGTCGTGCTTCCGTCGGCTCAGCCGCTCCTCCTCGACCGCGGCGAGCACGCGGCCGTCCACGACCAGCGCGGCGGCGGCGTCGTGGAACCCGGCGCTCACCCCGAGGATCGACCGGCCCTCACCGGATCCCGGTGCCATGCCGTCCACCCCCTGCATCACGACGTCTCACCCCCCTGACCGCACGGCCGCGCCGGATCCTCACGCCGTCGGGCGCAGGCCCACGACGACGTCGAAGTCCGGGCGGAGGTCCTGGCCGAGCAGGAACTCCGCGGTCTGGTCCGGCATGTCCGCGGGACCGGTGGGGCAGGCCGCGGTCATGGCGAGGACCGCCCGTCGCCACACGGACAGGTTCGACCGGAGGATGCCGTTCCACTGGTCGATGATCTGCTGGGGGGACCGGAAGTCGAGCCCGGGGAGTCCGGCGCGGACGGTCGCCATCGCGGCCTCGACGTCGTCCCGCTCTTCGGCGCGCAGCGCAGGGATCATGGCGGTCGCCGCCGCGTCGAATCGCCGGATCGCGTCCACGAGGCGCTCGGGCTCGCGGGACGAGACGACCACCACGTCGAGGCCCGCCTGACGGAAGCGCAGGACCAGTTCGCACCGCGTGAGCAGCGCACGGTCCTCCGGGCTCACGGCGACCGTGGTGGTCGTCGACGTGTCGGCGCCGGGCGACCGGCCGGGGCCCGACGGACCGGATGCACCCGGTGTGCCCGGTGTGCCCGGTGTGCCCGGTGTGCCCGGTGTGCCCGGTGTGCCCGGTGTGCCCGGTGTGCCCGGTGTGCCCGGTGTGCCCGGTGTGCCCGGTGTGCCGGAGCCGGGCGTGGTGGAGGGGGTGTCGGTGCGGATCGTTGTGACCGTCGGTCCGGCCGCGCCGCGCTCCCCGGGTGCCGCCGAGCCCGCAGGGTCGTCCTGGACGAACCCGCACCCCACCGAGAGAATCAGTGTGGCCGTCACTGCTGCGCCCACTGCAGCCCGGCATCCGAACACGGCCCTAATTGTACTGGTGGCCCCTGTCTCTGTCCCGTCGGAGGCGGCCCGCGGACTGGGCAGATCTGACCGTCCGTGACGCTCGGGCGGGCCGGGATGTCAGCCCGTGCGGGGCAGGCCGCCGGCGGCCTCGACCGGGTCCGCGAGCACGCCGGCGTCCTCCCCGGCCTCGGTGGCCCCCTGGCCGGCCGGACGGGCGCGGAGGCGGGGCGTCCTGCGGACGTCGGCCCGCCGACCCGACGAGCGGAAGCCCCGCCACTTGATCCGCACGAGCTGGTCCAGGAACGTCCGCTCCTCGCCCGTCCGCTGGGCCTGGACGTACTCGACGACCCGCCTCGGGTGCAGCACCAGGCCGAGGCCGTAGAACAGCGACACCATCGCCAGCTGCACGACGCGCAGCGACCGCGCCGACATCCGGTCGTTGTAGCTCTGGTGCGTCGACGAGGTCCGTGAGATGCCCACGTAGTAGGAGGCCTCGTCCACGACGAGCTTGCCGGCCTCCACCAGGGCGTCGTAGTC
>CAIPVR010000266.1 GCA_903868545.1 uncultured Actinomycetes bacterium
GGGCCCGGCGGCCCGCACCCTCCCCCCCGAGCGCCCGAGGCGAACCCGGGTCGCGCTGGCCGTGGCCGGTGCAGCGGCGGTCGTCCTCCTGGGCGTGGGCACCTGGCTGCTGCTGCGCGGCGACGGTGACGGCGAGACGGCAGTGGCCGCCCCGAAGCAGGCCCCGGGGTCGACCGTCATCGGCGCGGTGAACCCGCCGATGGTCGCCGGCGGTGGTGTCAGCGCCGACGACGCCACCGCAACGGACCAGACCAGCACCACCGTGGTCACCGATGGCAGCCCCTACGCCGGGATGCAGGCCGACGTGAGCTACGAAGTGCCCGGCGTGCGCGACACCTCGAGCGTGCTCGGCACCTTCCTGGCCGACCCGACCGCCCTGGCCCGTCCGCTCGACCCGGCGGTGCTGGTGGTGGACGCCCCCACGTTCTTCGTCGACCGGCTCCCCGCCGAGGGCCGCTGGCAGGCCTTCAACGCCGCCAAGGACCCGGCCTGCGTGGGCTTCATGACGCGCCGCTTCGTGGTGACCGGGCTCTGGGAGAAGTCGGCGTTGTGGCCCGGCGGCCAGGCCTGGTTCCGGGTGGTGCAGTTCCGCGACCCGGCCGACGCACGCATGATGTTCAACGCCTGGTCCCTGGAGCAGGGCGTGACCGGCGACGAGTGCCGCGGGTTCAGCCGCCCCTTCGGCGCCGTGAACATCGACAAGGTCTCGGTGACCCACCGCGACCCGGCGCTCGACCTCGGTGACGACACGCTCTACAACACCTGGCTCCAGCCGCCCCCGGCCGGCATGACGCAGTTCCAGGCCGTGCGCACCGCCGCTCTCGTGGAGGGCAACGCCGTGCTGACCATGGCGGTGGGGTCCAAGGGTCCACCCGTCCCGCCGGAACAGATCCAGCAGGTCCTCGCCCGCTTCCGCGACGCCCTCGACTAGTCCCCGCGTGTGGACGAAGCCCCGCCGGTGAGCCAGTCCGTCACGGCGTCGGGCGCCGACAGCGGGGCGTCGTGGCCGGAGTCGAGGAGCGTGAACGGCACGCCGGCAGCCGCGAGCCGGGCCCGGGTGGTGGCGGAGGGGTAGCCGGCGGGTGTGCCGGTGCAGAACGCCCACCGGGTGGGCACCTCGGGCAGCGGCGAACGGATCGCGTCGAGCGACGGGCGCAGCGGTGTGGCGCAGAGCCGCTCGTCGGCCCACCGGCGGGTGGCCGGGTCGAGCCCGGCGTCATCGCCCAGCGGCGTGGGATCCAGCCAGGTGTCGGGCGGGGGCAGCGGGGTGCCCGCCGTCATGCCCGGCGTGAGGTCCACCGCCCGTTCGCCGGGGCCCGGCACGGCGGCGTCGAGCAGCGCGAGGCCGGCCAGCAGTCCCCGGCGGGCGAGCTCCGGTGCCGCCGCCGCCACCGGCACCCCGCCCTGGCTGTGGCCCACCAGGACCACCCCGGCACTGTCGGCGCGGCTCCCCGCGACCGCCCCGGCCGCCACCACGACGTCGTCCGCCCAGCGCGCCAGGTCGGGGGGCGGGTCGGGCCGTGCCACGCCGGCGCCGGTGCCCATGCCGGTGAGGTCGGGGGTGGTCACCGCGTGGCCCGCGGCGCGGAGCCGGCCGGCCACCGGCGCCCAGCTCCACCCTCCCCGGAAGGCACCGTGCACGAGAACGAAGGCGGTCACCCCGCGAACCCGTCGGCCAGGGCCACGTCGGCGTAGGACTTCGTGGGAACCGTCTCGAGGTCCAGGTGGGCGCCGAGGGCCTCGATCCGCTCGGCGTAGCCGGGCCGCAGGACCATCGCCTCGTAGTCCTCGACCGAGTCGAACAACCGGACGTGGGTGAACGACCGGGGGTCGTCGCGGTCGGCGAGGAGCAGGCGGCCCCGGAACCCGGGCTGGTCGCGCAGCCACTCGAGGAAGTCGGCGGAACCGGCGACGTAGGCCTCGGTGGCACCCGGGGTGTCGAGCGTGCGGCAGCGGGAGACGACGGCGATCACGGGCCCAGTCTGGTGCCGGCCCGGCTACGGTGCCGCCCATGTTGATCGTGAGCGGCATCATCTCCATGGACCCGTCGGGCCACGACCGTGCGGTCGAGCTCTTCGCCCCGCTGGTCGAGGCCACGCTGGCCGAGGACGGGAACATCACCTACGGCTTCTGGGCCGACCCCGCGAACCCCGGGACCTTCCGGGTCTACGAGGAGTGGGCGTCCACCGAGGCGATGGGCGAGCACATGGCCAGCGCCCACATGGCGGAGTTCCTCACGGGCATGGGGACCCTGCCGATCACCGGCGTCGACATCCACCAGCACGAGGTCACCGACTCCACCAAGCTCATGTGAGCGGGGCCCGGGTCCGGGTCCGCCGGGCCGTGGAGGGCTGGTCTCAGGAGGGCTGGGCCGCGGCCTCGACCGAGTCGAGCAGGTAGTCCGCCGCGGCCGTCAGCCCGGTCACGCCCGGGCTCGGCGGCAGGGCACGGAGTGCGTCACGCGCCGCGTCGGCGTAGCCGCGGGCGATGTCGATCGCCGCGGGGATGCCGGAACCGTCGCGCACGATGGCGATGGCTTTGTCGCGGGTGGCGGCGTCGACCGGCCCCCCGAGGAGTTCCCGCAGCTCCGGACCGCGCTCGGACTCGAGGGTCAGGATCACCGGGAGGGTGTAGACGCCCTCCTCGAGGTCGTGCCCCGCGGGCTTGCCGAGGTCGGCCTCGGTGCTCACCAGGTCGAGGACGTCGTCGACCACCTGGAACGCCATCCCGTAGGAGTGGCCGAAGGTGGTGACCGCGTCGGTGTGCTCCCCCGGGAGTTCGGCCACGATGCCGCCGATCCGGCACGAGGCGCCGAGGAGGCTGGCCGTCTTGCCGTCGATGGAGGCCAGGTAGGCCTCCCGGGAACGGTCCACGTCGAACGCGTGCTGGAGTTCCCGGACCTGGCCCTCGCAGAGCCGGCCGATGGTGGCGGCGAGCAGGCCCGCCACCTCGACGCCGAGCGACGCAGCCAGTTCGGAGGCCCGGGCCAGGAGGAAGTCGCCGGCCAGGATCGCCTTCAGGTTGCCCCAGCGGGCGTTGACGCTGTCGACGGTGCGGCGGACCACCGCCTCGTCCATCACGTCGTCGTGGTAGAGCGAGCCCAGGTGCACGAGTTCCACGGCCACGGCACCGGTGACCGCCTGCGGGCTGGCCGGTGCGTCCACCGTGAGCGCCGTGGCGGCAGCGGCCACGCAGAAGCCGGGCCGGACCCGTTTCCCGCCGGCGCTGATGAGGTGGGTGGCGATCTCGGTGAGGAACGGGTCCCCGGACGCGGCGGCGGCCGTCAGCTCCGCCTCCACGCGGGCGAGGTCGGCCTCCATGTGGGGCATGACCTGCAGAGGGTTGGTTCCGGCCACGGGACGAAGATACAGGCGGAGGCCCCGCCGTCCCCATGCGAGCACCCCGAAGGGCGGGGACCGCCCCGTCGGGGGTGGGGGTTAGACTGACCCGACACCTTCCGGGAGGCAGGCACGTGTTCGAACGTTTCACCGACAGGGCCCGTCGCGTGGTCGTGTTGGCCCAGGAGGAGGCTCGCCTCCTCAACCACAACTACATCGGCACGGAGCACATCCTCCTCGGCCTGATCCACGAGGGCGAGGGCGTCGCGGCCAAGGCCCTGGAGTCGCTCGGCATCTCGCTCGAGGCCGTGCGCCAGCAGGTGGAGGAGATCATCGGGCAGGGCGGCCAGTCGCCGTCGGGCCACATCCCCTTCACCCCGCGGGCCAAGAAGGTGCTGGAGCTCTCCCTGCGGGAGGCGCTGCAGCTCGGCCACAACTACATCGGCACCGAGCACATCCTCCTCGGCCTCATCCGTGAGGGCGAGGGCGTGGCGGCGCAGGTGCTGGTGAAGCTGGGCGCCGACCTCTCCCGGGTGCGTCAGCAGGTCATCCAGCTGCTCTCCGGCTACCCCGGTTCGGGTACCCAGCCGCAGGGCGGCGAGAAGGCCGCCGCCGGCACCGGCGGTGGTTCCTCCGAGACCCCGTCGGGTTCGCTCGTGCTCGACCAGTTCGGCCGCAACTTCACCCAGCTGGCGAAGGACAAGAAGCTCGACCCGGTGATCGGCCGCGACCGCGAGACCGAGCGCATGATGCAGGTGCTGAGCCGCCGCACCAAGAACAACCCGGTGCTGGTGGGCGAGCCCGGCGTGGGCAAGACCGCCATCGTCGAGGGTCTCGCCCAGGCGATCGCCGCCGACCAGGTGCCCGAGACC
>CAIPVR010000267.1 GCA_903868545.1 uncultured Actinomycetes bacterium
TGCCGGGGTGGGCACTGTCGAGGGTGACGCCACGTTCGGTGGCCGCTGGACCTGGCGGGAGGTGGTCGAGGCCGCCGACCGGGTGGGCGCATGGCTCCGGTCGCTCCCGGGCGACGGCCCCTTCCACGTGGGGGTGTTCATGGAGAACACCCCGGCCCACCTGTTCACGATGTTCGGAGCGGCGCGGGCGGGCGCGGTGGTGGTCGGCCTCAACACCACCCGGCGCGGCGCGGAACTGGCCCGCGACGTGCTCCACACCGACTGCCGGGTCGTCGTCACCGACGGAGCCGGCGTCGGGCTGCTCGACGCCGCCGACCTGCAGGGCGTCCCGGTGGTGGTCGTGGAGGACCGGACCGGCCTGCCCGCCGGGGCCGCCTCCGACGAACCGTCGGTGCAGCGGCCGTGGGCCCGTCCGGGGCCCGAGGACCTGTTCATGCTGCTCTTCACCTCGGGGTCCACGGGTGCGCCCAAGGCGGTGCGCATGACCCACGGCCGGGCCGCCCGGATGGCCGAGGGGTCCCGATGGTTCTCCGGCGACGACGTCCTCTACGGGGCGATGCCCCTCTTCCACGGCAACGCGTTGAACGCGATCGTGCTGCCGGCCCTGGCCACGGGTGCCACGATCGCGCTGCGCCGCCGGTTCTCGGCCTCGGAGTTCGTTCCCGACTGCCGTCGGACGGGCGCCACGTTCTTCAGCACCGTCGGTCGGGCCCTCTCCTACGTGCTCGCCACCCCGCCCACCGCCGCCGACCGCGACCACCGTGTGGCCTACGGGCTGGCGCCGGAGTCGTCCCCGGCCGACATCCGCGCCGTCCGGGAGCGCTTCGGCATCACCTGCTTCACCGGCTACGGGTCGAGCGAGAACGCGATCATCCTCACCCCGGTGCCCGGCGCGCCCAGGGAGGCGCTCGGTCGGCCGCAGGAGGGGGCCGACGTGGCCGTGGTGGACCCCGACACCGGCGTGGAGTGTCCCCGTGCCCGGTTCGACGCCGACGGCCGGCTGGTCAACGCCGAGGAGGCGATCGGCGAGATCGTGGGCCGCAACCTCGTCGACCGGTTCGAGGGCTACTACGAGAACCCCGAGGCCGACGCCGAACGCACGCGCCGCGGCTGGTACTGGTCCGGGGACCTCGGCTACGTCGACGAGGACGGCATCTTCCACTTCGCCGGGCGCAGCGGCGACCGGCTCCGCGTGGATTCGGAGAACTTCGCGGCGGCACCGGTGGAGCGGATCCTCGGCCGGTTCCGCCCGGCGGTCGGCGTGGCGGTCTACGCCGTGCCCGACGAGCGCACCGCGGACGACCAGATGATGGCCACGATCGAACTCGCCGCCGGCGAGGACTTCGACCCGGACGAGTTCGCCGACTTCCTCGCCGGCCAGCCGGACCTGAGCGCCCACTGGGCGCCGAGGTACGTGCGGGTCGGGGCGCTGCCGGTGGGGGCCACGAACAAGATCGACAAGCGGCCGTTGCGGGTGGAGCGCTGGTGGACCGAGGACCCGGTCTACTGGCGGCCCGGTCGCGGTGAGCCGTACCGCCGGTTCACGCGGGCCGATCTGGCCGCGCTCGAGGAGCGCTTCGCCACCCATGGCCGCGATCCCCGACGACCGTGACGACCCGAGCGGAGGAGACCCGTGCCGATCCACTACGAACCCCGTGACGACCACGTCCTGCTGATCACGATCGACCGCCCGGAGCGTCGCAACGCCCTCGACCTCCACCACTTCCGCGACCTGGCCCGCGCATGGCGCGACTTCCGGGACGACGACGACCTCTGGGTGGCGGTGGTGACCGGGGTCGAGGGCGCCTTCATGTCCGGCGCGGACCTCAAGGACTACATCCCCCAGATCACCGCGCTGGCCGAGCGCATCGGCAGCGGCGAGGTGACCGAGATCGACGGTTGCCGTCTGAGCGACGGCACCGAGGCGGTGCTGCGCAACGTGGACCTCTACAAGCCCGTGGTCGCGGCCATCGACGGACCGTGCGTGGCCGGTGGGATGGAGATGCTCGGGGGGGTCGACATCCGCATCGCCAGCGACCGGGCGACCTTCGGGGTGCTCGAGCCGAAGCGGGGCCTCTTCGCCGGTGGTGGCACGACCGCCCGCCTGCCCCGCCAGTTGCCCTACGCCGCGGCGATGGAGTTCCTGCTGCTGGCCGAGGAGGTGCCGGCGGCGCGGGCGATGGAACTCGGCCTGCTCAACGCGGTGGTGCCGCCCGGCGACGTCCTCGACACGGCGCTCGACTGGGCGAACCGGATCCTGGCCAACGGCCCGCTGGCGGTGCGCGCCACGAAGGAGTCGGTGGTGCGGGGGATGAAGGGCACGCTGCGCGACGCATACAAGATCGAGTCGGAGCTGTCCCAGATGGTCTTCGCCTCGGAGGACGCGAAGGAGGGCCCCCGGGCGTTCGCCGAGAAGCGGCCGCCGCGGTGGCGGAACCGATGAGCGGGGGAGCGGTGCTCATCGGCTGGGCACGGGTGAACCGCTTCGAGGGGGAGCCGCTCGCCGCCTGGGCCGAGGCCCTCCGCCGCA
>CAIPVR010000268.1 GCA_903868545.1 uncultured Actinomycetes bacterium
CAGGTGCGGGCGCCGGGGCGCCGGGCGTGGGGGCCGCGGCCGCCACCCCGGCCGAGGCCTCATCGGCGCAGCTCCGGACGGGGAGTGAGTCCAGGGCGGGTTGTCCGTCGTCGGAGCGGAGACTGGCAGCCGGCACCCACACCACGCGGGTCACGTCGGCGGGGTCACGGACCCCGAGCCATCCTCCCTCGGCCCGGGCCACGACCAGGACGCGGTCGTCGCGCGTGAAGGTCCGGACCTCACCGCCGCCGGGGCAGTCGCGTGCGCTGACCGCGACGGCACGCCCCGACACGGTGGCGGCCGCCTCGGCGGTGGGGCGGCCGAAGGCCCCGAACGCCCCGAGGGCCCCGGCCACCACCGCGACGACGACGGCCCCCGCCCCCCACCACAGCGCCGGTGTCCGGGACGGAGCGCCGGTGGCGGCTGCCGCAGTGCCGGGGCCCGCGTCGTCCTGGCCCGGTGCTGCCGCGTCGGCAGCTTCCGTCGGTTGTTCCGGCGGGCGCGACGGCATGGGACCTCCCTGCCGGCTGCACCGACCGACACGAGGAGCGTAGATGTCGGTACCCCAACGGCCGTGGACCTGGCACGCCGGGTCAGGGGTGCCGAGTCAGGGGTGCAGGATCAAGGGTGCAGGATCAAGGGTGCTGGGACGACACGGCGAGCACCTCGCCGGTCATGTAGCTCGACAGGTCGCTGGCCAGGAAGACCATCACGTTGGCCACCTCCCACGGCTCAGCGGCACGGCCGAACGCCTCCCGGGAGGTGAGCTCCTCGAGGAGTCCGGGAGGGGTCACCTTGGCGAGGTTGGCGTGCATCGCCAGGCTCGGTGCCACGGCGTTGACGCGCACGCCGTGGCCGGCGGCCTCGACGGCGGCGGACCGGGTGAGGGCCATCACCCCGGCCTTCGCCGCGGCGTAGTGGCCCTGGCGCTCCTGGGCACGCCAGCCGAGGACCGAGGCGTTGTTGACCACCGCGCCCGAGCCCCGCTCGTACATCGAGGGCAGCACGGCCCGAAGGCACTTGAACGTGCCGGTGAGGGTGACCCCGATGACCCGGTCCCACTCCTCGTCGGTGAGCTCGGTGATGAGGCCGTTGCCGCCGAGGCCCGCGTTGTTGATCCAGACGTCGATGCCGCCGAGCTCCACCTCCGCCGTGGCCACCAGGGCCCGTACGTCGGTGTCGTCGGTGACGTTGCAGGTGAGCGCGACCGGGCGCTCCCCGAACTCGTCGGCGAGGGCGTCGGCCGTCTCGTTCAGCCGGCGCTCGTGGGCGTCGGAGATCACGACGCGGCCGCCTTCCAGGAGGCAGCGCCGCGCGAGCGCACCGCCGATGCCGGTGCCGGCCGCGGCCGTGATGACCACACCCTTGCCCTCCAGCAGGCCCCGGCCCGGTGGCTCGGGGGGCGCCGCTCCGGCGGGCGTGACACCCCCGGTCGGTGCGGACGGCGCGCCGGTGTCCTCGGTCATCGTGGCTCCCTCGGTAGGCCCAGGCCGCGCTCGCCGATGATGTTGCGCTGGATCTCGTCGGACCCGCCGTAGATCGTGTCGGCGCGGCTGAAGAAGAAGAGCTTGTGCTCGCCGCCCATCTCGAGCTCCCCGGCGTCGCCCTCGTCCGCGTCGGAGTAGCGGGTGAGCAGCGCGTCGGGGCCGAGCACGTCCATGGCCGCCTCGCCCATGTCCTGGTGAAGGCCCGCCCAGTAGAGCTTGTTGATCAGCGCCTCGCGGGGGAGCTCCACGTTCTCGTCCACCCGCAGGGCCCGCAGGGCGTTCCACCGCATGATGGACAGGCGGATCCACAGCCCGGCGAGCTGCTGGCGCAGGACCGGCTCACCGGTGCGTCCGCGCTCGCGGGCGGCGGCGAGGATGTGGCCGAGCTCCCGCTCGAAGGCCATCTGCTGACCGAGGGTGAGCACGCCCCGTTCGAAGGCCAGGGTGCCCATCGCCACCTTCCACCCCTCGCCGGGGGCGCCGACCACCAGGTCGGCCGAGGTGCGGGCGCCGTCGAAGAAGACCTCGTTGAACTCGGCCGTGCCGGTGATCTGGCGGATCGGGCGGATGTCGACGCCGGGCTGGTCCATCGGTACGAGCAGGTAGCTGAGCCCCTTGTGGCGCTCGGAGCCTTCCTCGGTACGGGCCACCACGAAGCACCAGTCCGACCACTGGGCCAGCGAGGTCCAGACCTTCTGGCCGTCGATCACCCACTCGTCGCCCTCGAGGCGGGCCCGGGTCTTCACGTTGGCGAGGTCGGAGCCGGCGTTCGGTTCGGAGTAGCCCTGGCACCAGAACTCGGTGCCGCCCGCGATGCCGGGCAGGAAGCGCTCCTGGATGCCGGCCGACGCGAAGTGGATGAGGGTGGGTCCGAGGAGGCCCTCGCCCACGAGGCCGGCCCGGCCGGGGCCGCCGCTGCGGGCGTACTCCTCGTGGAACGCCACCTCGAGGTGCAGCGGCAGGCCGCGGCCGCCGTGCTCCACCGGCCAGCCCACGCAGGTCCAGCCGCCGCCGGCGAGCTCGCGCTCCCACGCCATCCGTTCCTCCACGAAGGCGTGTTCGTCGCCGGGGCCGCCGCGGAAGCGCAGCCCGGCGAACTCGCCGCGGAGGTGCTCGGCCATCCAGTCGCGGATCTCCTCGCGGAACGCCGCCTCGTCGGGAGTGGTGGGTGCGGCGCCGGCGCTCACGAGCGGCAGGGTACTGCGAACTGACGACCCGTCAGAAACCGTCGCACGGCGCCGAAGGGGCCCGTACGGCGTCGCCGCGACCCGTCCGGCGACCGTGGTCGCCGGTGGTTGCCCCACGGGTGGGGTGGTGCACCCGTAGGCTCGGATCCGCATGGCCGGCCCCGCAGACTCGCCGTTCGGTCTCGGGGGACCGGAACCCGCACCGCCGGACCCAGTGGCGCCGGAACGCCCGAACCGGACCGTGCTGTGGGTGCTGGCCGCGGCCGTCGGGCTGCTCGCGGTCGCAGTGCTCGCGCTCGTGGCCGTCCTGGTGCTCGGTGGTGGTGGTGGCGACAACGACGGCGCGGCCCGTCCCGGAGCCTCCTCCGCCACCACCGGCCCGACGACGACGGCGACCGGCGACGGGCCCGGAGCGTCCGGGGATGCGATCCGCCCCGGGGGCCAGGTGCAGGGCGAGGTGCGGTTGGAGGAGCGGTCGGTGCAGCAGGGGGTGCTGCAGCGGCCGTACCTCGTGATCTCGCCCGCCGACCCGGGCGGCGAACGGTTGCCGGCGGTCATGGTGCTGCACGGGCTCACGTTCGACCGCAACTCGATGGCCGCCACCGCGGACTGGCGGGCCGCGGTGGCCCGTGACCGTTTCGTCGCGGTGTTCCCGCAGGGGGTGCTCGACTCCTGGAACGCCGGCCCGTGCTGCCCTCCGTCGAACCTCGCCGGCACCGACGACGTGGGCTACCTCACCGCCGTGGCCGAGGAGGTGGGCCGACGCACCGACGTGGATCCGTCGCGGCGGTTCCTCACCGGGTTCTCCAACGGCGGGATCATGACCTACACCCTCGCCTGTGCCCAGCCGACGTTGTTCGCCGCGGTGGCACCGATGGCCGGCTCCAACGTGAGCGGGTGCGCCCCGCCGTCGCCGGTGTCCCTGTTGCACGTGCACGGCGATCCCGACCCGACCGTGCCCTACGACGGGAGCCTCACGGCGAGCCGCGTGCTCAGTTCCGCGCCGTTCCCGGACGTGCCCACCTCGGTGGGGGCCTGGGCCGCGGCCGACCGCTGCGAGCCGGATCCGGTGGTGGCCGAGGGGCCGCCCGGTGTCCGCACCCGGACGTGGCGCAACTGCGCGGACGGGGCCAGGGTGGAACTCGTCACCCATCCCGGCAACGGCCACACCTGGCCGAAGAGCCCGGTGGAGGGGATCGACCTGGCGCTGCGGTTCTTCGGCATCAGGCCCAGCTGAGCGGCACCACCCGGCCGCCGGCCGGGCCGCCGACCGTGGGGTGTGCCGTGGAGCGGGGCGGGCCGCCGGCCTCCTGAACGGCCCGGCGCAGTGCAGCAGGGGCGTCGGAGCCGGGGGCGAGCAGCCGCTGCGCGGCGAGGTACCGCAGGTAGGACTCGAGGCTCTGCAGCACGTGCTCGCGTACCGGCACGACCGCGCCGTGGGCGTGGCACCACTCCTCGATCCAGAGCCAGAGCAGGGCGGTGACGTCCTCGGTGGCCCAGCACTCGGTGCCATCACCCGGGTCGGCCCCGGCACCGAATCGGGCCCGGGCCCCGATCACGGCGGCCAGAGCGTCGCGCTGGAGGGGCGTGCCCCGGCGGAGGGCCCACCGGACCACCGCCCGCCGGCGGCCGAGGAGTTCAGCGGGGCAGTCGACGGCGTGGGCGCGCCGGGGCGGCGACGGTGGTGTGCGGGGCGGCGACGGCGGTGCGGAGGTGGCCATGGCCCCATCCTCCGGGAGGGGTGTGACACTCCCGCGGCGGGGTCAGGGGGCGACGTTGGCGGCGTCGAGGTACCGCTCGAGCAGGGCGGGCCGCAGGCCGAGCGCCTGGAGCTGACCCATGAGGAACTGGAGGTCACCCAGGAGCGAGGGCTTGAAGTGCAGCAGCACGATGTCGCCGGCCCGGAGCGGTCCACCCGAGGCGGTCTGCAGCTTGGCGTCCTCGAGCGTGGCGCTCCAGTGGACGACGGCCTTCATGCCGCACCCCGCGGCGGCCGACAGGGTGGTGTCGTCGTAGTTCCCGTACGGCGGGCGGAAGTAGCGGACCGGGGTGGCGAAGTCGCGGGCGTAGTCGGCGGCGGGCTCGCACACCTCACGGATCTGGGTGGCGGGGTCCTTGCCGCTGAGGCTCAGGTGGCTCACGGAGTGCGCGGCCACCCCGGCCCCGCCGGCCTGCATCGACCGGAAGAAGGGGAGCCCGCCGCGCATGTACTGCTCGGTGAGGAACATCGTCACGGGGATGTCGTTGGCGCGCAGGTACTCCGCCACCGCCGGATCCTGGGTGACCCCGTCGTCGATGGTGATGAACACCACCGGGTCGAAGGTGAGCACCCGGTGCACCACCGGCACCGGCTTGCCGGCGGCCTGGAGGGGGGCGACGGTGAGGCCGGGGGTGAGGACCGGTGCGGCCCCGCCGGAGGGCGGCACGGTCTCGGGGGCGGGTGCGCCCTCGGTCGCGCCCCCGGGAGCGGCGGCCGGCGCGGCCGTGGTCGGGGTCGAGGTGGTCGAGGTGGCGTCGTCGGTCGGTGTGGCGACACGGGGCAGCGACGTGGGCGACGGGCGGGCGGCCACGTCGGTGGTGTTCGGAGTGGTCAACCGGTCGACCAGACCCACCACGGCCATCACGAGGGACACCGCGATCCCGATCACGAGGGCCCTGCGAGCCCAGAACCGACGCCGCGAGGGCCTCGGCGGGCGCGACGGCGCCTCGGGCTGCTCGAGGAGGGAGGTCACCGGGTCATCCTACGGGCGACGGGCCGGTCGGTGACATCACCGACCGGCCCGCTGCCGCACGTCTCGGATGTGACCCGGGCGTTGCCCGAGGGGTGCTCACCCGGTGAAGGCCAGGCTGCTGCCACCGGTCCGCGAGGCCGAGATGCCGGCCACGCCTTGGGGCGGGCCCCCCGTCGGGGGAGTGGCGGCCACTGCGGCGACGTTCACGTCGATCACGCCCTGCTGGCAGATGTCGGTGGGGGTCTCACCGTCGATCTTCGTGGCAGGCGGCGTGACCTTCGTGAAGGTGTTCTCGATGAACGCCAGCACCTGGTCGATGTTCGCCTTGATCTCGTCGATCAGGAGCGACGGGATGAGAGCTCCGAAGGCGGACAGCTTCTGTCCGGCGAGGTCGGTGTTGCCGGCGACCAGCGCCGCCTGGAACTCCAGCTGCAGCTGCTCGGCGTAGGCCTTCGCGGTGAGCCCCTCGGGGATGGTCGGCCCGCTACCCCCGCCGCTGCCGCCGCCGCTGGGGAGGTTGTTCGCGAGGTTCAGCAGGTCGTTCTTGACCTCCTGCGGGAACACCGACCACCAGTTGCCGATCGTGAGCGTCGGCACGTTGTTCTTCTGGGGGTCCTTGGGGGTGAACACCACGTCGTAGACCCCTGCGCCGAGCGGCTGGTTCAGCTTGTCGAGGTCGCCCTTGTTGGTGGTGAACACTTCGACGCCACCCGCTCCGACGGAGGGCAGGCCCTCGAGTGCCGCCTTGATCTCGGCCGGCGTCGGGAGTTCGAACGTCGACGGGATGTAGGAGTTCGCGTTGTTCTTCCAGACCTGCGGGTCGGCCGGGTTGGCGTCGCTCGGGACGAACGCCGGCTTGCCGCCGAGGATCGCTCCGAAGACCGTGATGGGTCCGACCAGGTCGATCGGCTTCGTGACCTCGTCGCCGGACTTCAGGGTGAAGGCGACGCCCTTCTTCAGGCCCTCGGGCGAGGTGTCGAGCGTGATCCTCTGGACCTCGTTGGCGCCGGCGACCTTCTCAGTGGCGCACACCTCGACGATCACCGAGGCGGAGGTGGGAGTGGTGATGGCGATCGCCCCGTTCTCGACGACCGCCGGGCCCTCGAGCACCTTCAGGCTGGCCGGGTCCACCTCGAGCTGGCGCCCGTCCTCGGTGGTGCCCTTCTTCACGAACTTGCCGAGCAGGTCGACCGTCGTCTTCTGGTTCGCCACGGCGTTCAGGCTGAACGGCTGCTCGATCACGGGGGCGCCGGGGATCGGGATCCGGGTCGTCGCTGCCGTGCCGGGAGCCGAGCACACGAGGTTCACGTTGACCACGCCGATCGCCGCGGTGTCGGCGCTGATCGTGAAGTTCAGCTTCGTCGCCGAGTACTTGATGAGCCCACCCTTCTTCACGCCGGTGAGCGTGCCGGTGAACGGGCCGAGCGTCGTGCCCGCCGGCTGCCCGACCGCGAGGGTGAGGGTCTGGTCCGGAACCGGCGCCGTCAGGTCGATGGGCTTGGCGAGGCCGGGTCCGCTGGCCTGCAGGCCGATCTCGACGTTCTTGATGCCGATCGCACCACCCTTGACCAGTGGTGCGGCCTTGTTGATCAGGTCCTGGGTCAGATTGACGCCGATCGTGAAGCTGATCGGGGACCCGTTCTCTTCAGGCTTGAGGGTCGGCGGGACGTCGGAGTTGATCTGGATGGGCAGGCTCGGTGCACCACCGAGCGCCCCGATGAGGGGGCCGTCCTTGGCCGGATCCTTGCCCTGACAGCTCGCCGTGAGCGTCTTCGACTGCGGCGCCGCCCCCGTGGGCGTCTGTCCAGCCACGGCGAACACACCCGCCACCATGGCCACGGCGACCGCTGCCCGCGTCGCCTTGCTCTTCACGATCCTGGTGACCATCAGTCCCCCTCGGGTTTCCGCCCAGCGCCCGGTGATCGTAGGCAGGTCCCTCCTTCCGGCGCTAGGGCGTGGTACCGGGCACATGTACCCGGTCGGTCACGGAGCGTGGGCCGGGGGGACCACCAGCGGTACCGCTGCGGGTGGTCCGCACGGGTGCGGCTACGGTCCGCCGCTGTGAGTGACGACACCGACTCGACCCGGCGTCTGGGTGCGACCGAGCTGCGTGTCGGCCCCGTCGCCTACGGCTGCTGGCGCTTCAGCGGCACGGACGTGGCCACCGCCACGGAGAAGATCGAGACCGCGCTCGACTGCGGCATGAACCTGATCGACACCGCCGACATCTACGGCTTCGACGGCACGGCCGGGTTCGGCGACGCCGAGGAGCTCCTGGGCCGGGTGCTCGCCGGGTCACCCGGCCTGCGCGACCGGATGGTGCTCGCCACGAAGGGCGGCATCCGCAAGCCGGTGCCCTACGACCAGTCGGCCACCTACCTGGCCCGGGCCTGCGAGGACTCGCTGCGCCGGCTCGGCGTGGACCACGTGGACCTCTACCAGGTGCACCGACCCGACGTGCTGACGCACCCGGCGGACCTCGCGGCCACGCTCACGTCGCTGGTGGAGCGAGGTCTCGTCCGCGAGGTCGGACTGTCGAACTTCACGGTGGCCCACACCCGGGCCGTGCTCGCCCACCTCGAGCGCCCCCTCGCCACCACGCAACCCCAGTTCTCCGCGCTGCACACCGAGCCCCTCGACGACGGCACCCTCGACCTGTGCTGCGAGGTCGGCACGACACCGCTGGCCTGGTCGCCGCTCGCCGGTGGCCGACTCGCCACGGCGCCGGAGGACGAGCGGGCGGCCCGCGTGGCACCGGTCCTCGACCGCCTCGCCGAACGGGAGGGGGTGGACCGCAGCGCCGTGGCCCTGGCGTGGGTGATGCGCCACCCGGCCGGCGCCGTCCCGATCGTGGGCAGCCAGCGACCGGAGCGGATCCGGGCCGCGGCGGCCGCCACGCGGGTCCGCCTCGACCGCCGGGACTTCTACGACGTGCTCGTGGCCTCGCGCGGGGAGCGACTGCCGTGACCGCGGCACCGCCGGCACCGCCGACCGACCGGCAGCCCCTGCACCTCCCCGAGGTGGCATGGTTCGGCGCCCTCTGCGACGACGACTACGAGTTCCTCGGCGTGGCCGACCCGGCCCTGGCCTCGAGCTTCGGGCACTGCGCCGACATCGTCACCACGGCGGACCGGCTGGGCTTCGACAACGTGTTGCTGCCGTCCGGCTACGAGCTCGGGATCGATGCCGTGACCTTCGCCGCCGGGGTGGCGCCGATGGTGCGCGACATCGACCTGCTCCTCGCCGTGCGCTGCGCCGAGATGTGGCCGCCGCAGCTCGCCCGACAGCTCGCCACCATCGACCGGATCCTCGGCGAGCACCCCGACCGGCCCGGCCGGAGCCGGCTCTGCGTCAACATCATCTCCTCCGACCTCCCCGGCGCGCCGCTGCCCAGCGAGGCCCGCTACGCCCGCACCCTCGAGGTGATGCAGATCCTCCGCACGCTGCTCGACGGTGAGTCGGTGGAGCACCACGGCGAGTTCTACGACCTGGTGCTCGACCCGCCCCGCGCCCGTCCCGTCGGCGGCGGATGCCCGCCCTTCTACTTCGGCGGCCTGTCGGAGCCGGCCCGGGAGGTGGCGGCGCGGGCGGCCGACGTCTACCTCACCTGGCCCGACACGGTTGCGGCCACCGCGGAGGTGATCGGGGACCTGCGGCGGCGGGCCGCCGCCCACGGTCGGGAGCTGCGCTTCGGGTTCCGCTGCCACGTGATCGTCCGTGACACCGAGACGGAGGCCCGCGCCGCGGCCGCCCGCCTGATCAGCCGCCTCGATCCCGACCAGGGGGAACGCATCCGCGCCCGGTCGCTCGACACCGGGTCGGCCGGGGTGGCCCGCCAGGTGGAGCTACGCGACGCGGCCGACGACGACGGCTTCGTGGAGGACCACCTGTGGACCGGCATCGGCCGGGCGCGCAGCGGTGCCGGTGCTGCGCTCGTGGGCGACCCCGACCAGGTCGTGGGGGCGCTCCGGGCCTACATGGAGGCGGGGGTGGACGCGTTCATCCTCTCGGGGTACCCGCACCTCGACGAGTGCCACCGGGTCGCCGAGGCCGTCCTCCCCGCCCTGCGCTGACGGAGTCGGTCACGGCGGTCACCACCCCCCCGGGGAGCTGTCCCCGGGGGTGCGGAACGGGAACCTTGGTACCCTCCGGCTGCTGGGGAAGGAGGCCCGTGGACTCGATCGAGCCGACCGCCGACGATGATGCGCGGGACGGCGTCGGCACCGGTGCCGTGACCCCTCCCTCAGGGCCCGTCCCCTCCGCCACCGTCGCCGGCTCCACCAACGGCTCCCAGCCGTCGGCCTCGCCCGCTGACGAGGTGGTGATCGACCTCCGGGACCACCGCCCGGCCCCGTCCGCCCCGCAGCTCCCGCCCCCGGGACCGATCCCGGTCGCGCCGACCGCCGCTCCGCCGGTGCCGCCGTCGATCACCCCGCTCCCCGGAGCGCCGCTCCGCGTGCCGTCGCCGGTCGGGTCAGCCGATGCCGGGCCGACCACCGCTCCGTCCGCCGGGTCCGCCCCCGCCCGTCCGGTGAGTGCCGACGTGGTGGCGCGGTGCGGTCTCGGCACACTCCTGCTGGCGGTCGCCGCCGTCGTCGCCCTGCTCCTCCTCCGGTCGGTCGACGGCGGCGCCGGCCCCGCTGCGGCGCTCGGCCTGTTCGCCGCCGGTTTGCTCGGCGGCGCAGCCCTGTGGTGGTGGGGGGTCCTCACGGCCCGTCGCCGCATCGACGAGCCGGTCGAGCGCCTCCGCCGAACCCTGGCGGCGGCGCGACGCGGCGAACTCGAGGCGCGGTCCGAACTCCCCGGCGACACCGAGGTGGCGGCGCTGGGTCGCGACCTCGACGACCTGCTCACCGTGGCCCAGGGCCGGGTGGCCTGGCTGAACCAGCAGGCCGAGTGGGGAGTCCAGGTCCGGATGATCTTCGAGGCGCTCGACCTCGCGAACGACGAGGCCGCCGCCCACCAGGTGGTGCGCGAGGCCCTCGCCATGCTCGACCCGGCGCGCCCGATGGAACTCCAGCTGGCCCCGCCGGACTCCACCGAACTCCTCCCCGTGGCGGTGAACCCCGGCACCGCGGCCCCGGCCTGCCCGGTGACCGACCTCGACGGGTGCGTGGCGGTGCGCCGTTCGCGCACGGTGGTGTTCGACAGCTCCGAGAGCATCAACTCCTGTCCGCGGCTCAAGGACCGTCCGTCCGGCCCCTGCTCCGCCGTGTGCGTGCCGGTCAGCGTGGCCGGCCGGGCGGTGGGTGCGCTGCACGCCACCGGCCCCGACCGTCGCCCCCCCGACCAGGTCACCGTCGACAAGCTCGCCACGCTCGCCACCCAGCTCGGCAACCGACTGGGTGCGGTGCGCGCGCTCGAGACCTCACGCGCCGAGGCCGCCACCGACCCGCTCACGGGCCTGCCCAACCGCCGCACGCTGGAACACCGGCTGGAGCAGCTCCTCGAGCGCCGCGTCCCGTTCGTGCTCGTGGTCGCGGACCTCGACAACTTCAAGGCGATCAACTCCGGCCACGGTCTCGAGACCGGTGACCGGGCGCTCGTCACCTTCGCCAACGTGCTGCGCGACAAGGTGCGCGGCAACGACCTCGTGGCCCGCTACGGCGGCGAGGAGTTCGTGCTCGTGTACCCCGAGATGTCGGTGGACATCTCCGTGGAGGCGATCGAACGGATCCGCGACGGCCTCGAGGACGCGATCGCCCTGTCGGGCATCCCGTGGTTCACCTGCTCGTTCGGCATCACCCACTCCGACGTGGGCCTCACCCCGGAGGCCGTCATCAGGGTGGCCAACGCAGGGCTCGAACGGGCCAAGGCGCTGGGCCGCGACCAGGCCGTCTACGCGGACGCCGCCCTCGCCGACCGGGTCTTCGGTCCCGAGCACTGACGGGGACCGGAGCGTAGGCGGGCCGGGGTCCGGACCGGCGGGTAGCCGGTCGGCGGCTCACTGCCCGGTGGTGCTCCAGTGCCAGGGCTCGCTCGGCAGGTTGCGCAGCCCGAAGCGCCCGGCATTGGCCTGCAGCCACCGGAATCCCGCGCTCGACCTCGTGAGGGCGGACCCGCCCTCCTTGAAGTCGATCGCCAGCCCCCGCTCGTGCATCGACGAACCCGGGCGGGCCGTGGGCGGGCGGCACGACGACGGTGACGCCCGGTAGACGGCCTCGTCGGAGGTGCCGCAGTTCCGCCGGCGCAACGCCACCTGTTGGGACGAGTCCCGGTACCCGCCACCGGACAACGAGATGCCGTCGGCGGCCGCAGCGGCGAGGAGGGCCTGGACGTTCGCGGCGATCGAACGGTGCACGGAGATGCCGCCGACCGTGACGATCTCACCCGCGCCGACGATCGACGGGGGTTCGCCGCTGCCGTCGTCATCGGCGCCGTCCGCGGTGATCAGGGCCTCGCCCCCGGCGGCCACCCGACGATCTGCCCGCGCCGCCTCCGCGGCGCGCTGTTCGGCCAGCGCCCTCGCGAGCTCGGCCTCCTTCGCCCCGATCTCCGACGCGAGACGGCTGTCGACCGCGGCCAGCGCCTCGGCCTCACCCAGGGCCCGGTCGACCCGGGCCTCGAGCTGGGCGGCGAACTCGCGCTGCTCGTTCACCGCGCCCCGCAACTCGCGCATCCGGGCCGTCACCTCGCCCCGACGGTCGCGGGCCGCTGCCGCGGCGGTGGCGGCCGCGGCACGCTGCAGCTCCAGGTCCTCCTGCACGGACCGGAACGTCTCGATCAGGTCGGCCCGTTCGTTGGCCTTCAGCGCGATCAGCGTGCGCTTGTTCATGGCGTCGTTGACGTTGCGCACGCCCATGGCGGACGGCGGTCGGGTGCTGCCCTGGTCGATGTAGGCCTCCACGGCGGAGGTGCGCAGCTCTCCCCGCACGCGTTCGAGTTCCGCCGCGGCGCGGGCCTGCGCCTCCTCGGCGGCGCGCTGGTCGGATTCGGCCCGCGTCACCGCCCGCTCCGCCTCCTCCACCCGGTCCTGCTGGGCGTTGACCTGCCGGTTGAGCGCACCGAGGGCCGCCTCCGCGTCAGCGGCGTCCGCCCGGAGCGCATCGACCTGTGAGGCCTGCTCGGCCTGACGGGCCCGCACCTGCTCGCGCTGGACCCGCAGTCCGTCGAGCCCGGAGGGGTCGTCGCCCCATGCCGTGGACGGGACGAGGGTGAGTGCCAGCAGGCCGGTGGCCACGGCGGCGGCGGAGCGGCGGACGGCGCGTCGCCACCGTTGCGGAGTGGGGGGTGCGAAGTGGTTCATCGCGTCGTGCGCCGGTACATGGTGCGGCGGTCCTCACGGTCCTCGTCGGTCGTCGGGCCCAGCACCAGATGACGGTTCGTAACAGAACAGCAATGTACGTCATGTGACCGTCAGGCGACAAGGGGCCGGGTGGGGACGGGTCAGGACGGATGGGAGGGGCCGGGGATGTGCGCCGCGGTCGGACCGTGGGGCCGGGCGGGCGTCACCGCGCCTGACAGGTCGGGCAGAACGTGGTGGTCCGGGCGTCCACCACGGTCCGCCGGAGCGGCAGACCGCAGCGCAGGCACGGTCGGCCCGCCCGCCCGTAGCAGCGGAGCCGGTGCTGGTGGGAGCCCTCGGCCCCGGTCGCGTCCCGGTAGTCCCGCAGGGTGGTGCCCCCGTGGCGGATGCCCGCGTCGAGCACACGGCGGATGGCGTCGTGCAGGGCGGCGGCCCGTTGCGTCCCGAGCCGGGTGGCGCGGGGGTGGATACCGGCGTCCCAGAGGGCCTCGTCGGCGTAGATGTTCCCGAGCCCCGCGACGGGCCGCTGCGAGAGCAACTGGGTCTTGATGGCCCGGCCGCTGCGAGCCACCGCGGCGCGGAGCGATGCCGGGGTGAAGGCGTCGTCGAAGGGCTCCGGGCCCAGGTGGGCGAGGGTGGGGAGCCCGTCGTGGTCGCCGTGGTCCACCACGGCGAGGCGGCCGAAGCGTCGCACGTCGTGGAACTCGAAGGTGGTGCCGTCGTCGAGCTCCCAGGCCGCCCGCAGGTGGGTGCCGGTCGGACCGTCGATGGGACCGTCGATGGGACCGTCGATCGGGCCGGGACGCACGCCGAGCCGTCCGGTCATCCCGAGGTGCAGCACCAGTTCGCGTTCTCCGTCGGGACCGTCGAGCGCAGCGAGGAGGTACTTGCCCCGGCGGTCGAGCGGGCCGAAGGTCGATCCGGCGGCGAGGTGGGCCTGGTCGAACTTCGGCGTGCCGAAGCTCCAGGTGGCGAGGACGGTCCGGCCGCGCAGCTGCGGCGCCAACTGGCGTCGCACGGTCTCCACCTCGGGCAGTTCGGGCACGGGCGCAGTGTGCACCCGGTCGGGGGGCACGCGCCGTCGCCCCGGCCCGTTCGGTGCAGCTGCGCCGTCGGTGCCGGGCCAACCCCGTCGGAGGGGGCCGGGCAGGTAGCGTGTCGCCATGAGCGTCACCGCCGTGGTCAACCAGAAGGGCGGGGTGGGCAAGACCACCGTCGTGCTCGGACTGGCGTCCGCCGCCGCCGCCCGGGGTCGTCGGGTGCTGGTGGTCGACCTCGACCCGCAGGCCAACTCCACCACCGGGCTGGGCGTCTGGGACCCGGCCGTCACGATGGACGAGGTGCTCGACCGCGAGGAGCCGGGTGCGGTGGCGGCGGCGGTGGTGTCGGGCGGCTGGGACCCCTCGGCCACGGGCGCCGTGCCGGACGTGGCCCCGAGTTCCCCGCGGCTCGCCCAGAGCGAGCACCAGATGGCGAGCGACGTGATCGGGGCGCAGGACCGGCTCGACGTGGTGCTCCAGGGCCTGGCCGGCCGCTACGACGATGTGCTCATCGACTGCCCGCCGTCGCTGGGTCTGCTCACCGTGAACGCCCTCTTCGCCGCCGACCGGGTGCTGATCGTGGCCGAACCCGCCGCCTGGAGCCTGGACGGGGTGGAGCAGATCCTCCGCAACGTGCGACGCATCGCCGAACGCCGAGGTGACCGGCCGGCCGTGGCCGGCATCGTGGTGAACCGTCTCGCCCGCACGCGCGACGCCGGGTACTGGTACGAGCAGTTGCGCGAGACGCATCCTGACCTCGTGCTCGACCCGCCGGTCCGGCTCCGTGCCGCCGTCACCGAGGCCGCCGCGCAGTCCCTGCCGATCCACGCGCTCACGCGGGACGGCGCCGCCGAGGCCGCCTCCGAGTTCGACGCGCTCTCCCGGCGCCTCGACCCGTCGCCGTCGTCCGGCCCCGAGGCCATGGTCGATGCGGATGCGGACGCGCAGGCCGACGACGACGCCGCCGGGTCGGTGGCCTCCGGTCCACCGGTCGGTCCGCCGCCCGCCGCTGCGCCCGTGGCTCCGGCGGCCGGCCCGCCCGTGGTCGCAGCGCCGGTGGCGCCCTCCGTCGCGCCGCCGGGCCCGTCCCCGGCACCCCCCTCCGATCACCGCGACCTCGCCGCGGCCCCCGCCCTGAACCTGTCACGGGAGCACTGATGCCCTACGACCCGAAGCGACCCCGCCCCGTGCTCGACGACGACGCACCCGCACCGGTGGAGGCCCTGATCACCTCGGAGTTGCCGGTGATCGAGCCCGAGCCCGGGCCCGAACCGGATCCGGTCGTCGTGGTCGAGTCGGTTCCCGAACCCGGGCCGGCCCCCGAACCCGAGCCGGCCCCGGAACCCGAACCGGTGGTCGTGGTCGAGTCGGCCCCCGAACCCGAGCCGTCCCCCGAGCCCGTGGTGACCGGGTCCGCCGCACCCGCAGCGAGCACCCCCGGCTCGGACGTGCCGCTGGCCCCGGCGCCCGACACGCCCACCGCCAACCGCGCCGTGGCCGTCACCTCGCTGGTGGCGGCGGTGCTGTCGGCCCTGGTGCTGGTCTGGCTCTGGCGCCGCCGCCGCTGAGGCGCCCCGCCGTCGCCCGCCCGGGCCGGCCCCGCCAGTACGCCCTTCCGGCCGCATCGTCGGCCGCCGTTTTCCAGCCGTTCGGTCGCCACGACTAGGGTCGGCGACCGGTATGACTGGCCGAGACAGAGGAACGCCGTGACCCCTCGAGCCCGCATCTTCGCCGTCGTGTGCGCCGCCGTCGCGCTCGTGGGCGTGGCCTGCGAGAAGCAGCCGCCGCCCAAGCCCGCGATCAGTGGTGACATCGCCAAGGGCAATCCGACCGAGGCCGAGGTGGCCGCGGTCGAGCCGCAGGCCGACGCGCCCGAGGCCCGGCCGCTCACGCCCGAGCGCCAGGCACAGCTCGACGCGGCCCTCGCCGCCGTCCCTGCGCAGTGCGACGTGTTCAGCGAGGCGAACTGCCTCCTGCCGTTCCCGAACGACTTCTTCACCGTCCAGGACGACAGCACCGGCACCCGGCGCCGGATCAACCTGCCGCCCGGTCAGCTCCCCAACGTGAGCGGTTCACCCCTCGACCCGTCGGAGTGGAACCGCAACGACGGCTGGAGCCCGAACACGCCGATCCTCATCCAGGTGCCGAACTTCGACCCGTCGGCCACCAACCTGCCGAAGCAGACCGACATCGAGTTCTCCACCACCAGCGCCTCGGCAACCGTGATCGTCGACCTCGACACCGGCCAGCTGGTGCCGCACTGGGCGGAGATGGACCAGCGCGCCACGAGCCCGTCGAACCAGGCGCTGATCCTGCGCCCCGCCACGTCGCTCATCGAGACGCACCGTTTCGCCGTGGGCCTGCGCAACCTCATCGGGACCAGCGGCGTTCCGCTGCCGGCGCCCATCACCTTCCAGGCGCTGCGCGACAACAACCTCGTGCCGAACGCCCGCATCTCCTCCCGACAGGAGGAGTACAACCTGATCTTCACGGAGATGGCCAAGGCGGGCGTGGACCGCTCGAACCTCTACCTGATGTGGCACTTCACGGTGGCCGGGGCCGACACGCTCGCCGGCCGGGTGCTGTCGATGCGGGAGGACGCCTTCGGCCGTCTCGCCGGCACGTCGCCCGCCTACACCATCACCGGTGTGCAGCGCGACGGCCTCCAGAAGGGCGTGAACAAGGTGGTGCGCGGCACGTTCGAGGTGCCGCTCTACCTCGACAGGGGCGGTGCCCCGGGCGCCCGGATGGTCTACAGCCCGCTCAACGGCGACCCGCTCGCCGTGGGCACCTACACCGCGTCGTTCACCTGTGTGGTGCCGACGGTGGCGATCGCGAAGGGTGAGGCCGCGCCGGTGGTCTACGGCCACGGCCTGCTGGGTTCCTCCGACGAGGTCCTCGCCGGCTCGGTGCAGGCCACGGCCGCGGCCAACAACGCGGTCTACTGCGCCACGAACTGGATCGGTCTCTCCGAGCAGGACGTCGGCGAGGCCGTGCGCGTGCTCGGTGACCTCTCCGAGTTCCCGACCATCCCCGACCGCCTGCAGCAGAGCATGCTCAACACGCTCTTCCTCGGCCGGCTGATGCTGAACGAGGACGGCCTCGGGGGCAACGCCGAGTTCCAGACCAAGGCCGGCGCCAACATCATGAACACCGACGAGGCGTTCTACGACGGCAACAGCCAGGGCGCCATCATGGGCGCCGCGGTCACCGCCGTGGCCCAGGACTGGACCAAGGCGGTCCTCGGTGTCGGCGGCATGAACTACTCCACGCTGCTCAACCGCAGCACCGACTTCGACCAGTACTTCTCGGTGATGCGTGGCGCCTACCCGGACCCGCTGGACCAGCAGATCCTGTTCGGGCTCATCCAGATGCTGTGGGACCGTGGCGAGGCGGGCGGCTACGTCCAGCACCTCACCACCCGCACCTACGACCTCACGCCGCCGAAGCAGGTGCTCATGACCGTGGCGCTCGGTGACCACCAGGTGGCCACGGTGACGGCCGACAACATCGCCCGCACGCTGAAGCTGCCGATCTACCAGCCGGTCCTCCCGAAGGGCGTGCAGCCGATCATCGGCACCGAGGACCAGTCCGCGTACTACTTCAACCTGGACCCGATCCGGAAGTTCCCCCTGCAGGGCTCGGCGCTCTACTACTGGTACTTCGGCACGCTGCCGGCACCGCAGGGCAACATCACGCCGACGATGAGCGACGAGTACGAGGCGGCGTGCACGGGGGCCAACGCCGGCTCCGCCGCCACCGACCCGCAGTGCGAGGACCCGCACGAGTTCGTGCGGTCGGAGCCGCGGGTGATCGCCCAGAAGAAGGCGTTCCTCAAGTCCGACGGCGTGATCACCAACGTCTGCAAGGACGAGCCCTGCGTGGGCAAGCCCACCGACTGAGTTCACCCGCGGCCCCCGGGCCGCGTCGGGTGTCGCCGATCCGGCCGGTCCCCCCGGGGCCGGCCGGAGTCGCGTCCGGGGTGCTCAGTCCGCCACGTCGAACGCCGCCAGGTCCGCGGCGAGCGACTCGCGCAGGCGGGCGGCCAGGTCACCCCGGATCGTGCGACGGGTCTGGCGGAACGGGCCGGCGTGGAGCCGGCCCGCCAGTTCCGTGGCCACCTCGACGGAGCGGCCCACCACCTCGGTGGGCGCCACCACCTCGTCGAGGAAGCCGGCATCGAGGGCCTCGTCGGGGGTGTGGACGTGGGCGAGCTGCACCGCCCGGCCGAACGCCCGCTTCGACAGACGGTCCCGGCACAGTTCCACCGCGAAGCCGGGCACGGGCATGCCGATGGCCACCTCGTTGAGTCCCAGCTTGAACGGGCCCCCGGCCCCGATGCGCACGTCGCCGCAGCAGAGGAGGATGCCGCCCATCGCGAGGGCGTGACCGGTGACGCCGAGCACCACGGGTACCGGGAACTCGAACAGTCGGAGCCCGAGTTCGGCCCCGGCCCCCAGCAGCCGCCTGGCGGGCTCGGGTCCGGAGGTCATCACCGACAGGTCGAAGCCGGCGGAGAACTTGCCCTCCCGTCCGGCGAGCACCACGGCGGCGGCGCCCCCCTCGAGGGCGCCGTCGAGTGCGGCGCCCACCCCGTCGAGGACCTCGAAGGACAGGGCGTTGGCCTTGCCGTCGTCGACGGTGACGACCACCACGTCACCCTCGGTTCGGGTGGTCACGGGGCTGGCGGCGGCATCGGTTCCGGTCATGGCGGGTCACGCTATCCACTCGCCCCGAACCCGGGGGAACCGGACCGGTGCGCGAGACTGTGGCGTTGCTGTCCCCACCCCCCGGGACACGGCACCACCTGATGCTGACCGTCGACCCCGCCACACGCGACTTCGTCCACCTCACCCGTTCCGACCGGGCCGGACTGTCCCACCTCCCCGGGCTCGACGGTCTCCGCGGCCTCGCCGTCGCCGGCGTTCTCGCCTTCCACGCCGGCTTCGAGAAGATGGTGGGCGGCTACCTCGGCGTCAGCACCTTCTTCACCCTGTCCGGGTTCCTGATCACCTCGCTGCTGCTGCAGGAGTCGCGACGCACCGGCGCCGTGCAGCTCGGCCGGTTCTGGTCGCGGCGGTTCCGGCGGCTCCTGCCCGCGGCGCTGGTGGTGCTCGCCGCGGTGATGCTGCTGTTCGGCCCGTTCGTGGCCACGGCGGGCCAGCGCCTCACCCTGAAGGGTGACGTGCTGTGGTCGCTGTTCGACGTCGCCAACTGGCACTACATCCTTTCGGGCAGCAGCTATGCCGAGCTGTTCGTGTCGCCGTCACCGGTGCTGCACTACTGGAGCCTGTCGATCGAGGAGCAGTTCTACGTGCTGTTCCCGGTGGTGCTCGTGGGCCTGTGGCGGGTCTGCCGGGGCCGGCGCCTCCCGCTCGGGTTGGCGCTCGCCGGGCTGGCCACGTTGTCGTTCCTCGAGATGGTGCTCCTCGGCTTCTCCAAGGACCGCATCTACTTCGGCACCGACACCCGAGCCTCCGAGCTCCTGCTGGGCGGCCTCCTGGCCGTGGTCCTCTCCTCGGAGGAGGTCCGCAAGCGGCTGGCCCTCCGGTTGCGGTGGCGCACCACGGTCATCGCCCTCGGCGGCGTGGCCCTCGCCGTGCAGCGGTGGTGGTGGTGGAGCCTGCCGCAGGGCACCGGGTGGCTCTACCGCGGCGGGTTCACCCTCTACGCGCTGATGACCTGCCTCGTCATCACCGCGGCGGCGGTCCCCACCGGGTTCGTGCGCTGGTTCCTCTCGCTCGAGGTGCTCCGCTGGCTGGGGGTGCGGTCCTACGGGATCTACCTGATCCACTGGCCGATCTTCCTGACCGTCCGCCAGACCTGGCCCGGCCTCGACCGGTGGGTGTCCACGGCGGTGGCCGTGGCGGTGACGTTGCTCCTCGCCGTGGCGTCGTTCCGCTTCCTCGAGACCCCGGTCCGCACGGGCACGTGGCCGGTGCGGGGCCGGGCCCTTCCGGCGGCGGCGTTGTCGATGGCGGTGGTGGCGGCACTCGCGTTCATCCCCCTGCCGGTGAGCGACGACGAGCGGGCGATCGACTTCGACCAGCAGCTCGCGGCCTACCGGCAGCAGACGGGGCGGGCCGCGCCGTCCACCTCCACCAGCACGACGGTGGTACCCACCCCGCCGGTCCCGCGCATCGCCTGGTACGGCGACTCCACCGCCCTGCTCGCGGCGATGGGATTCGGCGACTGGGGGTTCCGCAACGGCCGCGCCGTGCCCGTCGAGGGCGAACCGATCCTCGGGTGCGGCGTCAGCCGGTTCACCTCGATCAAGGCGGTGGAGACGTTCTCACCCACCGCGTTCTGCCGCTCCTGGCCCGAACGCTGGGGTGCCCGCCTCGACGCCACCCGGCCCGACGTGGCCGTGCTCATGTCGTCGGTGTGGGAGCTGGCGGACGCCCGGATGCCGGACTCGTCCGCCTACACCGCGCTCGGGGACCCCGCCACCGACGCGTTCGTGAAGAACGAGTTCCTGCAGGCGGTCGACGTGCTGGCCTCCCGTGGGGCCATGGTGCAACTGGTCACTGCTCCCACGCCCGGGTCGTGGGCGGCCGACGGGAAGGTCGACGCCGTCCGCCGCCAGATCGACCCGGAGCGCACCGCCCGCTTCAACGAGATCCTGGCCCAGGTCGCCGCGGAGCGGCCCGACACCGTGCGACTCCTCGACTTCGCCACCTGGTACGCCCCGAGGGTGGAGGATCGCACGCTGCGCGCCGACGGCGTCCACATCAAGGTGCCCGAGTTCCAGCAGCTCACCGAGGAGTGGTTCGGTCAGGCCGTGCTCGACCAGTGGGACGAGTGGTGGCGGGTCCACCGGGCGCCGCCGCCCACCACCACCGTGCCCCCCACCACGGCGCCGAGGCGTCGGTAGGCTCGACCCGGACGGTGCGACGGCACCGTCGTCGAGGAGGTGGACCGATGGGATTCCTGGACAAGGCCAAGGCGCTCGGCGAGCAGGCCATGGCGAAGGCCGACACGGCGCTGAACAGCATCGACTCGTCGACGGCGGGTGGTGTGTCGGCCAAGCAGGCGGAGCCGTACCTCCGCGACCTCGGTGTGCTGGCCTATCTCGAGCAGACCGGCCGGTCGCCCGCCGATGCCGGCGCCCAGCGTGACCGGTGCCTGCAGGCGATCTCGCAGATCGAGTCGCAGACCGCGCTGAACCTCGCGATGACCTCCGCCGCGCCGCCGCCTCCGGGCCAGGCCGCCGCGGCACCGCCGCCCCCG
>CAIPVR010000269.1 GCA_903868545.1 uncultured Actinomycetes bacterium
CGGCCACGGGCGCCGCCGCCGAGGACGCCCGGCGGGCGGTGCTCGACGCCATCGCCGGCGGGGCCGACCGGAAGGCGGCCATCATCGAGGTGTCGGGCATCACCGCCGCCCAGTGGACATCGACGATCCGGGCGCTGGTCGACGACGGCCTCGTCGTCCTGGACGGCCAGCGGTACTCGCTGCCCGGTGACGGCACCGGTGCCGACGGCGACGGCACCGACGCCGAGGGTGCCGGCGGGGCCTAGTCCCCCTGCGCCCCGCCCACCTGCGCCACACCCACCTGCGCCACGCGGTTGGGCCGCACGAGCACACCCCATCCGCTGTGACGACCTGACGCGCCCCGGTGTCGATCGCCGGTCGCGCCCCCGCCGGACAGGGGACTGTCACACCCCACCCGTACGGTGCCGCCTAGCACATCACGGACTACGAGTCGCGGATACCTGCCCCCGTCAACGGGCCACGGCGGGTGTCCCACCAGGGCGCATGGTTCGGGCCCACAGGGGAGGCCGGCGTCGTCGGCGCCGGCCTCGGGAGAGGACCCGTTCCTGCGCAGGGCGGTGCGGCGCGAGCCGCACCGCCCACCCACCCGCCGCGTGGGGCGAGCGGTGGTTCAGGCGAGCAGCGCCTCGAACTCGTCCCTGAACAACGGTCGACCCAGAAGGAAGCCCTGCGCGAGCCGGCACCCGATCGCGAGCAGCGCGGCCCGCTGCTCCTCCCGCTCGACCCCCTCCGCCACCAGCGTGAGCCCGAGCGCGGCGGCGAGCTCCGTGACGGCTCGGGCCACCGCATCGGCGGTGGCGTCGCCGGGCAGGCGCTCCACGAACGAACGGTCGAGCTTCAGTCGGTCGATCGCGAGCTGCTGCAACAGCTGCAACGACCCGTACCCCGTGCCGAAGTCGTCGATCGCCACGCCGACACCGGCGTCGCGGACCGCCCGGATCGTCACCGCCGCAGCGCGGATGTCGGTGAGGGCGGCCGTCTCGGTGATCTCGAGACTGAGGTGGTGCGGTTCGAGGCCGGCGCCGGCCAGGGCGTCGAGCACCTCGGTGGCGCAGTCCGCGTCGTCGAGCTGTCGTGCCGAGAGGTTGACGGCCAGGACGAAGTCGTCGCCGACGAGGCCGGCGCGGACCCAGGTCGCGAGGTCGCCCAGGGCGCTCCGGAGCACGCCGCGGCCGATCGGGAAGATCGTCCCGTTCCGCTCGGCGAGAGGGATGAACCTCCCCGCCGGCACCGGGTCCTCCCCGGCCGGCGTCCAGCGGACGAGGGCCTCGGCGCCGACGATCCGCCGGGTGTCGAGGCGGACGACGGGCTGGTAGGCCACGGTGAACTCGTCGGCCTCCACCGCCCGGCGCAGTCGCTGGTCGAGGCCGAGCATCTCGGTCATCGTGCCGCTCAGGTGGTCCTCGAAGACCGCCACCCGGTTACGGCCGAGGTGCTTGGCCCGGTACATCGCCACGTCGGACCACCGCGTGAGTTCGGCGGTCTGCCCCGGCTCGGCGGTGGTGGCGATGCCGATCGACGCCGTCGTCCGGATCTGTTCGCCCGCCACCTCCACCGGCCGGGTGACCACGTCGAGCAGGGTGTCGGCCACTTCGATCGCGCTCACCTCGTCGTGGTCGTGCAGCAGCACCGCGAACTCGTCGCCGCCGAAGCGGGCGACGGTGGCCCCCGGCGGAGCGGCGCCCTGGAGTCGCCGGGCCATCGCGCACAGCACCTCGTCACCGTGGCGGTGCCCGAGCGAGTCGTTCACCATCTTGAACTCGTCGAGGTCGACGAACAGCACCGCCACCGATGTGGTCGATGCGCCGAGCGACCCCGCCGCCGCCTCGAGCAGCCCGTCGAACATCGTCCGGTTCGGCAGGCCGGTCAGGGGGTCGTGCGTCGCGGCGCGGATGAGCTCGGCCTCGTGCTCATGGCGCTCGGTGGTGTCGTCGACGAGCACCAAGGCCGACAGCACCCGGCCGTTCTCGTCGAACTCGGCCCGCACCGAGGCCTCACGCCAGCCCGTCCGCCCGCCGGCGGTGTCGGAGAAGTCCACCTTCCGGGGCGTGCCGTCGGCGAGGGTGGCCGAGACCGCGGCGCCCAACTTGTCGCACGTGCCCCGCTCCAGGGCGACGAGCGTCAGTTCGTCCTCGTCGGCCGCCCGGTTCCGGAGGGCGACCGTGCCGTCGCGCAGCACCCGGACCACGGCGATGGGCAGGCGGTCCACCAGCGCAGCGAACCGCTCCTCCGCGTGGTGCAGCGCCCGGACCGTGCTGCCGAGCTGCTCCGCCGCCGCGGCGAGCCCGTCGCCGGCGACGCGCCGCTCGCTGACCTGGGCGAACAGCGCGGCCACGGCCCGCAGCATCGTCACGTCCTCGGCGGTCCACGGAACCGCGCCGCCCGTCGAGTCCAGTCCGATCACGCCGACGAGCCGACCGTGGCGGACGAGCGGCACCTCGAGGATCGCGCCGATGCCCTGCTGCTCCAGGTAGGCGCGGTCGGTGGCCCAGTCCTCGCCCAGCGCCCTGACGTCGCGGATCTCGTTGACCTCGAACGCCTCGAGCCGGGCCTGCTGCCTCGGTGCCTCGACGAAGGAGCGCCCCTGCTCCTCCTCGAACGAGGGCTCGATGCCCGGGGCGCACCACTCGTGGGTCATCCACGTCAGCTGCGCGTCCGCGTCGTAGCGGATCACGTAGGCGCGATCGGCGCCGACGAATCGCCCGATCGCCCCGAGCGACTCGTCGACCGCGCCGTCGAAGTCCGACTCCTGCAGGTCGGAGAACCGCTCGAACACCCCGTCGAGCACCATCTGGAACGCGACGAGCCGCTGGATCGACGGACGGTCCACCGCCACGGCCGCGCCACGCTCGGGCCTTCCCACCCTCAGAAGCCTAGGGGGGTCTGTGACGGGAGCCACCTCGCGTGGTGACGTGACCACCAGTCCGGTTGCGGGCGTGCGAGGTCGGCGGGTGGGCGGTCCCGCTCAGGGCCGGACCGACCGCACCGTGGCGAGCCAGCGGTCCAGTTCCGCGTCCTGGAGGCAACCCATGAGCCTCCGGCGGTCCAGCGGACCGATCGGACCGTCCAGCACCAGCACCGCCCGGTCGGGTGGATCGACCGTGGTGCTCCGCATCGCCACCTCGCGTGACACCCGGCCGCGGCAGCCGATCCACAGGGCCGTGGCCACCTCGTCGATCGGACGGTCCGAGTGTCGCTGGCGGAGCTGCAACTCGATGGTCGTGGACCTCGGCACGTCCTCCGGATCGGGCCGGCTCTGCGTGAAGGCCATCAGCACGACGACGATGACGCCGATCGCCCCGAGGGTGCCCACCGCAGTGGCGGCCGCCGCGACGGCGGTGCGGCGGCGCGCTCCCTCTCGGGAGGTGTCCGGTGGCGGCACGGGTTCGGGTCCGAGCGGCAGGTCCGGGGCGAGGAGACCGGCGGTGCGCCGGTCCACGGTGGTGCTGGCGACGGCCCCGGCCGCCCGCTCGATCAGGTAGGCGAGCCCCGAGAGGAGGGCGCCGGTGCCGAGGAGCACGGGCACGAAGACCCCGAGCCGATCGGGTGGTTCGCGCAGCCAGTCGAAGTGCCGCCCGGCCCGCTCGTCGTTGGCGCGGCGCACGGTGCGCGCCGCCCGAGCCGCGGCGGCGCGCTCGCGCTGTTCGACCCGGTCGAGGCGCGTCGACAGCCGGCGGACCGCATCGAGAACGGCGAGAGTGCTCACCACCACGAGGGCCCCGAGGAAGAAGATCCCGGCGATGAGCGCCCGGTCCCACTCCCAGCGCCACAGGTAGACGAGCACGTACAGGCCCGAGACCAGCAGCACCACCCAGGTCAGCACCCTGCTGAGCAGCCCGAGGACGCGACGGGGGCTCATGCGGTCCTCGCCGCCAGTTCCCGCACCTCACCGGTGGACCCGTCCACGAGCACCTGCACCCCGGGTGGGAACCGGGCCAGCGCGTCGTCCACCCCGACCACGGTCGCCACCCCGAGCTCGCGGGCCACGATCGCGAGGTGCGACAGCGCGCTCCCGGTCTCGGCGACGAGCCCGTCCACGCCGGCCAGCAGGGGTGCGAGTTCGGGCTCGAGGTGCCGCACCACGAGCACCCGCCCGTTGGCCGGCCCGCGGTCGGCCGCCTCCGGGCCGGCACCCGCCGTGGCGGTCGGTCCCGGCGCGGAGGCGGCCGGACCGGAGGGCCCGGGAGTGGGGCGGTGGCAGACGCTGCCGGCGGCCCGCCCTCCGCCCGCCGGGATGCCGTCGGTGCCGGCGCCCCGGTGGTGGTGCACGGCGCGGACCGTGCCGTCGGCACCCAGTCGGAACGCCGAGGGCAGGGGAGCGGCGGGTGGGGTGGCCGCACGTGCCGCCAGGTCGTCGGGGACCGCTCCGCCCGCCGCGGCCGCCGCCAGTTCCTCGAGCTGCAACCAGCGGACCGAGTCGGCCCGGTCGAGTCGGCCCTCACCGGCGAGGCGCGCGCCGAGTTCGCCGGCCGCCCGGGCCAGCAGTTCCTGGAGCCAGCGGGTCCGGAGCCGCAGCGCGTCCCGGGTGCCGAGCGCGTCGACGTCCCCGGTCGCGCCGCTCGGCGGCTCGCCGGCCGGCGTCGTTCCGGCGGGTCGCGTCGTTCCCGCGGGTCGCGTCGTTCCGGCGGGTCGCGTCGTTCCGGCGGGGAGCGGGCCGGGCCGCCCCACGGTCGGCGCGGTCAGGGCCAGCACCTCGGGGCGCCGGGCGACCACCTCCATGTCGCTCCCGCCGCGCTGTCGTTCCTCCGCCAGCGCCGTCAGTGCCACCACCGGCGCCGAGGGGCCCGGCACCTGCTCGTGCAGGAGCATGCCGGCGAGGACCTCGTAGCGATGGACGGTCGCCAGCTCCCGTTGTGCCCGGTCCAGCAGGCCGAGGAGGCTCGCCGTGTCGAGTTCGCCGGGCGCGGGGAGGCCGGCGAGGTGGCCGTCGACCTCGTCGAGCACTTCCTCCGCCAGTTCGGGCAGCGCCACCCGGACCCGCCCGACCCGCCAGGCGACCCCCACGTGGCGGACCAGCGCAGCGGGCGAGATCCGTTGCCACAGGGTGGGTCGTCCGCGCACGATGCCCAGGAGGTGCAGGTCGACGGCGGCCCGGCCACCCACCGCGACGAGCACCGGTGACCGCTCGATCCGTTCGGCCGCGACCGCTCCCGTGATGCGCAGGGCGCCGGTGATGCCGTCGCGCAGCGGGGGGAGGAAGAGGTCCTGCTCCAGCGGCGACAACGGGTCGGGGAAGGTCTCGGCCACCGGTCCCGGGCCGAGGATCACGTCGTGGTGACCCGTCGGTGCGGCGACGGCGGTGACCGGACGGCTCTGCAGCAGCCAGCACCGGCCCCGGGTGTCCACGGCCCATTCGACGTCCTGCGGGTCGCCGAAGCGCTCGGCCGCCCGCCGGGCCAGACGGGCCAGGTTCCGGCGGAGCCCCAACCCCAGGGCGGCCGTGTCGGGGCCGCCGCCCTGCTCGACGATCCGTCCCCGCCGTGAGAGCACGAGGTGGCCGGCGGTGGCGGTGCCCCCGACCAGCGTGTCCGGTCGGCCGGGCACGACCTCCACCACGACGTGGCGGCGGTCGCCGGTGACCGGGTCCACCCCGAAGAGCACGCCGCCCACGCTCACCTCCAGCTGCGGTTGCACCAGCACGGCGATCGGACGGGCGCCGCCGTCGGTCGCCACCCGCTCGGCGGAGGCCACCACCCGGTCCACGGCGTCGAGGAAGGCGTCCCAGCCGTTCACGTCGAGGACCGACGTGAACTGCCCGGCCATGGACGACGTGGTGGCGTCCTCGACCGTGGACGACGACCGGACCACGAGGACCGCGTCCTCGCCGCCCAGGTCGTCCCACGCCTCCCGCAGGCCCGGCAGGTCACCGCGGCGCGCCGACCACCCCGCGGTGCCGGCGGTCGACACCACGAACCCGGGCAGTACCGGCACCCCCAGCCCGGCGGCGCGGGCGAGGTTGGTGGCCTTGGCGCCGGCGAGCGCCGGATCGAGCGACCGGCGATCCGTCAGCGCGAACACGTCGGGAGCCGGCATCGTTGCGGAGGGTAGTATCTGGGTGTGACCGGACGCCACGACCGAGGCCCCCGGGCGGGCGCGGTCCTGCGGCGCGTCCTCCTCGCCCTCGCCGCGGTGCTGCTCGTGGGGGTCGTGGTCCTCGGCGTGTTCTTCCGGCGCCAGACCGTGTCGTACCTGACCCACTGGAAGGGTCCGCCCGAGGAGACCCGGGCGTGGGTGCCGCACCGACCCCCACCCCCCGTGCACATCGCCGCAGCGGGCGACACGGGCGACAGCGGCCGGCAGCTCGACGCCACCGCCCGGTCGATGGCCGGGGTGGCCCGGGAGGAGCCCTTCGACGCACTCGTCCTCCTGGGCGACAACGTGTACCCGGACGGCGAGGTGGCGCAGCTCGACGCCACCGTGTTCCAGCCGTTCGCCCCGGTGCTCGCCGGGGCGGAGCTGCTCGCGATCCTCGGCAACCACGACGTCCTCCGCTCCGACGGCAGCGAGATGATGCAGGTGCTCGGACAGGACGGCCGTTACTGGTCCGAGCGCATCGACGACGTCCTCCTCGTGGGTCTCGACAGCAACGCCCTGGGAGAGGCGCAGCTGCGCTGGCTCGACCGGACGCTCGCCGACTCCGATGCCACGTGGAAGATCGTGTGCCTCCACCACCCGCCCTACTCCGCCGGGTACCAGGGCTCGCGGGTGGCCCTCCGCCGGACGCTCGTGCCGATCCTCGAACGCCATCGCGTCCAGCTCGTGTTGTCGGGCCACGACCACGACTACCAGCGGAGCCGGGAGATGGGCGGCGTCACGTACGTGGTGTCGGGGGCGGGCAGCGGCACACGGCGGACCGGCGCCGACGCGTTCACCGCCGTGTCGTTCTCGTGGCCGCACTTCCTGGACCTCGCCGTGTACCCGGACCGGGTGGTGCTGCGCGCCGTCGGCGCCGACGGCACCGTCGGCGACGAGACCGTCCTGTCGCCCTGAGGGTCGGCCTGTTGCCAAGAGGGCCCAGCCTGTCGCCCTGAGGGCCCGGACCCCCCGGGACCGTTCGGTGGGTCTAGGGTGTCGGCAGGGGATGAACACCGTTAACCCAGGGGGACACATGAAGAAGTTGCTCGTGTCGATGCTCGTCGCCGCGCTGGCGGTCTGCGGGTCGGTGGTC